>JAKBNS010000102.1 GCA_021830925.1 Pseudomonadota bacterium | reverse complement strand
GCCGAGCGGGACCGGCCCGAGCATCGTGACCTCGCAGTCGAGCACCGACATCAATTTCCATCCGGTGATCTACACCCTCGCGGTGGGCTACAGTTTCTGAGCACCTTCGCGGCCTCGTCCGGCGGACGCGATCGCGTCCAGCCGGCGCAGGCTGGATTCGTCCAGGAGCAGTTGCTCGGCCGCGAGGTTCTCGCGCAGGTGCACGGCGGACGTCGTTCCGGGTATCAGCAGGATGTTCGGCGAGCGCTGCAGCAGCCAGGCCAGCGCCACCTGCATCGGCGTGGCGCCGAGATCGCGCGCCACTTCCGACAGGCTCGTCGACTGCAGCGGGGTGAAGCCCCCCAGCGGGAAAAAGGGCACATAGGCGATGCCCGCCGCGGCCAGTCGGTCGATCAGCGCATCGTCGGCGCGGTGGGCCAGGTTGTAGTGATTCTGCACGCAGGCCAGCTCGGTGATCGAGCGCGCCTGCTCGACCTGCGCGGGCGTGGCGTTGCTCAGCCCGATGTGCCCCACGAGCCCGTCGCGTCGTAGTTGCTCCAGCACCTTCAACGGCTGCTCGATGGGGCCCTCGGCCGGGTGGTGGGTGTCGAACATCAGGCGCAGGTTGACGACCTCCAGGCGTTCCAGCCCGAGGTTGCGCAGGTTGTCGTGCACCGCGCTGCGCAGTTCCTCGGGCGAAAAGGCCGGCAGCCACGATCCGCCCAGGCCACGGCGCGCGCCCACCTTGGTGACCAGGGTCAGCGAGTCCGCGTAGGGATGCAGGGCCTCGCGGATCAGCTGGTTGGTGATGTGCGGGCCGTAGAAGTCGCTGGTGTCGATGTGTTCCACGCCGGCGGTCACCACGTCGCGCAGCAGGTTCATCGCGGCTTGCGGGTCGGCGGGCGGCCCGTACACGCCGGGGCCGGCCAGTTGCATCGCGCCATAGCCCATGCGCTGCAGCTCGCGGCCGCCCAGGCGATAGCGGCGGGTATCGGGTGTCGGGTTCGAAAAGTTCATCGTCGGGGCTCCTGGAAGGGTTTTCCAGAACTCTAGGAGCCTCCGTGCTGTTCGACTAGCCGTACTAGGATGCACGGGCTGTGCGGATATGCGAACAATGGAGTCGACATGGAACCCAGGATGGACGATCTGTCGGCCTTCGCCGCGGTGGCTCGCGCGGGGGGATTTCGCGACGCCGCGCGGGCGCGCGGCACCAGCGCCTCCAGCCTGAGCGAAGCCGTGCGCAGACTGGAGACCCGCCTCGGGGTGCGCCTCTTGCATCGCACCACGCGCAGCGTGGCGCCCACCGAGGCGGGCCAGCGCCTGTTGCTCAGCCTGGTCCCGGCGCTCGAGCAGATCGACGGTGCGCTAGAACAGGTACAGGCGTCGCGCGACCTGCCGGCCGGCACGTTGCGCCTGAACGTCCCGGTCGCGGCGGCGCGCCTCGTGCTGCCGCGCATCGTGCCGGATTTTCTCGCCGCCTATCCCCGGATCCGTCTGGAGATCCGCGCCGAGGACCGGTTCGTCGACATCCTGGCAGAGGGTTGCGATGCCGGCATACGCTACGACGAGAGCCTGGAGCAGGACATGGTGGCGGTGCCCATCGGTCCCGCCACCCAGCGCTTCGCGGTGGGCGCGTCGCCCGCCTACCTGGCGCGCGAGGGGCGGCCCCGGCATCCGCGCGACCTCATGCGCCACGCCTGCCTGCGCGGGCGTTTTTCCAGCGGAGTCCGGCCGCCGTGGGAGTTCGCGCGCGACGGCGAGGTGCTGCGCCTGGACCCGCAGGGGCCGCTGCTGGTGGGCATCGGTGCCGGCACCGACCTGGCGGTGGACGCGGCCCGCTCGGGGGTCGGGCTTGTCTATCTGTTCGAGGACTGGCTGGCGCCGTATTTCGCCGGCGGCGAACTCGAGGCCGTGCTGGAGCCCTGGTGGCCAAGCTTCAACGGCCCGTTCCTGTACTACCCCGGGCAGCGCCAACTGCCTCCCGCGCTGCGCGCGCTGGTGGACTTCGTCAAGCAGCGGCGCTGGTGAGTCCGGCAGCCCGGCGGGGCGGTAGCATGCGAAGCCCGAATCCAGACGCCCCTTTTCCCATGCATGCCCCGAGTCTCGTTCCCCGCTGCGCCGCCATCTCCCTGGTGCTGCTCGCCGCCCTGGCGGCATCGCCCGCGCAGGCGCATCGTCGCGAGCCCGACGCGGGCGGCGTGCAGGACGCGCAGGGACGCTACGGCGTGGTGTTCCCGGCCGCCAGCGCCGAGCCGAATCCGGCGCTCACCCCCGGGGCGCTGAACCCGCGGGTCACGCAGACCGACATCGCCTCGACCATCTGCGTGCCGGGCTTCACGCGGGGCATCCGCCCGCCCGAGCGCTACACCGAGCGGCTCAAGCGCGAGGGTATCCGCGCCTACGGCTACTCCGACCGGCGCCTGCGCGACTACGAGGAGGATCATCTGATCAGCCTCGAACTCGGCGGCTCGCCGGATTCGCCGCGCAACCTGTGGCCCGAGCCTCACCACGTGATCGGCGGCTGGGGCAGCTACGCCAAGGATCGCCTGGAAAACCGCCTGCATCGCCTGGTGTGCGACGGGCGCATTCCCCTGGCGCGTGCCCAGTACGAGATCAGCCACGACTGGATCGGCGCCTACCGCAGGTACGTCGGGCCCGATCCGCTGGCGCGGCGCACGCATCGCTACGGCGACTGAGCCGGTCGCCGCGCATGCCCCTCAGGTGATCGGCGCGGGGTTGAACAGGGTCAGCGCGTTGTGCAGATTCCAGCGCTCGGCCCATGGGCGGCGCCGGCCGCTGGCGACGTCGACGATGCAGGCGAAGAGCTCCTCGCCCACCTCGGCGATGCTGCGCTCGGCGCGGGCGATGCGCCCGGCGTCCACGTCGATCAGGTCGGGCCACTGCTCGGCCAGTTCGCTGCGCGTGGACACCTTGATCACCGGCACCGCGGCCAGACCGTAGGGCGTGCCGCGACCGGTGGTGAACACGTGCACGTTCATGCCGGAGGCGGCCTGCAGGGTGCCGCAGACGAAATCGCTGGCCGGCGTGGCCGCGAAGCCCAGGCCGCGCTGGCCCGGTGCGAGTTTCTCGCCGGGCCCGAGGACGAAGTCGATGGGCAGCGTGCCCGACTTGACGATCGAGCCCATGGCCTTCTCGACGATGTTGGACAGGCCGCCTGCCTTGTTGCCGGGAGTGGTGTTGGCGCTGCGGTCGGCGCCGCCGCGGCGCAGGTAGGCGTCGTACCAGTCCAGTTCGGCCACCAGGCGCCGCGCCACCTCGGCGTCGCGTGCGCGCGCGGTCAGCAGCGCCACGCCGTCGCGCACCTCGGTGACCTCGGAGAACAGCACCGTGGCCCCCGCGCGCACCAGCATGTCCACCGCGTGGCCCAGCGCGGGGTTGGCGGTGACGCCCGACAGCGCGTCGCTGCCGCCGCATTGCACGCCCACCACCAGTCCGGACAGCGCGGCGGCCTCCCGCCTGCGCGCGTCCAGCCGGCGCAGATGGGGCTCGGCGGCGGCGACGATGGCGTCGAGCATGCCGGAGAAGCCGCCGTGCGCCGGGTCCTGCAGGCGCACCAGGTGCAGGCCGTCATGCGCCTGTTCGTCCCGCGCCTGGCGTTCGTCACGCAGCGCGATGCTGCCCGGTGGCAGCAGGCGCTCGGGCTGCAGCTTCTCGCAGCCCAGGCTCACCACCATGACCTCGCCGCCGAAGTTGGGGTTGCGCGCCAGGTTGCGCAGGGTGCGGATCGGCACCTGCGCGTCGGGCGCATCGATGGCGACGCCGCAGCCGTAGGCATGGTCGATCGCCACGACGCCGTCCACGTGGGGAAAGCGCGGCAGCAGCTCGCGCCGGATGCGCTCGGCGGCCTGCGCCACCACGCCCGCCACGCACTGCACCGTGGTTGTGATGGCGAACAGGTTGCGGGTGCCGAAACTGCCGTCCGGATTGCGATACCCCAGGAACTCCTGCCCGCCCAGCGGCGGCGCCTCGCGCAGTTGCGTGGCCACCGGCAGATCCTCCAGGGCGCGGGCATCGGGCATGCGCATGAGGCCCTCATGCACCCATGCGCCTGGCTCGATGGTGGCGAGGGCGTAGCCGATGGGCACGTCGTAGCGACGCACCGCCTCGCCGGCCTCGATGCGCCGCAGCGCAACCTTGTGGCCTTGCGGCACGGCCTCGCGCAGCAGCAGGCCGTCGTCCACGGCCTGTCCGGCGGCAAGGCCGCCGCGCGTGGCCACCACGGCCACGTTGTCGGACGGGTGCATGCGCACCAGTCGCACGGGTTGTCGCATGACGGATATTCCTCCAGGCATCAGCCGGCCGCCGCCGCGGCGGGTGCCGCGACCAGGAACTCGACCCACATCGGACGCGCGCCGCAGCCCACGCGCTGGCGCTCGTGCCACACCCCGCGGGCGTCGCGCGCATGCACGCTGAAGGCGCCGGCCGTCTCCCCGCATGCGACCAGCCAGTCGCCCTGCACGGCCAGTGCGCGCGGAGTCTCCGGCACGGGCAGGCTCGCCGCCGGCAGCAGCCGGCGAGCCTCGAGATCCACGCGCAGCACATGCGCCATGCCCTGTCGGCGCTCGCTCAGCCACAGCCAGGAGCCGTCCTCGCTGCAACGGATGTCGGCATACCACGGCCGGCCGTCGATGACATGTCCGAGTGCGCTGCTGAACACGGGCCGCAGCGCGTTGTCCCGCGGGTCGTAGCGGCACACGTCCACCACGCCATGTTCCTCGTTGTCGATGAACACCCACTCCCCCGCGCATGCGACGTGGCGCGGGCTGGCTTGCTCGTGCAGGCGCAGGCGCTGTGCCCGGCGTTGCGAAAGCGGCGTCCCGGGGGAGTCGCCCGCCAGGCACAGCAGGCTGCCATCGAGGGTCTGGGTGGCCACCAGCAGGCGTCCGCCGCCCAGCGCCACGAAGGCGTGCGCGGGGCCGTCGGTGGGCATCTCCTGGACGCAGTCACCGCGTACCCAGGCGATGCGCGCCATCGTGTACGAGGCGCACAGCAGGCCAGCGCCTGTTCCGTCCGGGCCGATCCAGGCCATGTCGGCCGGAAGGTCACGACGCGCGGCGTGGCGCAGTGCGCCGTCGGCTTCGCGCTCGATGCGCAGCAGCGCGTAGGGCTCGCCGCGCAACGCCGCGAACAGCGTGGAGCGCGCGCCGTCCCAGGCCAGCGGGGCCACCGGGCCCGCGCAGTCCAGTTCCTGGCGCAGTTCCAGGCGGGCGTCGCGCGTGCGCAGCGCCCAGCGTTGCAGCACGCCGTCGCCGGCGCAGGCGACGGCGAATTCGAGCACCTCGGGCGCGCTCATCGTCGCGTCCGGCTGACCATCTGCGTCGGGCTGACGAACTGCAGCGCGACCACGACCACGGCCAGGCTGACCAGCATGTACACGATGGCCATCGCGTCGATGGCCTGCGGGGCGCGCACGCCGGCGCCGAACACCGCGTAGTACAGCGCGACCACCAGGGTCTGCGTGCCGGGGCCCGAGGTGAAGTAGGTGAGCTCGAACAGTCCGATGGTCTTGATCAGCAGCAGCAGGCCGGCCGCCAGGATGCCCGGTGCCAGTAGCGGAAGCAGGACGTGCAGGAAATAGCGCGGCGTGTTCGCGCCGAACACGCGCGCGGCCGACTCCAGGCGCGGATCGATCTGCTCCACGAAGGGAACCAGCACGAGGATGACGAAGGGAAGCGCGGGCACCAGGTTGGCCAGCCACACGCCCGTGAAGGTGCCCACCAGGCCGAGGCGATACATCACGCTGGACAGCGGGATGCCATAGGTCACCGGAGGAATGATGATGGGAAGCATGATCAGCAGGCTCACCGCGCGCTTGCCGGGAAATTCGCCGCGCGCCAGCGCATAGGCGCAGGGTACCCCCAGCGCCAGCGCGCTCAGCGTGACCAGGCCGACGATCTCGGCGGTGAACCACAGCACGTCGCCGAGCTGGAACTGGCTCCAGGCCTGCAGGTACCACGATGTCGTGAAGCCCTGGGGAAGCACCGTCGCGAACCAGCGCGTGGCGAAGGAATCCACCAGCACGGTCGCCAGGATGCCCAGGATGTTCAGCATGAACAGTCCGACCACCACCCACACCAGCCATTTCAGGAATTTCTGCACGAGTCTCTCCGCGCTTGTGCGTGCCGGATCACTTGAAGCCGGCCGAGGAGCCGCGGAAGGCCTTGCGCGTGGACAGCAGCAGCAGGCCCACGGCGGCGAACTGGATGAGCCCCATCAGCACGGAGATCGCGTTGCCCATGGAATAGTCGTAGTCCTCGAAGGCGGCGTGCGCTGCAGCGATGGACATCACGCGGGTCGCCCCCGCGGGAATGCCCAGCAGCACGGCCGAAGGGAACACCGTGAAACACTGCACGAACACCAGGATCGCCGTCATGCGCAGGCCCGGCACGAGCAGCGGCGCCACGATGAACCGGAACTGGCGCCAGGGACCCGCGCCCAGCGTGGCGGCGGCGCGCTCCAGGTTCGGATCGATGCCCGAGAGGAAGGACAGCAGGAACAGGAAGGCGAAGGGAAAGCCACCGATCACCAGGCTGATGAGCACGCTGGAAAAACTGTGGATCAGCGCCACCCGCGCATGCACCCCCAGCACGGAGGCCAGTTGCCAGAACCAGCCGTTGTTGGAGAAGTAGCTCAGCATGCCGTCGGCGACCAGCACGGAGCCGAAGGTGATGGGCAGCAGGAACACGATGGTGCTGAACCGCTGCAGGCGCGAGGGCGCGCGCAGGAAGTACGCGCAGGGAAGCGCCAGCAGCAGGCTCAGCACGGTGGCGGGGACGGCCAGGCGGAAGGTCGTCCACACGGTGTCGCGCAGTTCGGGCGTGGCGGCGAAGCGCACATAGTTGTGCAGCGAATAGCCATGACTCGACGGGCGCAGCGAGCTGTCCAGCCCGGCCAGCATCGGGTAGGCGAAGAAGGCCAGCAGGAACAGTGCCGCCGGCAGCACCAGCAGCCAGGCACGACGGCCGGCGTTCACGATGCGAGCTCCGGGTAACCCAGCGCGCGCTCGGCGGGAACATGCACGCGCAGGCGCGATCCGATGGTGAAGCGGCCCGGCAACCGGGCGTACAGGGTTCCCGCGGGGGTGTCGAGCGCGACAAGGCTCTCGCGGCCGTAGTACTCGGCCGAGCGCACCTCGCCTCCCAACACGTTGTGCGCCTCCCCGTCCGCGAGCCGGATCTCGTCGGGGCGGATCGCGACCACCGCGTGCCCGTCGAAGCCGGCGCCCACGCGCCGGGCCAGCAGGGTGCATCCGGGGCCGACCTCGACCTCGATGCGCTCCTCGTCGTCGGCGTGACGGGCGGGGCCCCGCAGCAGGCTTCGATAACCCATGAACCTGGCCACGTCCAGGTCGCATGGCAGGCTGAACAGCTCCTGCGGGGTGCCGATCTGGTGGGCCACGCCGTTTTGCAGCACGACGATCTTGTCGGCCATGGACAGCGCCTCGTCCTGGTCGTGGGTGACGTAGATGGTGATGCGCCGCACGCGTTCGTGCAGGCGGCGGATCTCCGAGCGCATCTCGATGCGCAGCTTGGCGTCCAGGTTGGACAGGGGCTCGTCCATCAGCACGATGTCCGGCTCCACCACGATGGCGCGCGCGATGGCCACGCGCTGCTGCTGGCCGCCCGAGAGCTGCGCCGGATGCTTGTGCGCGTGCTGCTCCAGCTGGACCAGGCGGATCGCCTCCATCGCCTTCGCGTGGCGCTGGGCGCGGGGCATGCCACGCATGCGCAGCCCGAAGGCCACGTTGTCCAGGATGCTC
Organism: Pseudomonadota bacterium; assembly: GCA_021830925.1. Taxonomy (GTDB): domain Bacteria; phylum Pseudomonadota; class Gammaproteobacteria; order Burkholderiales; family Burkholderiaceae_C; genus Thiomonas_A. The sequence continues at coordinate 15,897 of JAKBNS010000102.1, read as the reverse complement.
ATATGCGGGAACAGGGCATAGTTCTGGAACACCACCCCCACGTTGCGCTTGTCGGGCGTGAGCTGGTCGATGCGCCTGCCCGCCACGTGGATGCTGCCCGCGCTGATGTCGGTCAGGCCGGCGATGCAATTCAGCGCGGTGGTCTTGCCGCAGCCCGAAGGCCCGAGCAGGGCCACGAACTCTCCCGGCGAGACCCGAAGGTTCAGTCTGGACAGCGCGCAGTGCACCCCGCCTCCCTGCATGTCGTAGTGCCTGGTCACGTCTTCCAGCACGAGATCTTCGGTCCCGCTCATCGACTCGTCTCCCACCTCAGGTTGTTCGCGGCGGCGCCGCGCGGGGCGCCGCCGCATCGTCGCCGGCCTCAGTGCTTCAGGGCACCGATCTGCTGGTTCCACATCTCGAAGGCCTTGACCATCGCCGACGCGTCGAGCGGCGTCTCGTTCGGGTACTTGGCGATCCAGGCGTCGTAGTCCTTGCGCCCGTATTCGTGGATCACCTGCTGGCTGCTCGCGGGCGCCATGCTCAGGGTGACGCCGGCGATCGCCGGGCCCGGGTAGAAGTAGCCGTCGTCGTAGGTCATCGCCTGCTGCGTGGGCTTCATCATGTAGCGCATGACCCGCAGCAGCATATCGATGCGGGCCTTCGACTGTCCCTTGGGGATCACCATGTACTGGGCGTCGTTGAGCCAGACCATGTGATCGAGCTTCTGCACCTGGAAGTCCTTGGGCACGATGCCCAGCTTGCGCGGATTGATGTCCCAGCCCGTGATGGTGGGAGTCATCCAGCGCGTCTGCTGGCCCAGCTCCTTCATCACCGCACCGGTGCCGCTGGGGTAGTAGGCGATGCAGGCGTTGAGTTGCTTGAGATAGGCCCAGGTCTTGGTCCAGCCGTGCACCGGGTCGCGCGGATCGGCGTCGTGCAGCAGGTAGGGCAGCGCCATCAGCCAGGCCCGCCCGGGGCCCGAGTTGTTCGGGCGCGCGTAGATGAACTTGCCCGGGTGCGCCTTGCACCAGCTCAGCAGCTGCTGCGGGGTATGGGGAGGATGCTTGACCGTCTGCGGGTTGTACTCGAGCAGCGGGCCGGCCGGCGAGTACACGACCTCGACACCATAGCCCTTGGCCAGCTGCTGCATGCGCGCGGCGCCGGGGCTGTAGTCCTGGGGAATCCCGGGCAGTTCCTTGGCGTAGGCCGGAAGCAGCGGTTGCCAAAGGCCCTGCTGGATGCCGAAGGCGAGATCGTCGGTGCCGGTCAGCACCATGTTGATGTCCGAGCGCCCGGCGTGTTCCATGGCGCGGATGCGCGGCAGCAACTGCGGCGCCGGCGACGTGGAGTAGGTGAAGTGCACCAGGCCCGGGTGGCTGGTCTCGAACTGCTCGAAAGCCTTCTGGGTCAGTGCCAGGTTGCCGGCGACGTCGACGATGTTGATGGTCATCGGGGCGGCGTGCGCGGCCTGGCACAGTGCGGCGGCCCCGATGAGCGAGCCGGCGAGGACTCTCGCCAGTGGCGATGGGATGCGTTGGAACACTTGGGAATCTCCTCTTTGTGGTTGTGTCTTGTTTCGGCAGGGAAGCGCGGACCTGCCGTTCCGCTGAACACCTCTCAGGGATCGAGCATGGTCTCGTCGACGTCGACGAATCCGCCGCCCTGTCGCGGCGGCTCGCGCTGGTCGTCGGGCAGCGTGCCGGCGCAGGCCGCGGACGAGTCGCGCGGGATGAATCCGAGCGCGCCGGCGGGATCGGCATCCCAGTAGGTCTCGGGGTTGGCCGAGACGCCGTAGACCACGCTGTGGCCGACTCCCGGCGCCAGCAGTGCGCGCTCGACCAGGCGCACGAAGTCCCAGTGGCTCAGCCAGGTCTTGAGCATGCGTCGGTCGCGCGGGCGCTCGAAGCACGAACCGATGCGCAGGCCCACCGATTCGACGCCGTACTTGTCCCAGTACAACTGCGCCAGGTCCTCGCCGAAAGCCTTGGACAGGCCGTAGAAGGAGTCGGGACGGTGCGGCATGTCGGGCCGCACCCGTTCGTCCGAGGCGTAGTAGCCGGTGACGTGATTCGAGCTGGCGTACACGACCCGGCGCATGGCCTGCCGGCGCGCGGCCTCGAACACGTGGAAGCTGCCGCGGATGTTGGCCGAGAGCATCGCCTCGAAGGGTCCCGAGGTGGATATGCCGCCCAGGTGCACCACGGCCGCGGCTCCCCGCAGCGCGCCGGCCACGGCGTCGGCATCGGCGAGGTCGCAGCGCAGGAAGGTCTCGTTGGGGTGCAGCCGGGCGGGCTCGCGGATGTCCAGGCTGAGGGTGTCGACGCCGGCCTCGGCCAGATGCGCGCGCAGCACCGTGCCGAGCGCTCCGGCGGCACCGGTGACGGCCAGGCGTGCGGGGAATTCGAAACTCATGGTCGGGCCCTCGGGGGATCGGTTCATGCCGCGGTGGGCGGCAGGTGTTCGCGCAGCCAGCCCGGCAGCAGTTCGCGGGCCATGTTCTGGTAGCACACGGGCCGCATGAAACGGCGGATCGACAGCGTACCCACGCTGCTGAACCGCGCGTCGCTGCAGGCGGGGTAGGGGCCGCCGTGGACCATCGCATCGCAGACCTCGACGCCGGTGGGCCAGCCGTTCATCAGCAGGCGTCCGGCCAGCGGCTCCAGGCCGCGCAACAGTTGCGCGGCCTGCGCGTGGTCGGGCGGGTCGGCGATCACGGTGGCGGTGAGCTGCCCGGCCAGGTCGTCCAGCAGGGCCGCGAGGTCCTCGGCACGCCGCGCGCGCACGATCACCGCGGCCGGGCCGAAGATCTCCTCGCGCCAGCAGGCGTCGGCGGCGAACTCGGGCGTTTCCAGCACGAACACCTGCGCCTGCGTGCCGTCCGAGGCGAGCTGTCCGAGCAGCGGGGCGGACGGCGAGCGCGCGGCGGCCTGCTGCGTGGCGTGGCGAAAACGCGCGGCGATGCCGGCGCTGAGCAGCGGTGCCGTGCGCGTCGCTCGCAACTGGCGGGCCACGCCGTCGAGGAACTCCGGCGCGCCCTCGTCCCCCAGCAGGAACAGCACGCCGGGCTTGGTGCAGAACTGTCCGCTTCCCAGGGTCATCGACTGCACGAACCCGGCGGCAATGGCGCCGGCGCGCTGGCGCAGCGCCGCCGGGAACACGAACACCGGATTGACACTGCTCATCTCGGCGAATACGGGGATCGGCCGCGGCCGGGCGGCGGCGATGCGCGCCAGCGCGTCGCCGCCCGCGCGCGACCCGGTGAAGCCGACGGCCTGGATGCGCGGCTGCGATACCAGCCACGCGCCGATCTGCTCGTCGGCACCGTAGAGCAGGCTGAACACGCCGTCGGGCATGCCTGTCTCACGCAACGCCGCCTGCACCGCGCGGCCCACCAGTTCAGAGGTCCCCGGGTGGGCGTTGTGGGCCTTGACCACCACCGGGCATCCGGCGGCCAGGGCCGAGGCGGTGTCGCCGCCGGCCACCGAGAAGGCCAGCGGAAAGTTGCTGGCGCCGAACACGGCCACCGGGCCGATGCCCATGTGTCCCATGCGCAGGTCCGGGCGGGGCAGGGGAGCGCGCTGCGGCAGGGCCGGGTCGTGGCGCGGCTCCACGTGCCGGCCTTCGCGCGCGACCTGGGCGAACAGCCGCAACTGGGCGGTGGTGCGCGCACGCTCGCCGCGCAGGCGGGCGGCGTCCAGCGCGGTCTCGAGCGCGGCGCGGTCGATCAGCTCCTCGCCCAGCGCCTCGATGCCCGCGGCGATGGCCTCGAGCAGCCGGGCGTGGGCGGCGCCGCCGAGTTCGCGGTAGGGCGCCCAGGCACGCCAGGCCATCTCGCAGGCCTCGTCGAGTTGCTCGCGCGTGGCGCCGCCGTAGGCGGGCAACAGCGCCTTGCCGCTGACGGGGTCCACGCCCTGCAGCGCCGCGCGCGTGCCGCGCACGGCGCGCGTGCCCAGCAGGTTCTCGCCTCGAAGACTCATGCGCGGCCCCGCGTCGCGATCAACGCGCGCAGTTCTTCCATCTCGGCGTCGTCGAGGTCGGTGAGCGGAGGCCGCACGCGGCCGGCGTCGCGGCCGACCACGCGCATGCCGGCCTTCACGATCGACACCGCATAGCCGCGGCGCCGGTTGCGCAGCGAGGTATAGGGCATGACGAATTCACGCAACTCGCGGTACACGTGCTCGTGGTCGCGGCGCCGCACCGCCGCGTAGAACGCCTTGGCCCACTCGGGCATGAAATTGAAAATCGCCGAGGAATAGGTGGTGACCCCCATCTCCAGGTAGGGCAGGGCGAAGGTCTCGGCGGTCGGCAGGCCGCCGACGTAGGTCAGGCGCGCGCCCATGGTCGTGTACACCCGGGTCATGAGCTCGATGTCGCCGACGCCGTCCTTGTAGCCGACCAGGTTCGGGCAGCGCTCGGCCAGCGCGGGCAGGATCTCCGCGCCCACGCGCGCATTGCCGCGGCTGTAGACGATCACGCCCAGCCGGGTGGCCGCACAGACCTGTTCGATGTGCGCGGCCAGGCCCTTCGGGTCGGACTCGGTCAGATAGGGAGGAAACAGCAGGATGCCCGCCGCGCCGGCCTGCTCGGCCTCGCGCGCCAGCTCGCAGGCCGTGCGCGTGCCCATGCCCGCCGGCGCGATCACCGGCGTGCGCGCGCCCGCCATCTCGGCGCTGCGACGCACCAGGCGCTGCACCTCCTGCGGCGTCAGGGAGAAGAACTCCCCGGTGCCGCCCGCCACGAAGATGCCCGCCGGCGCGTGCTCGAGCACGACCTCGAGATTGCGCGCGTAGCGCGTCTCGTCGAGATCCAGCCGGTCGTCGAAGGCCGTCACGGGAAAGGACAGCAGGCCGCCGCCGATGGCGGCCTTGAGTTCCTCGGGCGAATAGGGGGAAGGATGCCGCATGGGGGTTCCGGGTCGATGAGAAAGACTGGAGACCATGCTAGGAGGCGCTTTCTTTCCTGTCCAAGCCATATACTGTATGAATTCATGCGTGGGTTGGATCAATGTTCGAACTCAGCCAGATCCGCTGTTTCGTGGCCGTCGCCGAGGAACTTCACTTCGGCAAGGCGGCCGCGCGGCTCAACATGACCCAGCCTCCGCTGAGTCGGCAGATCCAGTTGCTGGAGCATGCGGTGGGCACGCCGCTGCTGTTTCGCAGCACCCGCGTGGTGGAACTGACGCCGGCCGGCAGGCGCTTCCTGCGCGAGGCACGCGCCCTGCTGCGCGGGGCCGAGACCGCCGTGCTGGACGCGCGCCGGGTGGCGCAGGGACATGCGGGGGAAATCGCCATCGGCTTCACCGCGGGATCGAGCTACCGGGACGTGCCCGAGCTGGTCGCGCGTTGCCGCGCGCTGCTGCCGGACGTGAACCTGAAGCTGCGCGAAATGGTCTCGCAGGCCCAGCTCGATGCGCTGCTGGCCGGACGCCTGGACCTGGCGCTGGTGCGCCCGCCGGTGGTGCAGCCGGCACTGCAATGGCGGCCCTTGCGGCGCGAGCGGCTGCTGGCCGTGCTCCCCGAGGGGCATGCCTACGCCGAGCGCGCGTCCATCGCGCTGGAGGCGCTCGACGGGGTCGACTTCGTCATGTACTCGCCCGATGAAGCGCGCTACTTCTACGACCTCGTGTCGGACATCCTGAGGCGCTCGGGCGTGCGCCCCCGCCACGTGCAGTACGTGAGCCAGATCCACAGCATCCTGGCCCTGGTGCGTGCCCGCCTGGGCATGGCGCTGGTGCCGGCCGGCACCACGGTGTTTCACTACGAAGGCGTGGTGTTCCGCGAACTGGTCGACCTGCAGCCGGTCGATCCGGTGGAACTGGGCATCGTGGTCAAGCGCGACGACGACAACCCTGCTCTGGCGCGACTGCTGGAGGACCTCGATGCGCGGCGCGGCGTGCCGGACGAGCCGGTGCCGCACGCCGCGCGGGAAGGCTGAGCCGCAAGACCCGGGCGTCGCTCGGGCGGATACCCTGCTCAGCCCGCCAGGGACAGTCGAAGCCGCTGCTCGAAGGTATCCCGGTCGAGCAGGTGCACGGCATCGAGCAGCGCCACCTGGAAGCTGCCCAGGCCCGCGCCGGCGTTCAGGCATCGCTCGGCCGCCCATTCCCCGGCCACGCCCAGGTAGGCCATCGCGGCCACCGTGGCGCGCCAGCGATCCGGCTGCACCGCGGCGAAGGCTCCCACCAGCGCGGTGGCCGAACAGCCCACGCCGGTCACCCGGGTCATCCAAGGGTGGCCGTTGGCGAGCACGGCGTGGCGCCCGTCGGCGCACACGACGTGATCCTGCGCGCCGGAGATGCACACCACGCCGCGCGTGCGCGCCGCCAGCGCGCGCGCGGCCGGCAGCGCATCGCCCGCGGCCGCGGCGCTGTCCACACCGCGGGGGGCCGCGGCCTGTCCGGCCACGCTCATGATCTCCGAGGCATTGCCGCGCACGATGTCGGGATCGCCGTCGCCGAACAATTCGGCCAGCGCGCGGCCCCGATACGCGGTGGCTCCCGCGCCCACCGGATCGAGCACCACCGGAGTCGCGTCGGTGCGCGCCCTGCGCGCCGCCAGGCGCATGGCCCGCACCCAGGGCGGCGACAAGGTGCCGATGTTGAGCACCAGCGCGCCCGCCAGCGCCACCATGTCCTCCACCTCCTCCTCGGCGTGCGCCATCACCGGCGCGGCCCCGAGGGCCAGCAGCATGTTCGCGCTGAACTGCATGACCACGAGATTGGTCACGTTGTGCACCAGTGGACAGTCCTCGCGCACCGAGAGCACGTCCTGCCAGAGAGCGGCCGCGTCGAGCGGGGCCGAGGCGCTCGAGCTCAGCGCGGAATCCATGGGCCTCCCAGCGGTCCCAGCGCATCGAGGGTGTTCTTCAGCAACAGGCCGAATTCGGTGTCGCCTTCCATCACCAGCGCGCGCTCGAAGAACAGGCGATCGGCGTCGTCGTGCCCTCGCACCAGGCGCCACAACGCCTGCGCGCCGCCGCGGATGGTCAGTGCCGGGGCGCTCGAAGCCACCTCGAAGCCGCGCGCGCCCAGAAGCAGGCGCGCGCGCAGCCCCAGATCCTGCACCTCGAGCTCGACCACTCGCCCGGAAAGGGCCGTGCGCGTGGCTTCGTCCAGGCGCGGCAGGAACCAGCGGTCGAGCGCGCGTGCGAGCACGAATGAAGGCGGCTGCACGGGCAGCGTGCGCACGAGGCCGCGCAGCCCCAGTGGCGCGCCCGCGGCCAGTCGCGCCAGGCTCAGCGCGAGGGCGTCCATCCGGCTCGTCGTGGGCTCGCGAGTGTGTGGTTCATCCCACGTGGTCATGGTCATGGCTGGATTCGCAGGGATCGTGTTTGCCGTGCAGTATGCGCGTCCGGGGCGCTCAAGCGAGAGCTTGCGCCATGCCCGGCGCCCCCCTGGCGTAACCGTCCACCAGGGCTCCGGGAAGATCGATCTCCCGCAGGTGTCGAAGGGCATCGGTGGCATCGGCCTGCGCGTTGCACACCGCGTCGAAGGTCCGCAGCACGTCGGAGAAACCTCGGCTGCAAGGTGAAAGACGCAGGCGCTCGACGCCGGCCGCGCGCAGCGCCGGCCACTCGCCCAGCACGACGTGCAGGCCGGCGGACTGGATCTGCGTGCCGTTGATGCACAGGAAGGCCTGGCCCTCGGTGCTGTCCAGGCGCAGACCGTCGGCGTCGTCGCGGCAGCGGAACTCGCAGGCGTCCTTGCGCAGCCGGTGATGCCGTGCGGTGAAACAGCGCGCCGACAGCGCAAGCGGCAACCGGCCGAAGCCCCAGGCCTCGGTGGCGACCTCGCCGTGCGGGCCGCGCACCCGCGCCTGCGGCGGGTTCACGTGGGCGATGGCGGCAGCCGCGAGTTCGACCGGTGCGCTCCAGCGCACGGCGCCCAGCGCCGCGTGCTCGCGCAGCGCATCGGGGTTGTAGACGTTCAGGTGCGGGCCGATGACGAAGCGCGGCGCATGGCCGCGCTGCTCACCGGCCAGCTCCAGCGCCTGCAGCGCGGAGGCATCGCCGGCTTCCACCAGGAATTCCTCCTGCGCGGCCAGTTCGCGCACCGCGCGCCACTCGGCCTCGCTGCTCAGCAGGGGCAGCGTGGCCAGCACGACCTCCAGCCCGCTGTCGCGCAGTTCGCGCGCGAGCGCGAGCCAGTCTCCCGGCTTCATCTCGTTGCGGCGCGAGCACACGGTCTCGCCCAGCACCACGCAGTCGGCGGGGCCGTCGGCGAGATCGGCGTAGAAGGCCAGGGTGGCCGCGCGGGGCCACCAGTAGGGGAGCGCGCCGATGGTGAAGGCGGTGCGGCGCATGCTCGCGATGGCGTCGATGGACATGGCAGGCAGGGGTCGTGGATCGCCCGGGCGTGTCAGCGCCAGGGCCTGTCGTAGGCGCCGAGGGTGTGCTGCTGGCCCTCGGCCCAGCGCGCCAGCCTGGCCGTCCAGTCCGCCTGGGGCGCGTAGCGTTCGCGCGAGGCGGCCAGGTCGATCGCCGCGCGCCAGACCCGCGTCACCTCCGCGACATAGGCGGGGCTGCGCTGCCGACCCTCGATCTTGACGGCCTTCACGCCGGCGTCGATCAGTTGCGGCAGGATGTCCAGGGTGTTCAGGCTGGTGGGCTCTTCCAGCGCGTAGTCGCGCTGGCCCTCCACCAGGAAGCGGCCCTTGCACAGCGTCGGGTAGCCGCGCGGCTCGCTGGGCCCGTAGCGGTCGATCAGCACGTCGTTGAGCCGGGCCTCGACGCTGCCGTCGCGTTCCGTCCAGCGCACCGCCGACGGCGGCGAGCACACCCCGGCATTGTTGGGCGACGAGCCGGTGGCGTAGGACGACAGCACGCAGCGACCCTCGACCATCACGCACAGGCTGCCGAATCCGAATACCTCGATGTCCACCGACGTATGGCGGATCACGTGGGCCACCTGCGACAGGGTCAGAACCCGTGGCAGCACCGCGCGCTGGATGCCGTAGTGCCGGCGGTAGAACTCGATGGCCGCGTGGGTGGTCGCCGAGGCCTGCACCGACAGGTGCAGGCGCAGCTCGGGGTGATGACGCCTGGCATGGGCCAGCACCGCGGTGTCGGCCACGATCAGGGCGTCGGCGCCCAGGTCCGCGGCGCGGTCCACCGCCTGCAGCCAGGGCGCGACGTCGTCGGCGGCGGCGAAGGTGTTCAGGGCCATGAGCACCTTCGCGCCGTGCGCGTGGGCGTACTCGACGCCGGCACGCACCTGCGCGTCGTCGAAGTTCAGTCCGGCGAAGTTGCGCGCATTGGTGGCGCCGCGCAGCCCGAGGTACACGGCATCGGCGCCGGCGTCCACGGCCATCTGCAGCGCGCGCAGCGAGCCGGCCGGACACACCAGTTCGGGCGCCGTGCGCGTCGCCCTGTCGGGGATCTCCGTGGGAAGGGCGGTGGGCGCGGGAGGCGGCAACTGGGTCATCGAAAGGCGCAGAAAGGATCGCCGCGACGCGGGGACCATGAGGCCCCTCGTCCGGCCATCCGGGCATTGTCGAGCCCTCGCGAACCGAGGTGTTGACCGTGGTCAAGCGATCCCCAACGGCCGTGGGGCGCCGCGTCGCTTGCGTCGGTCCACGACCGACGCAAGAGGGTTCACGCATTGGTCACATGCCCGTCCTAGCCTGGACGCAGCTTCACCGTGGACCACGCGAGGCCTCGGGGCCCTTCGCGCGCCCCGCGCGGCGGCTGGAGGTCGACCCGCGGAACTCCCCATCCCTGGCAAAAAGGAAGCGAACATGAATGAGACAAGAGTCCTGCGTCTGCGTCGGTTGTCCGCGGTCGTGGCGGCGTTGCTGGCGCCCGTCGCGGCGCCGCATGCGGCCTTCGCGCAAGCGTGGATGCACGATCATCCCGGATTCCATCACGAGCAGGACCGCGACCGCGACCGGCACGGATCCTGGCTGCGTCCCGGCGACCTGCTGCTCAGCACCACGGTGTTTCCGAGTGACGCGAACCTGGTCGCGGGGGTCACGCAGCTTCCCCCCGGCTGCGCCGGCAATGCCTGCGTCACGGCCGTGGCGGGCGGCGAGTATCCCTATGTGTTCAACAACGCCTCGGTGGACGGCAACTTCGGCATCACCTCGAAGATCGAGTTGCTCGAACTCGACCCGGACGGCCGCGAAGTGGCCTCGATCGCGGTGCCGAACAGCACCCAGCCCGGCGTGTCGGCGCAGGCCGACCAGATGGTCACCAGCTTCTCGTCCAAGTCGGAACTGGCGCTGAACCTCTCGCCCGACGGCCACGAGCTCAGTTTCATGGGCTACGAGGCCCCGGTGGCCGCGCTCGACGTGTCGAACTCCAACACCCCCGGAGTGAACGATTCGAGCAATCCGCTGAGCACCCCGGCGTACTACCGCGTGATCGCGCGGGTCGGCGCCGACGGACGGTTTCACTTCACGCGCACGAATGCCTTCAGCGGCGACAACGGCCGCGCGGCCATCACCGCGCGGGTCAACGGCGTGGATCTCGCCTACATGGCGGGCAACTCCGCCGACAGCGACGCCGCCTACATCGAGGCCTCGGGCGCGCAGATCACCCCCGCCTCCGCCCTGCCCGAGTCGGCGCAGCAGGCACAGGCCCCCACGCCGGTGGGCAGCTTCAACGTCTCCGAACTCGGCCTGTCCGAGAAGGGCGACACCGCGAAGGACAACAACTACCGCGGCACGGCGATCGAGGATGGCGTGCTCTATTACTCCAAGGGCAGCGGCGGCAAGGGGGTCAACACCGTGTACTTCGTCGACACCTCGGGCTCGGCCTGTGCTTCGTCCGCGAGCGGCTCGGCCGGTGGTGTCGGCCTTCCCGCGGCGGGCGCCATGCTGCCGACCCAGGCGCTGGGCGGTGGCCGCTTCGGCGTCGGCAACGGCGTGCTGCAACCGCTGAACATGTGCATCCTGGCGGGCTTCCCCTCCGCGCTGAACAAGGGCAACCCGAACCCCATGCATCCCTTCGGACTGTGGTTCGCGAACGACCACACGCTGTACGTGGCGGACGAAGGGACCGGCGACAACACCTACTCGGGAGGGGCCTACGTGAACGCGGCGAGCGCGCAGGGCGGCCAGCAGTTCGCCGGGTTGCAGAAGTGGGTGCTGAATCCGCGCACCCACGCCTGGACCCTGGCCTATGTGCTGCAGGCCGGGCTGGATCTCGGCCATCCCTATGCCGTGAGCGGCTATCCGACGGGGACCAACCCGGTCGCGCAGGGAGGCACGGGCCTGCCCTGGGCTCCGGCCACCGACGGGCTGCGCGCCGTCACCGGGCGCGTGGATGACCACGGCATGGTGACCCTGTACGCGGTGACCTCCACGGTCAGCGGCAGCGGGGACCAGGGCGCGGATCCGAACAGGCTGGTGGCCATCACCGACCGCATCGACGCCACGCAGCCGGGCACGCAGGAGCGCTTCCGCACCCTGCGCAGCGCCGCCGCGGGCACCTTGTTCCGCGGCGTGTCCTGGGCTCCGCGTGCACGGGGTTTCGCCTTCGGGCGCTGAGGCACAGGCACGGACTCCCTCGCCAATGCTGCGAGAATCGGCCTTCCCGTACGGAAGAGGGGAGAGGTCGATCCATGCAACAGGAGCTGTCCATCGGTGAGGGGGTCCGCCTGCGGCGAGGAGCCGGGGATCTCGACTACCTGCACGTCCGTGCCGCCGGCGGCAGCGCCATGCTGAGCCTGCAGGGCGCGCAGCTGCTCGAGTACCGCAGCGCGCTGAGCCCCGAGCCCCTGTTGTGGGTGTCGGAGGCGGCCGAATACCGCCAGGGGCGCCCATTGCGTGGAGGCATTCCGATCTGCTGGCCCTGGTTTGGAGCACATCCCGACGACGCGGGCGCGCCGGCGCACGGCTATGCCCGCATCACGCCGTGGACCGTGCACGCGACCGAGCGCGTGGACGACGTCGTCGTCCTGGTGCTGCGCATGTCGGAGCCCGCCTGCGCACCCGGACCGTGCTGGCGGGCCGAGCTGGAACTGCGGGTCGAGGTGGGCGAGTCGCTGCGCCTGCGACTGCGCACGCGCAACCTCGAGCCGCGCCCGATGCGCCTGACCGAGGCCCTGCACGCCTACTTGCGGGTCGGCGACGTGCGGCGCGTGCGCGTACGGGGACTCGACGCGGCGACCAGCGTCGACAAGCTCGCCGGCTTGCGCAGCGAGGTGCACCACGGCGATTTGCGCTTCGACGGACCCATCGACCGCATGTTCGTGGGCACCCCGTCGAGCTGTGTCGTGGAGGACCCCGTGCTGGGTCGGCACATTCGCATCACCAAGAACGGCTCGGCCAGCACCGTCGTGTGGAATCCCTGGCAGGAGGGCGCGGCCAGGATGCCCGACATGGCCGGGGCCGGCTGGGAGCGCATGCTGTGCGTGGAGGCCGGCAACGTCGAGCGTGACCTGATCACCCTGCTGCCCGGCGCCGAACACGAGCTGGGGGCCCACTATCAGGTGCTGCCGTCCGGCGGCGCCTGAAGTTCGCGCGCGACGCGACGTGCGCGGCTTCGCGCGCTCGCGCCCCGCGGGAGCTGCGTCTCAGCTCGCCTGAGGGGGGGCGTCCGCCGCCGCGCGCTCGCGCAGGGAGCGGATGGCCGAGGCCTCGCCGCGCACGCGGAACCTGGCGCCGAGTTCGTCGGAGTGCTCGGCCAGGACCTCGCAGTGGGCGTAGATGTCACGGCGCAACTGCTGCGCCGACCAGGGCACGAGCAGTTCGTCCTCGACCAGGCCCTTCTGGAAAAAACCGACGATCACCGAACGCAGCTTCGCCACGTCGTCGGCACGGCGCGCGCTCATCACGATGCAGCCGGGGTAGCTGGCACGCAGTTCGGACTCGACTTCCTGCTGCCTTTGCGCATCGCCGACCTGGTCGATCTTGTTGAACACGCGCAGGCGCGGGATCTCCTGCGCGCCGATCTCGGCCAGCACGTCGTCGGTGACCTGGCGCTGGCGCTCGAAGCCGGGGTCGCTGGCGTCGATCACGTGCAGCAACAGCGAGGCATCCATCGCCTCGTCCAGCGTGGACTTGAAGGATTCCACCAGTCCGTGGGGCAGGTTCTTGATGAACCCCACGGTGTCGCTGACCAGCACCCGAGGCACGCTTTCCGGGTGGAGCACGCGCACGGTGGTATCCAGCGTGGCGAACAGCTTGTTGGCCACCAGCACTTCGCTGCCGGTCAGCGCGCGCATCAGCGTGGACTTGCCCGCGTTGGTGTAGCCCACCAACGCCACGCTGGCCACGCCCTGGTCCTGCTGGCGCCGCGCGCGCTGGGTCTGGCGCTCGTTGCCCATGGCATCGATTTCCATCTGCAGCTCGGCGATGCGGTCGCGGATCTTGCGACGGTCGAGTTCGGTGTGGGATTCGCCGGCCCCGCGGCCGCCGACCCCGCTGCGCTGGCGCCCCTGCGGCCCGGCCAGCTTGGCCGCCTCGCGCAGGCGCGGCGCCATGTAGCCCAGGCGGGCGATCTCCACCTGCGCGCGCGCGGCGCGCGAGCGCGCGTGGCGGTGGAAGATCTCCAGGATCACCATGGTGCGGTCCATCACCTCGCATCCCACCGCCTTCTCCAGGTTGCGCGCCTGGGACGGCGAGATCTCGTGGTCGATCAGCAGCACCTGGATGCCCTCGAGCTCCGGGGTCGTCGCATGCCCGGGACGCTCGTCGCGCCCGCTCGCGGCGCGGCTCTCAACGAACTCGCGCAGCTCCTCGCGCTTGCCGGTGCCCAGGTAGGCGGTGGTGTCGAAACTGGCGCGCTTCTGGGTGAAGGTCTGCACCACCCGGTAGCCCAGGGTCTTGGCCAGCTCGCGCAGCTCGGCCAGCGAGGACTCGAAATCCCCGTCGCTCACGTCGGGTAGCTGCACCGCGGCGACGACGGCGTCGAGGGGTTTGTCCTGGGAGTCTGGCTGCATGGGGTACGGGCGTTGCGAGGGAAGCCTCGCATCGTACGCGCAGCGAGCTCGGAGCACTTCTTCGTCGCGCCGGCCAGGACCCCGGCTGGCGAAAGCCCTCAATCCGGCGCGGGCGATTCGATGCCCCATACGATCCCAGCCAATCAAATCGTGGGCCGTGGCGTTGGCTTCGCCACCACGGCCGTCGACAGGCTCAACGTGCCAGACTCCACCACGCGCGCTTGCGCGCGCAAGCGCGGCCGTCCTCCGACAACGCCCCTGTGGCACCGATCGGTGGCCTTGCTTCTGCGCAATTTCTACTTTCGCGTCCGCGTCGTGGGCGTACGCCCGCCCGCAGCGGCGCGTCGGCTCGTCCTGTGCAGTCATCGCAACGGAGCCATCGACGGCTATCTCGTGCTCGCAGCCTTTCCCGAGGCTCGCTTCCTGCTGTCCGTGCAATGGCTGCGCAATCCCCTGCTGCGCCTCATGTTCGCGGGAATCCCGGTGGTACGGGACAAGGATCGCCAACGCCTGGGCCTGGACGCGCGGCGTTTCGCGTCTCCGGTGGAAGCCGCGCTGTCCTGTCTGGAGCGGGGGGGCTGTGTGGCGATGTTCCCGGAGGGAACGAGTTCATGGGGCCCCAAGCCACTGCGCTACGCGCCAGGCGCTGCCCGTATCGCCTGCCTGGCGAGCGAATCGGGAATGGCGCCGCTGGAAATTGTCCCGGTGGGACTGTTCTATCGCCATCCGGATCGATTCCGCGCTCGCGCCGAATTGCTGGTCGGCGCACCGATCCTCGTGCCCGAGCGGGCGGGGCGCGAATTCGGGGCGTGGGTTGCACAGACCGAGGCCGTGCTGGCCGCCGCGCTTGATGCGGTGTCGGTGAACTGCACCGACACCGCGAGCTTCGAGCGCGTCGAGCGTCGTGCCGCGGCGCGCAGCGGCGATGGCAGCTCCTATGCGCTGGCCTTCAAGGCCTGCGAGACGCAGGCGCGGCCCATGGCGTCGGAGGAGGTCGAGCCACGGCCCCGACCAAAGCCGCCGCGCGCCTGGGAGTGGCCGTGCGTCGCGCTTGCCGCGCTGCTGCTGGCCCCGATCCTGCTGGCGGGGCTGGCGGCCGGGGCAAGGGCCACGACGCGCCACACGGTCACGCTGCGCCGCATGCTCGCCGGTTCCGCCGCGGCCGTGATGTGGGTGCCGATCCTGGCAATTCTTGCCGTCCGGTACCCGCAGACCGCGGTGCCGATGGCCGCCGTGGCGGCTTATGGATGGTGGCGCTGGCCGGAGCCTTGAGTGAACGAGACCCGGACTCGATGCATCGGATGGTTGTTCGTGCTGGAACTCTGGCTGATCTGGGGCTTGGGCAGCTACGCGCTGTGGTTCGGCGATGGCGCCATGCGCCACGCCGGGCCGTTGCGCATCGTATCGGTCGTCTCGCTGGCCGCGTGCGCCGTCTGCAGTCTGAGCATGGCGCGGCGCGAAGGTGCATTCGCGCACTGGCAGGGTACCTTGCAATTCGTGGCCTCCTGGAGCACCTTCCCCTTGTTCCAGGCCATCCAGCAGCAGTGGATCCATCACCCGGCCGATGCCATGCTGCTTCGACTGGATCGATGGCTGTGGGGCGGGCTCAGCCTGCCGCAGCGCCTGCTCCCGCTCGAACGGGCAAGCGTGTCGGACATCCTCAGCCTGGCCTATCTGTGCTTCTACCCCCTGGTGGTGCTGCCCGTCGTCTGGTTCAGCGTGCGACGGCGCATGGCCTCGTCCAGACGCTGGTTTCTCGGGCTGTCCCTCGCCTATCTGCTCGGCTATGCGGGCTATCTGCTGGTTCCGGCTGCCGGGCCCTACCTGGCCTTTCCCGAGGAGATCCCCGCCGTCGCCACGGGCGGGCCGATCAGCGCCTTTCTCGGCGCCGCCGTCGCCGATGGAGCCACCGGCATGGATGTGTTTCCCAGCCTGCACGTCGGCATTGCCTGGTACGTGACGGGATTCTTCTGGTTGGAGGGGCGGAGGCGTCGCGCGTATCGGATGGTGGCGGTGGTGCTGGCGCCGATCCT
>JAKBNS010000192.1 GCA_021830925.1 Pseudomonadota bacterium | reverse complement strand
AGGAGCGTCCGCGCTATGTGGAGCGCCTGGAGTTCGAGCTCGCGACCATCGCGAAAATGGGTTTCGAGGGTTATTTCCTCATCGTCGCCGACTTCATCAACTGGGCCAAGGACAACGGCTGCCCGGTGGGGCCGGGGCGGGGTTCCGGCGCCGGCTCGCTGGTGGCCTACAGCCTGCGCATCACCGACCTGGACCCGCTGGCCTACAAGCTGCTGTTCGAGCGTTTCCTGAACCCGGAGCGGGTGTCGATGCCTGACTTCGACATCGACTTCTGCCAGGAGAACCGCGACCGCGTGATCGACTACGTGAAGCAGAAATACGGGGTCGAGGCGGTGTCGCAGATCGCCACCTTCGGCACGCTGGCCGCGCGCGCCGCGCTGCGCGACGCCGGGCGCGTGCAGGAGCTGGGCTACAACTTCTGCGACCAGCTGGCCAAGCTGATCCCCAACAAGCCGGGGCAGCACGTGACCATCGAGCAGGCCATCGGCATGGAGCCCCAGCTCAAGGAGCGCATGGAGCAGGAGGAGGAGGTGCGCCAGTTGCTCGGCCTGGCGCAGCAGCTCGAAGGCCTGCCGCGCAACATCGGCATGCACGCCGGCGGCGTGCTCATCGCTCCGGGCAAGCTCACCGACTTCTGCCCGCTGTACGCGCAGCCCGGCAGCAGCGACGCCGTGTCGCAGTACGACAAGGACGACGTCGAGGCCATCGGCCTGGTGAAGTTCGACTTCCTGGGCCTGGCCACGCTGACCATCCTCGACCTCGCGGTGCGCAACATCCGGCGCAATCACCCCGAGATGGCCGAGTTCCGCATGGAGGACATCCCGCTCGACGACCCGGCCAGCTACAAGCTCATGGCGCGAGGCGACACGGTCGCGGTGTTCCAGCTGGAATCGCGCGGCATGCAGGGCATGCTGCGCGACGCCAGGCCCGACCGCTTCGAGGACATCATCGCGCTGGTGGCGCTGTACCGCCCCGGCCCCATGGACCTGATCCCCAGCTACTGCCAGCGCAAGGCCGGCACCGAGGCCATCGACTATCCGGACCCGCGCATGGCGCCGGTGCTCGAGGAGACCTACGGCATCATGGTCTACCAGGAGCAGGTGATGCAGGTGGCGCAGGTCATCGGCGGCTACTCGCTGGGCGGCGCCGACTTGCTGCGCCGCGCGATGGGCAAGAAGAAGGCCGAGGAAATGGCCAAGCACCGGGGCATCTTCGCCGAGGGCGCGGCGAAGAACGGCATCGCCCCGGAGAAGGCCAACGAGATCTTCGACTTGATGGAGAAGTTCGCCGGCTACGGCTTCAACAAGTCCCACGCCGCCGCCTACGCGCTGCTGGCCGTGCAGACGGCGTGGCTGAAGGCGCATTACCCGGCCGAATTCATGGCGGCCAACATGAGCATCGCGCTCGACGACACCGACAAGCTGAAGGTGCTGGTGGAGGACGCGCGCGCCATGGGACTGAACATCCTGCTGCCCGACGTCAACGAAGGCCAGTGGCGCTTCGACGCCGTGGACGCGCGCACCATCCGCTACGCGCTGGGCGCCATCAAGGGCACCGGGCGCGCGGCCATCGAGGCCATCGTGGAGGCGCGCGAGGCCGGCGGCCCCTTCAGGTCGCTGATGGACTTCGCCGAACGGGTCGATCGCGCACGCATCAACCGGCGCGTGCTCGAAGCGCTGATCCGCGGCGGCGCCTTCGACAACCTGGATCCCAACCGCGCCACGCTGATGGCCGCGGTGGGCATGGCGCTGGAACACGCCGCGCAACGCGCCGAGCACGCCGACCAGGGCGGGCTGTTCGACATGCTGGCCGAGGAGCACGCGGCCCCTCCCGAGCCGACCCAGCAGCCGCCGTGGGAGCTGCGCCAGCGCCTGTCCGAGGAGAAGCTGGCGATCGGTTTCGTGCTCAGCGGGCATCTGTTCGACGCGCACGCGGTGGAAGTACGGCGTTTCGCTTCGCGCCCGCTGGCCGAGCTCACCGAGTCGCGCGACAGCGTACTGGTGGCCGGCATCGTGGCCGGCGTGCGCGTGGTGCAGGGTCAGCGCGGGCGCGTGGCCATCGTCGCGCTGGAGGATCGCTCGGGGGTGCTGGAGACGGTGGTCAACGAGCGTGTGCTAGATACCGTGCGCGCGCTGCTGCGCGAGGACGAACTGCTGGTGTTCCAGGGCCGCGCCATGGCCGATCGCTTCAGCGGGGGCATCCGTTTCAACGTGGACGCCGTGTGGACCCTGGAACAGGCGCGCGAACGCCTGGGCCGGCGCATCCGCATGCGGGTCAACGGCATGGGCGATGCGAGTTCCCTGATCGAGCTGGCGCGCAGCCACGCCCCCCAGGAAAGCGACGGCGGCTTGCCGCTGGAGCTCGAACTCGAGCGCGGCGGCGCGCGCGCCACGCTGCGCGTGGATCGGCTGCGCCTGCGCCCGGGCGACGACACGCTGGCCGCGCTCGGTCAACTGGCGCTGCAGGGGCAGGTGCAGGTGGTGTACGACGGCGGCGAGGCGCAGCAGCCTCCGTCCTGGCACTGAGAGGGGAGCCGCGCCTGACCGGCGCGGCGCGGCTTCAGTTCGCCGGGTCGCGCGGACCGTCGACCACTTCCATCGGGGTCCACCAGCGCCCGTGGTCGCTGGGCAGCTTGCCCAGGCGCTTGACCGCGCGCACCACCGCGGCGTCCCAGCTGGGAACGCCGCTGGAATGTTTCACGCTGACCCCCAGCACCTCGCCGGAATTCGGGTCCAGCGTGACCAGCAGCGTGACCTTGGGATCGCCCTGGATCTGCGCGATCTGCGCCTCGGTGTAGATGGTGTTCTGGCGGATCAGCGTGGCCACGCGCGCGCCGTAGCCGCCCGACGGGCCGGCGCTGGTGGCCGCGGTGCCCGCCGGCGATGCGCCGTTGCCGGCCTGCGCCATCAGGCTCTTCATGTAGTCCTGCCGGCTTTGCTGCTGCAGCTTGGCCAGTTGCTGCTCCTGGCGGCGCTCGGCGGCCAGGCGTTCGGCCTTTTCCTTGGCCGCCTTGAGCTTCGCGGCCTTCTCGGCGGCCTTTTTCTCCGCGGCCTCCTGCTCGGCGGCCTGCTCCTCGGCCAGTTTCTCGGCCTTCGCGGCTTTTTCCTGCGCGGCCTTCTGCGCGGCCTTCTGCGCTGCAAGACGCTGTTGCTGCAACTCCTCCTGGTGCTGCTGCTCGGCCAGCTTGGCGGCCTTCTCCTGCGCCAGTTGCTCGGCCTTGAGCTTCTTCTGTTCCTGCTCCTGCTTGCGCTTCTCGCGCAGCGCGATCTCGGCCTGGTCGGGCTGCGGCGTGACCTGCGCCTTGGGCGGCGGCGGAGGTGGCGGTGCCGGCTGCGGCTGGGGTTGTGGCTGAGGTTGCGGCTTGGGCTGCACCTGCTCCACCGGTTTGGGCGGCGGCGGCGCGGCCAGGCGCGCGGTGGGGGCCCACAGCTCGGCCTCCACCGCCTGTGGCGTATGGCTGTGCCAGTGCACGCCGAAGGCGATCAGCACCACCAGCAGCAGGTGCATGAGCAGCGCGAGCAACAGCGCCCGCCCGCTGCGGCGTTCGGGCGGCGGACGCAGGGCGTCTGCGACGGGCTGATTCATGGAGGGGGTGGACAAATCTGCGGTTCCGGAGAGTTCAACGCCTGCGCGCGGCGTCGGGTTGACGCGCGACTCAGCGACCGCCGCCCGAGCCGGCCACCGCCAGGCCCACGCGCTGCACGCCGGCCTGCTTGAGGCGGTTGAGCAGTTTCATCACGTCGTCGTACTTGACGTTCTTGTCCGCGGCGATCATCACCGGCGTATCGGCCAGCGTGCCCCCGGAGGCCGCGGCCAGCTGGACCACGGTCTGCGCCAGGGCCTCGGCGGTCACGTCCTGCGGCTGCAGCGACGGATCGCCGGGCTTGGCCTTCGGGTCGAGCAGCCGCGCCTGCAGGGTGTGGTCGGCACGCAGGTCCACCTCCACCACGGTGTCGGGCGCGCGCGTGGCCGAGCCGACCGTGGGCAGCTTGACCAGGCTGGGCGTGATCAGCGGCGCCGTGACCATGAAAATGATCAGCAACACCAGCATCACGTCGATGTAGGGCACGACGTTGATCTCGGCCAGCGCACGCCTGCGAGCGCCGCCCGAACGCTGCTGGATGGCGCCCACGTCAACGGCCTCCGGCGTCGGAGGGGAAGCGCGAGGCGCCCGCGGCGACCCCCGAGCCGGAGCCCGATCCCGCATGCGGCGCCACCTGGCGCTGCAGGATGTTGGAGAACTCCTCCATGAAGGATTCGAAACGGATCGACAGACGGTCGATGTCCCGGGCGAAGAAGTTGTACGCGATCACCGCGGGAATGGCCGCGAACAGGCCGATGGCCGTGGCCACCAGCGCCTCGGCGATGCCCGGCGCCACGGTGGCCAGCGTGACCTGTTGCAGGTTGGACAGGCCGACGAAGGCGTGCATGATGCCCCACACGGTGCCGAACAGGCCCACGTAGGGCGACACCGAGGCCACCGAGGCCAGGAAGGACAGGTTGGACTCGATCACGTCCATCTCGCGCTGCTGCGCCGCGCGCATCGCCCGACGCGCCCCGTCGACCAGCGCGGTCGGCTCGACCCGGCGTTCGCGCAGTTTCAGGAACTCGCGCATGCCGGAGCCGAAGATGCGCTGCAGCGGGCTGCCGTGGCGCGCCGCGCCGACGGCCGCCTGGTACAGATCGTTCAGGCTGGTGCCGGACCAGAATTCCTGTTCGAAATCGTCGGTCTTGAGCCGCGCCTCCTTCACGGAGAAGTACTTGCGGAAAATCACCGTCCAGCTGGCCAGCGACACCGCCAGCAGCAGGGCCAGCACGATCTGCACGACGGTGCTCGCGCCGAGCACGAGCGAAACGATGGAAAAGTTCTGGTCCATGCGCAAATGACGGTCAGGGAAGTCGGGGCGCGGATCCACACCCGAACGGGACGTGCCGCGCGCCCTCTATTGTGCCTCGGCGCCCGCGACGGGCCCGCGCCTGCCCCCGGGGCTCGCGTGCCGGGGCCCTGCGCTGCACGAATCAGCCCACCGCGCGCCGGATGACCTCGGGCATGCGCTGGGGCCGAAAGCCGTCCGCGTGCACGCAGGCCACCAGCACGCGCGCCTCGGCCAGCAGCGTGCGTGCCGGGTCGTCGCGTCGAACCTGCTGCACGAACTCCAGGCTCGCCGCGCCCCGTGTACCGAAGTCCACCCCCACCAGCAGGGCGTCGTCCAGGCGCGCAGGGCTGACGTAGCGCACCTGCGCCGT
Organism: Pseudomonadota bacterium; assembly: GCA_021830925.1. Lineage (GTDB taxonomy): Bacteria > Pseudomonadota > Gammaproteobacteria > Burkholderiales > Burkholderiaceae_C > Thiomonas_A. Next base: position 633 of record JAKBNS010000192.1, on the reverse strand, counting down.
GCTGACCACGAACATCAGGCGCTCGGTCTGCGCCAGCGCCTGCTGGTCGATGCCCAACCCGCGCAGCCACTCGGTGCGCGCGCGCTCGCAGAACTTGAGGTAGTTGGCGTAGTAGACGACTCCGCCGGCATCGGTGTCTTCCCAATACACCCGGACGGGAAGCACGAAACGCGCGAAACCGGGGGCTTGGGGGGAGGATGTGGCGTGGGACATGGCCAGGCAGTGTACCCACCCATGCCCATTGGGTTTTTGGGGCCATCGCGGGTATTGCGCCAAGGTGGGTGCGGGTCTGGTGAAGCTGTTAGTGTCGGGGGGCGGACCGGCCAGCAGGAGAACGGACATGGAGGAGATTGCGCATCCGACGCCGCGCATCGGCATCCGGCAGGTGAGCAAGATCTTCGGACGGCATCCGTCCAGGGCCCTGCAACAGCTGCGCGAGGGACGCGCCAAGGCCGAAGTGCAGCGCGAAACCGGGGTGGTCGTGGGCGTGTACGACGTGTCCTTCGACATCCTGCCCGGGGAGATCTTCGTGATCATGGGCCTGTCGGGAAGCGGAAAGTCCACCCTGCTGCGCCTGATCAACCGACTGCATGACCCGACCAGGGGCAGGCGATGCCGCTGCGCGTGCGTTCG
>JAKBNS010000018.1 GCA_021830925.1 Pseudomonadota bacterium | reverse complement strand
GGCCCGAACAGGGGAGCGCCGGCGCAGCTGTAGACCGAGGTGTCGCGGTAGAAGTGCTCGCCGCGGTGCAGCCACACCGGCTGCAACTCGCCCAGCGCGGCGCCGATGGCGCTGGTGCCGATGCTGGCCTCCGACAGGTCCACGCCGACGCGCGCGATGTCGCGCACGCGCCGGTCGGCGCGGTCGGCCGCGCCGCGCACGTCGATCACCATGCCCTGGGCGTCGGTGAGCAGGGCGAAGTAATGGGTGCGGGCGATGGCGCGCGCCAGTTCGTCGAGCAACGGCGAGGCCACAGCCAGCAGCTCGTGGTGCCTTTCCTCGCTGGCCTTCAGCGCGGAGCGGGGCACGCAGTCGAATTCCACGCGTTCCTCGGGGCGGCGCCCGCGTTGCAGGCAGCGCCGCCAGGAACGCTGGATCCACTCGCGCTGGGCCCCGAGCACCTGCGGCGGCAGTTCCCGACCCTCGGCCATGACCAGGCGCCGTGCCTGCGCGATGTCTTGCAGGCGGTGCTCGGCGGGCAGGGCGGTGACGGCGTGCATGGTCGGGAGTCTCCCAAGCTGCTGCGGGCTGTGTTCCATTTTGAGAAATTTCGAGGCGACTGGGCTCGAACTCGGTGTTTTCCCTGAAATCCCTGACTTGAGACGGTCAAGCGGGACTCCAACAATGGTGTCGATCAGCATAACCGCGTGCCGGCGCTTTGTCGCACGCTGCCAAGAGGAGACCCGCGATGCAAGTCACGTTGACCGTCAATGGGCGCCGGGAGTCGATCGACGTCGCCCCCAATACCCTGCTGGTGCAGGCGCTGCGCGAGCACCTGCGACTGACCGGCACCCACGTCGGCTGCGACACCGCGCAATGCGGCGCCTGCACCGTGCTGATGAACGGCAACGCGGTGAAGTCCTGCAACATGCTGGCGGCGCAGGCCGAGGGCGCCGAGATCACCACCATCGAGGGACTGGCCGCCGCCGACGGCACGCTGCACCCGATGCAGGCCGCGTTCAAGGAGTGCCACGGACTGCAGTGCGGCTTCTGCACACCGGGCATGGTGATGAGTTCCATCGACCTGTGCCGCAAGCATCCCCAGGCCGGTGAGTCCGAGGTGCGCGAACTGCTCGAGGGCAACCTGTGCCGCTGCACCGGTTACCACAACATCGTGAAGGCCGTGGTCCAGGGTCGCGAGGCCATGTCCGGGTCCTGAACCCGCGCCGCCGCGACCGTCCCATCCCCCGAGGAGACACGACATGGGTGCATCCGATTTCGCCAAGCTTCCGCACATCGGCGAGGCCGTCCGCCGCAAGGAGGACTACCGCTTCCTCACCGGCGGCGGCCAGTACACCGACGACATCCGGCTGGACGGCCAGCTCTACGCGGCGTTCGTGCGCTCGCCGCACGGGCACGCCGTCGTCAAGTCCATCGACACCGCGGCCGCCGCCGCGGCCCCCGGCGTGGAAGGCGTGTTCACCGGCGCCGACGTGGCCGCCGACAAGATCGCCGGACTGCCCTGCGGCTGGCTGATCACCAGCACCGACGGCACGCCGATGAAGGAGCCGCCGCACCCGGTGCTGGCGCAGGGCAAGGTGCGCTACGTGGGCGACCACGTGGCCATGGTGGTGGCGCGCAGCCTGGAGCAGGCGCGCAACGCCGCCGAGATGGTGGAGGTGGACTACGAGGTGCTGCCGGTCGTGACCCAGGTCGCCGAGGCGGCCGCCGGCCAGGGCGTGGCCCTGCACGACGAGGCCCCGGACAACCATTGCTACAAGTGGGCGTTGGGCGACAAGGCCGCGGTGGACGCGGCCTTCGCCAAGGCCGCGCACGTGACCCGGCTGGACCTGGTGAACAACCGGCTGGTGCCCAACGCCATCGAGCCGCGCTCGGCCATCGGCAGCTACCACCGAGCCACCGACGAGTACACGCTGTACGTGGCGAACCAGAATCCACACGTCGAGCGCCTGTTGATGACGGCCTTCGTGATGGGACTGCCCGAGCACAAGGTGCGGGTGATCGCGCCCGACGTGGGCGGCGGCTTCGGCTCCAAGATCTACCTGTACGCCGAGGACGTGGCGCTGACCTGGGCCTCGAGGAAACTCGGCGGACGCCCGGTCAAGTGGACCGCCGATCGCAGCGAGTCCTTCGTCAGCGACGCGCACGGACGCGACCACGTGAGCCACGCCGAGATGGCCATGGACGACCAGGGTCATTTCCTCGCGCTGCGCGTGCACACCCACGCCGCGCTGGGCGCCTACCTGTCGACCTTCGCCACCGCGGTGCCCACCATCCTGTACGGCACGCTGCTGGCGGGCCAGTACAAGACCCCGCAGATCTACGTGGAGGTGGACGCCTGGTTCACCAACACGGCGCCGGTGGACGCCTACCGCGGCGCGGGGCGCCCCGAGGCCACCTACCTGCTGGAGCGCCTGGTGTCGCGCTGCGGCTGGGAACTGGGCCTGGGGCAGGACGAGATCCGGCGCCGCAACCTGATCGACAAGTGGCCCTACCAGACGCCGGTGGCGCTGCAGTACGACACGGGCGACTACCTCGCCTGCCTGAGCCGCGCGCAGCAACTGGCCGACGTGGCCGGCTTCGCGGCGCGGCGCGCGGCCAGCGAGGCCAGGGGCATGCGCCGGGGCATGGGCTATTCCAGCTACATCGAGGCCTGCGGGCTGGCGCCCAGCAACATCGCCGGCGCGCTGGGCGCGCGTGCCGGCCTGTTCGAATGCGGCGAGGTGCGGGTGCACCCCACCGGCAGCGTGACCGTGTTCACCGGTTCGCACAGCCACGGCCAGGGACACGAGACCACCTTCGCCCAGGTGGTGGCGGCGCGCCTGGGCATTCCCGTGGAGAACGTCGACATCGTGCACGGCGACACCGGGCGCGTGCCCTTCGGCATGGGCACCTACGGCTCGCGCTCGATCAGCGTGGGCGGCGCGGCGATCATGCGCGCGCTGGACAAGATCGAGACCAAGGCGAAGAAGATCGCCGCCCACCTGCTCGAGGCCAGCGACGCCGACATCGAGTTCTCTGGGGGCAACTTCACGGTCAAGGGCACCGACAAGTCGATCCCCTTCGCGCAGGTGGCGCTGACGGCCTACGTGCCGCACAACTACCCGCTGGACAAGCTCGAGCCCGGGCTCAACGAGACCGCCTTCTACGACCCCACCAACTTCACCTATCCCGCCGGCACCTACATCTGCGAGGTGGAGATCGACCCCGCGACCGGGGTGACGCGCGTGGACCGCTTCACCGCGGTGGACGACTTCGGCACCATCATCAACCCGATGATCGTCGAGGGCCAGGTGCAGGGCGGCATCGCCCAGGGCATCGGCCAGGCGCTGCTGGAGCAATGCGTGTACGACCCGGCCAGCGGGCAGTTGCTGACCGCATCCTTCAGCGACTACGCGATGCCCCGCGCCGACGATATGCCGCAGTTGCAGCTCGACACCGTGTGCACGCCCTGCCTGCACAATCCGCTGGGCACCAAGGGCTGCGGCGAGGCCGGCGCCATCGGCTCGCCGCCGGCGGTGATCAACGCCGTGCTCGACGCGCTGGCCCCGCTGGGGGTGAAGGAATTCGACATGCCCGCCACGCCGCTGCGCGTGTGGGAAGCCATCCGCAGCGCCCAGGTCTGAGGAGACACGCCATGTACGCCTTCGAACTGCAACGAGCCTCCAGCGTCGCCGATGCGGCGCGCCATGCCGCGGCCGGGGCGCGCCCCCTGGCCGGCGGGCAGACCCTGCTGGCGGCGATGAAGCTGCGCATCGCCCAGCCCGACGCGCTGGTCGACCTGTCCGGGGTGCGCGAACTCTCCGGCATCTCGCGCCAGGGCGCGACCGTGCGCATCGGCGCCATGACCCGGCATGCCGAGGTGGCCGCCAGCGCCGAGGTGCGCGGGGCCATTCCCGCGCTGGCCGACCTGGCCGCGCACATCGGCGATCGCCAGGTGCGCGCGATGGGCACGCTGGGCGGCTCGGTGGCCAACGACGACCCGGCCGCCTGCTATCCGGCCGCGGTGCTGGCGCTGGGCGCCACGGTGCACACCAACAGTCGCGCCGTCGCCGCCGACGAATTTTTCCTCGGCCTGTTCACCACGGCGCTGCAGGACGGTGAGCTGATCACCGCCATCGACTTTCCCGTGCCGCGCCGCGCCGCCTACATGAAGTTCCGCCAGCCGGCGTCGCGCTTCGCGCTGATCGGGGTATTCGTGGCGCAGCGCGACGACGGCGTGCGCGTGGCGGTGACGGGCGGCGGCAACGGGGTGTTCCGCCATGCCGGCCTGGAGAAGGCGCTCGGCGCCAGCTTCACCCCGCAGGCGGCCGCCGGAGTGCGTATCGATGCCTCAGAACTGGCCACCGACCTGCACGCCACCGCCGAGTACCGCGCCAACCTGATCGGCGTGATGGCGCAACGCGCGGTGGCCAAGGCGCTGGGGAGCTGAGTGAACGCGGTGGCGCCCGACGGCATCGACGCCCTGTGCGCGCAGCTCGAGGGCGCGGGCTACTACGCCGACAGGCGTCTGGCCACCGCGGTGTTCCTGGCGCTGCGCCTGCAGCGCCCGCTGCTGCTGGAAGGCGAGCCCGGCGTGGGCAAGACCGAACTGGCCAAGGCGCTGGCGGGCGTGCTCGGGCGCCGGCTGCTGCGCCTGCAGTGCTACGACGGGCTGGAGCTCCGCGAGGCGCTGTACGAGTGGAACTACCCGGCGCAGTTGCTGCACATGCGGGCCGCCGAGGGCCATGCGCAGGCCGAGCAGATCGAGCGCGAGGTCTACCAGGAGCGCTACCTGATCCACCGCCCGCTGCTGCAGGCGCTGCAGGCGCCGGCGCCGGGCGCGCTGCTGCTGATCGACGAGGTGGACCGCGCCGACGAACCCTTCGAGGCCTTCCTGCTGGAGTACCTGGGCGAATACCAGGTGAGCATCCCCGAGCTCGGCACCGTGCGCGCCGAGCAGCCGCCGGTGACCGTGCTGACCAGCAACCGCACGCGCGAGCTCAACGACGCGGTCAAGCGCCGCTGCCTGTACCACTGGCTGGACTACCCCGATCGGGAACGCGAACTGGCCATCGTGCGCGCCCAGGTGCCGCAGGCCGGGGCGGAGCTCACGCGCCAGGTGGCCGAGTTCGTCTCGCGCCTGCGCAGCGCGCCGTACTCCGGAGCCTTCCAGCGCATGCCCGGCATCGCCGAGAGCGTCGAGTGGGCGCGCGCGCTGGTGGCGCTGGACACGCTGGACCTCGATCCCGAGGTGGTCAGCGATACCGCGGGCATCCTGTTCAAGCAGCGCGAGGACGTGGCGGCGCTGACCCGCGAGTTCGCCGGCGAGTTGCTGGCCCCGGCCGAGTAGCCGTCGCATGCTGCTGGGCGACGCGCGCCAGGGCAAGCTGCTGGGCAACCTGGCGGCCTTCGCGCGGACCCTGCGCCGCGCCGGCTTGCCAGTGGATGCCTCGCGCATGGCGCTGGCCGCGCAGGCCGCGCGGGAAGTCGGCCTCGGGCGGCGCGAGGACCTGAGCGCAGCGCTGGAAGCCGTGCTGGTCGGACGCGAACGCGACCGCGCCGTGTTTCGCGAGTTGTTCGACGTCTTTTTCCGCGACCCGGAGGTGGCCTCCAAGCTGCTGGCGCAGATGCTGCCCAGCGCCGAGGGGCGCGCCGATCCGCCGCGCCAGCGCCCGCGCGTGCGCGAGGCGCTGGCCGCGCCGCGCGCCGCGAAGGGCAGCCTGGCGCCGCCCGAGCAGGCGCTGGAACTCGATGCCTGCATGAGCGCCAGCGATCGCAGCCGGCTGCGCCACGCCGACTTCAATGCGCTGGGAGCCGACGAGTACCGCCTGCTGGAACGCCTGGCGCGCGAGGTGCCGCTGCCCATGCCGCGGGTGCCGGGGCGGCGGCCGCGGCGGGGAATGCGCGGGGCCCGCGCCGACTGGCCGCGG
>JAKBNS010000241.1 GCA_021830925.1 Pseudomonadota bacterium | reverse complement strand
GCATCGCGTGCCGGGGCTAGCCGCGATCGAACTGCATCGCGTGCCGGGGCGGGGCCTCGTCCAGCATGGCGTCCACCCGCATGGCCACGCAGCAGCGGTTGCGCCCGGAGGCCTTGGCTCCGTACAGCGCGGTGTCGGCTCGCGCCAGCAGGGTCTCCACGCGGTCCCCGCGGTGGGCCTGCGCCACGCCGATGGATACGGTCAGGCCCAGGTCCGGGGCCAGCGTCGACCAGTCCTGGCGCTCCACCAGTTGGCGCAGGCGCTCGGCGATGTCCACCCCGTCCAGTTCGCCGGTCGACGGCATCACAAGCACGAATTCCTCGCCGCCGAAGCGAGCCAGGCGATCGCTGGCCCGCAGGTGCGCGTGCAACAGATCGACCAGAGCTCGCAGCACCCGATCGCCGGTCAGGTGCCCGCAGCCGTCGTTGATGCTCTTGAACCAGTCGATATCGATCATCGCCACGCAACTGTCGGTGCCGTGCGCGCGCAACTGGGCGAGTTCGCGCTCCAGCAGCGGCGTCAGCCCGTCCCGGTTGAGGGCTCCGGTGAGACCGTCGCGGGTGGCGCGCTCGCGCGCCGCGGCGGCCTCCGCGGCCTGCTTCGCGGCCTCGCGCATCGAGCGCGCGCGCAGCGCCATGACCCGCGAGTTCAGCATCAGACAGCGCAGCAACAGCGTGCAGAAGCCGAGGCCGACGCCCACGCGGACCCAGGCGGATTCGCGCACTTGCAGCGGCATGACCCCCAAGGTGGGAAATCTCCACAGAAGCAGCGCCAGCGCGATGCTCGTGGCCGCCCACATCCCCAGGGCCGAGCGCAGCGAAAGGCGCAGGGCGCCGAAGGAGAAAACCACGAACATCACGCCGATGAAATAGCCCGCCACCGCCGGGGCCCACAGCATGGCGGCCAGTTGCATGGCGATGGCCCAGGCCATCTGCAGACCGGTGAGATTGGGGTTGGCGGCGCGTTCGCTGGCGCCCGAGATCTGCAGGCTGCCGAAAACCAGCAGGTGCAGCGCGGCCAGGCCCGCGTACAGGGCCAGCAGCCTGACGGGCGCGGCGCCGCCGAGCCAGAACAGCAGCAGCACGCCCAGGTCGACCGCATAGCTCAGGCCGGCCAGCGCGGTGGTTCGCGCGCGCCGAAGGCGCCGCTCCGGGCCAGTGGGGGGCCCGGACGCGTCGCCCGTCCACGATTCATCCAGCCATCCCGCGAGCATGGTTCCCCCCGGCCGCGCTTCGCCGCGGACTCTTCGCTCGGCGGGGCGGCTATCGCGTACAAGGGTAGGGGGGAGCGCGCGCGCCGTCCTTGTGCTGGCGCAACTTGTGCCCGCTCGCCGCCCTCCGCGCCGGCGGGCTGCGTGCGGATCAGGCCTGCGCGGCCAGGCGCTGCCGCGCCTCGCGCAACACGCTCGCGCCGATGTCCAGGCTGCGCAGGCGCAACTCGGGGTCGAACACGTCGCTGACCAGGATGAACTCATCCGCCTGCGTGGCATCGGCCAGGGTCTCGAAGCCCGCGCGCACCGCGGCCGGGCCGCCGATCACGGCGGCTCCGAGGAAGTCCGCGATGGCCGCACGCTCCTGCGCGTGCAGCCCCTGCAGGAAGCCTCGCACCGGGGGGCCCAGTTTGCCGCGCCGTCCGGTGACGATGCCCAGTACGCGCTGGAAGGTGCTGCTGGCCAGGAAGTCGGCCTGCTCGTCGTCTTCGGCGGCGATCAGCGGCACGCCGATGGCCACGTAGGGCTCCTGCAGGGTTCGCGACGGCTGGAAGCGCTTGCGGTACAGATCCAGCGCCTGCAGCAGCAGGCGCGGCGCGAAATGCGAGGCGAACGCGAAGGGCAGGCCCATCTGCGCTGCCAGCGAGGCCGAGAACAGGCTGGAGCCCAGCAGCCAGATGGGCACCTCGGTGCCGGCGCCCGGCGTCGCCACCAGGCGCTGGCCGGGCTGGGCCGGGGCCAGCAGTTGCTGCAGTTCGGCCACGTCGCGCGGGAAATCGTCCTCGGACTCGACGCGGTCGCGGCGCAGTGCGCGCATGGTCAGCGGGTCGGTGCCGGGTGCGCGCCCGAGGCCCAGGTCGATGCGCCCCGGATACAACTCGGCCAGGGTGCCGAAGGCCTCGGCCACCACCAGCGGCGCGTGGTTGGGCAGCATGACGCCGCCCGAGCCCACGCGGATTCGCTGCGTGCCGCCGGCGATGTGGCCCACCAGCACGGCGGTGGCCGAACTGGCGATGCCCGGCATGTTGTGATGCTCGGCGAGCCAGTAGCGCTCGAAGCCGAGTTGCTCGGCGTGACGCGCGGTGCGCAAGGCGATGGCCAGCGCGTCGGCGACGCTGCCGCCCTCGCGCACCGCGACCAGGTCGAGCATGGAAAGACGAACACGGGAGAGGGCTTGCATGATGTACGGGATTGTGCAGCCGCCGCACGAGCTTTGCAGGACGCGTCCCGCCGGCGGCGTCCGCCCCTGATGGGCGCATGGGCAAAGGCCCCGGAGACCTTGCCCGCTGCTAGATTGGCGAGGTTTCCCCCGGCCGCCCGCGCCTGCAGCGTGGCCGCGCGGACGGCGCACCCAAGGAGTCCGGCATGAGCAACGGCGACATGGACGACGCGCAGCGCAAGGCCGCGCTGACCCAACTCAACATCATCCTGGAGACCGAGCTGGCCGGCGTGGTGCGCTACACGCACTACGCGCTGATGGTCTACGGCTACAACCGCATTCCCATCGTCTCCTGGCTCAAGGCCAACGCCTCCGAGTCGCTCGCCCACGCGCATCGCGCCGGCGAGCTGGTGACCCTGCTGGGCGGACATCCGTCGCTCAAGATCGGTCCGCTGCTGGAGACCACCCAGCACGACATCGGCGACATCCTGCGCGAAAGCCTGGAACACGAGAAGGCATCGCTGGCCGCCTACTACGCGCTGCTCGACGCCGTGCAGGGCCAGTCGGTGCTGCTCGAGGAATACGCCCGGGAGATGATCGGTCTCGAGGAACTGCATCGGGACGAGGTCAACAAGATGCTGCGCCGTCCCGGCGAGACGGCGCCGTATCGGGAGTAGGGCGTGGCGCGCGCCGCAGCCCCGCAAGCGGCAAGCCGGGGCGCCGGGGCCAGGCCGCTGGCACGACAGGCGCGCCCGCTCGCCTAAAATGCAGCGCATGGGCACGCACGGGCGGCTGCGACGCAGCGCCGTGCATGCTCCGAGGCCGACGTCGGATGCACGGCGTCGTGATTCCTCCGCCCCATGTTCCGGAGGCCCTGCGCGGGTTGCCATGAAACTGTTGCGTCTCTTGCTTTGCGTTGCCGCCCTGGTCGCCGGCCTGGCGTCGGCCCAGGCCGCCCCCGCCGCGGTGCCGTCGATCCACGACGTCTACACCGCCGCCAGCACCGGCCACGTGGCGCAGGCGCGCCGCGAGATCGACCAGGTGCTGGCCGTCTACCCCGATTCGGCCAAGGCGCACTACGTGTCGGCCCGCGTGGCCGCGCTGCAGGGCGACTGGCCGCTGGCCGCGCGCGAACTGTCCAAGGCGCAGAGCCTGGACCCGGGCCTGAGCTTCGATCGACGCGACACCCTGCAGGCCTTCGAGCGGCAGGTCGCCGCGCATGGCGCCGGCGCCGCGCCCGCGCGCCGCGGCTTTCCGATGGGCAAGCTCGGGATCGGGCTGGCCGTGTTGGCGCTGATCGTGCTGTGGGCCGTGTATCGCGCGTCGCGCCGCCCCCCGGTGCAGATGGTTCCGCAGCCCTGGCCGGGCGCGCCCGGCGCACCGGGGCAGGCTCCCTATCCCCCCGGCTATGCGCAGCCCCCGATGGGGCAGGCGCCATATGGCGCCTACCCGCCGGCCGCGCAGGGCGGCGGCATCATGGGCGCGGTGGGTACCGGGCTGGCCGTGGGCGCCGGCATGGCCGCCGGGCAGATGGTCGTGGACAAACTGTTCGACCGCGGCGGCTCGGTGCTGCCCGACGCGCAGGCGGCGCCGCCGATGGCGGACCCGGGCGCCGCGCTGCCCGACGACCAGGATTTCGGCATCAGCGACCCGGGTTCGTGGACCGACGACTCCTCCGGTTCCTGGGGGGACGACTCCTCGGACACGAACAGCTGGAGCTGAGCCACGGAGCATCGTCATCGGCCTTGACCGCCATCAGGCGGGATCCGGGTTAACCCTGGGTCCGTCGAGGAGCATCAGGGCTACAAAGTCTCAGGTTCGCACATGCGCGAAAACCCGCTCCGCGATGCCAGCAGGTGTATGCTGCTGCCGTTGCGCGGGCCGCGCGCGGGACGCTCGCGTCCGCCGGGAATCTGTCGAATATCGGTTCTTGATTTTTTCCAGTTAGCAAAAAGGAGTCTTCGATGAGCGTCGTGCTCGATCCAGTCCATGCGCCGGCACACGATGCCGACCATGCCCATGACCACCCGCATGGCTGGCGGCGCTGGCTGTTCTCGACCAACCACAAGGACATCGGCACGATGTACCTGGTGTTCGCGTTGGCCATGCTGTTCGTCGGGGGCATCCTGGCACTGGGCATCCGCGCCGAGCTCTTCGATCCGGGGATCCAGTTCCTCAATCCCCAGATGTTCCTGTCGTTCTCGACCATGCACGGCCTGATCATGATCTTCATGGCCGTGATGCCCGCGTTGACCGGGCTGGCCAACTGGATGATCCCGCTGCAGATCGGCGCGCCGGACATGGCCTTCCCGCGCATGAACAACCTCAGCTTCTGGCTGCTGATCCCGGCGGCCATCCTGGGGGTGTCGGCCTTCTTCGTGCCGGGTGGCGCTCCCGACGTGGGCTGGACCCTGTATGCCCCGCTGAGCATCCAGCAGGGCATGAGCATGGACCTGACCATCTTCGCCGTGCACATCCTGGGCGCGTCGTCGATCATGGGTTCGATCAACATCATCGTCACCATCCTGAACATGCGCGCGCCGGGCATGACCCTGATGAAGATGCCGATGTTCACCTGGACCTGGCTGATCACCGCCTACCTGCTGATCGCCATCATGCCCGTGCTGGCCGGCGCGGTCACGATGACCCTGACCGACCGCCACTTCGGCACCAACTTCTTCAACACCGCCGGCGGCGGCGACCCCGTGCTGTACCAGCATCTGTTCTGGTTCATGGGCCACCCCGAGGTGTACGTGCTGATCCTGCCGTCCTTCGGCGTCATGAGCACCGTGGTGCCGACCTTCTCGCGCAAGCCCCTGTTCGGCTACAGCTCGATGGTGTACGCCACCGCGTCGATCGCCATCCTGTCGTTCATCGTGTGGGCCCACCACATGTTCACCGCCGGCATGCCGACCTTCGGCCAGCTGTTCTTCATGTACGCGACCATGCTGATCGCGGTGCCCACCGGCGTGAAGGTGTTCAACTGGGTGGCCACGATGTGGCGCGGCGCGCTGAGCTTCGAGACCCCGATGCTGTTCGCCATCGGCTTCATCGTGGTGTTCCTGATCGGCGGCTTCACCGGCCTGGTGCTGGCCATGGTGCCCATCGACACCGAGGTGCACAACACCTACTACGTGGTGGCGCACTTCCACTACACCATGGTCGCCGGCTCGCTGTTCGCGATCTTCATGGCCGTGTACTACTGGGGCCCGAAGTGGTCCGGGGTGATGTACGACGAGCGTGCCGGCCAGATCCACTTCTGGCTGTCGATGATCGGCTTCAACCTGACCTTCTTCCCGCAGTTCTTCCTCGGCCTGGGCGGCATGGTGCGTCGCTACGCCGACTACCCGCTGCAGTTCACCGACTTCAACCAGTTGTCGTCCATCGGCGCCTTCATCTTCGGCCTGGCGCAGGTGTACTTCCTGTTCGCCGTCGTGCTGCCGATGCTGCGCCACCAGGGCGTGAAGGCGCCGCAGCGTCCGTGGGACGGTGCCGAGGGCCTGGAATGGGAAGTGCCGTCGCCGCCTCCCTTCCACACCTTCGAGACCCCGCCGCGCCTG
>JAKBNS010000054.1 GCA_021830925.1 Pseudomonadota bacterium | reverse complement strand
CGCTGGAGCACATGACCAAGAAGGAACAGCTGATGTTCCAGCGCGAGCTGGCCAAGCTGGAGAAGTCCATCGGCGGCATCCAGGACATGAACGCGCTGCCGGACGCGATGTTCGTGATCGACGTCGGTTACCACAAGATCGCGGTGGAAGAAGCCCACATGCTGGGCATTCCCATCGTCGGCGTGGTGGACACCAACCACTCGCCGGTGGGCATCGACCACGTGATCCCGGGCAATGACGACTCGGGCAAGGCGGTGGCGCTGTACTGCCGCGGCATCGCCGACGCGATCCTCGAGGGCCGCAACGACGCGCTGAGCGAAGTGGTGCAGACGGAAGGCGGCGAAAGCGCCGAATTCGTCGAGGTCGCCGAAGAGACGCCGGCGGACTGAGACCGGGGAACGCAACGGCTCGCACGCGGCGCCCGGCGCGCCGCGACGTTTTGGTTACGGGGGGCTGTTCGCAGCCCCCTTGTTCAATCCAGGATTCAATCAGGAGTGCAATATGGCGGCAATCACCGCATCCATGGTGGCTGAACTTCGTGGCAAGACCGACGCACCCATGATGGAGTGCAAGAAGGCGCTGACCGAGGCCGAAGGCGACATGGGCCGTGCCGAGGAACTGCTGCGCGTGAAACTGGGCAGCAAGGCGAGCAAGGCCGCCGCGCGGGTCACCGCCGAAGGCATCGTCGCCGTGCACATCGAGGGCACCCAGGGCGCCATCGTCGAGATCAACTGCGAAACCGATTTCGTGGCCAAGAACGACGACTTCCTGGCCTTCGGCAAGCAACTGGCGCGCCTGGTCGCCGAGCGCGATCCGGCCGACGTGGCCGCGCTGTCGGCGCTGGAAGTCGACGGCGTCACCGTCGAGGCGCAACGCACCACGCTGATCGGCAAGATCGGCGAGAACATGAGCATCCGCCGCTTCAAGCGTTTCGCCGGCGGCTCCAGGCTGGCCAGCTACCTGCACGGCACGCGCATCGGCGTGGTCGTCGAGTTCGACGGCGACGAGATCGCGGCGAAGGACGTGGCCATGCACGTGGCGGCGATGAAGCCGGTGGCCCTGTCGGCCGCCGACGTGCCCGCCGCGCTGATCGAGACCGAGCGTTCGATCGCCACGCAGAAGGCCGCCGAGGACGCCGAGAAGGCGCGCGCCGAGGGCCGTCCGGTGCAATCTCCCGAGATCGTCGCCAAGCGCGTCGAGGGCTCGGTGCAGAAGTACCTGAAGGAGGTCTCGCTGTTCAACCAGGCCTTCGTGAAAAACGACAAGCAGACCGTCGAGCAGATGCTCGCCGCCGCGAAGACCAAGGTGCTGGGCTTCACGCTGTACGTGGTCGGCGAGGGCATCGAGAAAAAGTCGGAGAATTTCGCCGACGAGGTCGCCGCGCAGATGGCCGCCGCCCGCGGTGCCTGAGCCCTCGGCGATCCACCCCCGATCGATGCGTTCCTTTTCCCGGAGAATCCAGGCATGAGCGGTTACAAGCGCGTGTTGCTCAAACTCTCTGGTGAAGCCCTGATGGGCGATGACCCGTATGGCATCAACCGCGCGACCATCGTCAAGATGGTCGAGGACATCGCGCAGGTGGTGCACAGCGGCGTCCAGCTGGCGATCGTCATCGGCGGGGGCAACATCTTCCGCGGCGTGGCCGGCGGTGCGGTCGGCATGGATCGTGCCACCGCGGACTACATGGGCATGCTGGCGACGGTGATGAACTCGCTGGCGCTGGCCGACGCGATGCGCCACGCCGGACTGGTGGCGCGCGTGATGTCGGCCATCAGCATCGACCAGGTGGTCGAGTCCTACGTGCGCCCCAAGGCCCTGCAGTACCTGGAGGAGGGCAAGTCGGTGATCTTCGCCGGAGGCACCGGCAATCCCTTCTTCACCACCGATACCGCGGCGGCGCTGCGCGCGGCCGAGGTCGGCGCCGAGGTGATGCTCAAGGCCACCAAGGTCGACGGCATCTACACGGCCGACCCGGCGCGCGATCCGCACGCCACGCGCTTCGACCACATCAGCTTCGACGAGGCCATCGTCAAGCGCCTGCAGGTGATGGACGCCACCGCCTTCGCGCTGTGCCGCGACCAGGGCCTGCCGATCCGGGTATTCAGCATCTTCAAGCCCGGGGCGCTGCTGCGCGTGGTGCAGGGCGAGCCCGAAGGCACGCTGGTACATCTTTGAATCCGAGCCCAACGAGTCAGCCATCATGACCATCGCCGAGATCCGCAAGAACTGCGAACAGCGCATGCTCAAGTCCCTCGATGCCCTGCGCAACGACCTGGCCAAGGTGCGCACCGGACGCGCGCACGCGGGCCTGCTCGACCACATCACGGTCGACTACTACGGCAGCCCGATGCCCATCAACCAGGTGGCCAACATCAACCTGCTGGATGCGCGCACCATCAGCGTGCAGCCGTGGGAGAAGAAGATGGTGCAGGCGGTCGAGAAGGCCATCCGCGACTCCGACCTGGGCCTCAACCCGATGACCCAGGGCGACCTGATCCGCGTGCCCATGCCCGCGCTCACCGAGGAGCGCCGGCGCGACCTGGTGAAGGTGATCAAGCAGGAGGGCGAGTCGGCCAAGGTGGCGGTGCGCAATCTGCGCCGCGACGCGAACCAGCAGCTCAAGGACCTGGTGAAGGCCAAGGAGGCCTCGGAAGACGAGGAGCGCCGCGCGCAGGACGAGGTGCAGAAGGCCACCGACCGCTTCATCGCCGACATCGACAAGATGATCGCGCAGAAGGAATCGGAGATCATGGCCGTCTGACGGCCCGTTCCGGCGAACCCGATGTCCGGCAAGACAGCCTCCCGCAAGACCTCCCGGCCGGCGCTGGTCCCGCGCCACGTCGCCGTGGTGATGGACGGCAACGGCCGCTGGGCCACCCGCCGCCTGCTGCCGCGCACGGCCGGGCACAAATTCGGCGCCGACGCTCTCAAGCGCCTGGTGCGCGGTTGCGTGCAACAGGGCGTGCAGTATCTGACGGTGTTCGCATTCTCGTCGGAGAACTGGAAGCGCCCGGTCGAGGAGGTCTCGGCGCTGATGGAGCTGTTCGTGCAGGCGCTGCAGCGCGAAACCCCGGATCTGGCCGCGCAGGGCGTGAGCCTGCGTTTCCTCGGCGACCGCGAGCCGCTGAACGAGCGCATGCGCGAGCTCATGATCCAGGCCGAGTCGACCGTCGTGGAGCCCACCCGGCTGCGCCTGAACGTGGCGCTGAACTACGGCGGGCGTTGGGACATCGTGCAGGCGGCGCGCGCCGCGCAGGCGGCCGGCGTGGATCTGACCGAGGACAGCCTGGGGCGCTACATGTGCCTGGCCGACATTCCGGAGCCCGATCTGCTGATTCGCACGGGCGGCGAACATCGGGTGAGCAATTTCCTGCTGTGGCAACTCGCCTACACCGAGTTCTACTTCAGCGAGACCCTCTGGCCGGATTTCGACGAGCAGACCCTGGCGCATGCCATCGCCGATTTCGCGCGCCGCGAACGCCGCTTCGGACGCGTGAGCGACAAGGGCGCCCCCGTCGACCCCGCCGGATTGCGCGTGGCCTGAGCCGCGTCCGGCCACGCCCGCATCGCCATGCTGCGTACCCGAATCATCACGGCCCTGGTCCTGCTGGCCGTGCTGCTGCCGCTGCTGGCCTTCGCCGATGCGCGCAGCTTCGGCATGGCGATGGGCGTGTTCGCGGCAGCCGGCATGTGGGAATGGGCCCGCCTTGCCGGGCTGCGCGGCTGGCGCCCGCTGGCCTGGGCGGCGGTCTGGCTGGCGCTGGTGGCCGCGATGTTGTTCAGCCCGGTGGCCGCGCTGGACGCCGACGGCAGTTTCGCGCTGGCCACGCTGGCCTGGGTCGCGCTGCTGGCCGGCAGCCTGCCGCGCGCGGCGCTTCCGCGCAGCCTGGCCGCGCCGGTGGTGCTGTGCCTGCTGGGCTTCCTGGTGCTGTTCGCCGGCTGGATGGCCCTGTGGCACGCGCGCCGCCTGGGAGTGGGCTACCTGCTGTCGGTGCTGATGCTGGTGTGGGTGGCCGACGTGGCCGCGTATTTCGGCGGGCGGGCGATCGGCGGACCGAAGCTGGCGCCTCGCCTGAGCCCGGGCAAGACCCTGTCCGGAGCATTGTGCGGGGTGCTCGCGGTGGTCGGCTACACGGCGGTGAGCGCGGTGCTGCCGGGCCTGCACGACACGCTCGGGGCCCGGCTGGCCCTGCGCTGGAGCCTGCCCGGGGCCTTGCTGATCGCCGCGCTGCTGGCACTGCTGAGCGTGGCGGGGGATCTGTTCGAGTCCCTGCTCAAGCGCCGGGCCGGGGTCAAGGACAGCAGCGGCCTGCTGCCAGGGCACGGCGGCGTGCTGGACCGCATCGACGCCTTGCTGCCGGTGTTGCCGGTGGTCATGTTGCTGGTGGGGCTCGGGACGTGAAGCGCATCACCATCCTCGGCAGCACCGGCTCCATCGGGCGCAGCACGCTGGAGGTGCTGGGGCTGCATCCGCAAGACTTCGAGGTGTTCGCGCTGGCTGCGCGCAGCAGCCACCAGGCGCTGCTGGAGCAGTGTGTTCGCTACGCCCCGCGCTACGCGGTGCTGGAGGACGAGCAGGCCGCGCTGCATCTGCGCCGGGAGCTCGGCCGCACGGGCAGCCGCACCGAGGTACTGGCCGGAGCCGGCGCGATGCTGCGGGTGGCCTCGGACCCCGACGTGCACATGGTGATGGCGGCCATCGTCGGTGCCGCCGGGCTGGACTCGGCGCTGGCCGCGGCGCGGGCGGGCAAGCGCGTGCTGCTGGCGAACAAGGAATCCCTGGTGGTCGCCGGGGAGTTGTTCATGCGCGCCATGCACGAGGGGGGCGGCGAACTGCTGCCCATCGACAGCGAGCACAGCGCGATCCTGCAGAGCATGCCCGCCGAGCGCGAGCGCTGGGATGTCGACGTGCGCGAGATCACGCTGACGGCCTCTGGGGGCCCGTTTCGTTGCGCCGAGCCGGCCGCGCTGGAGACGATGACTCCGGCGCAGGCCTGCGCGCATCCCAACTGGAGCATGGGGCGCAAGATCTCGGTGGACTCGGCCACCATGATGAACAAGGCGCTGGAGGTGATCGAGGCGCATTACCTGTTCGGCATGCCGGCCTCGCGCATCCGGGTGCTGATCCACCCGCAGAGCATCGTGCATTCGATGGTGACCTACCACGACGGCTCGGTGCTCGCGCAACTGGGTGTGCCCGACATGCGCACTCCGATCGCCTACGGCCTGTCGTGGCCTCGGCGCATGGCTTCCGGCAGTTCCTGGCTCGATCTGGCGCGCATCGGTCGGCTGGACTTCGAGGAGCCCGACGCGGCGCGATTCCCGGGACTGGGGCTGGCCTTCGCGGCGCTGGAGATGGCCGGAGGGGCCTGCGCGGTGCTCAACGCGGCCAACGAGGTGGCGGTGCAGGCCTTTCTGGACGGAAGCTTGCGTTTCACCGACATTCACCGCGTCAATGCCGCCACGCTGGAAGCGCTGGGCGGTAGCGCCGCGCGTGAACTCGACGAATTGCTGGATCTGGATGCGCGGGCCCGCGCCGACGCCGCGACTCGAGTGCACGCGCTGGCGCGCTGAACGGCGCACAATGCGCCCATGCCCATGACCGCCACCTGCGCCGGGCGCCGGTTCCCGTAGGCCTCGATGCTCACCCTGTTCGCATTCCTGTTCGCCCTGGCATTGCTCATCGCCGTGCACGAGGCGGGGCATTACCTGGCCGCGAGATCCTGCGGCATCCGGGTGCTCAAGTTCTCCATCGGTTTCGGGCGCCCGTTGCTGCGTCGGCGCATCGGCCCCGACGGCACCGAATTCGTGCTGGCGGCGGTCCCCCTCGGCGGCTTCGTGCGCATGCTCGACGAACGCGAGGCCCCGGTGGAACCGGCGCAGCTGCACCGCGCCTTCAACCGCCAGAACCCCTGGAAGCGCGCCTGGGTCGTGGCCGCGGGACCGGCGGCCAACCTGGTGCTCGCGGTGCTGCTGTTCGCCGGCGTGTCGATGATGGGGGTGCGCGAGCCGGTGGCCTTGCTGGCCGCTCCGGCGCCGGGCACGCCCGCCGCCGCCGCCGGCGTGCAGGGCGGCCAGCAGGTGCTGGCCACGACCATCGCCGGCGACACGCGCGCGGTGCGCAGCTGGCCGCAACTGGCGCTGCGCCTGCAGGAGGCGGCGCTGGACGGGCGCAATGTGGATCTGCGGGTGCGCGACGCCCGCGGCGAGCACGATCTGCGGCTGGACCTGCGCGCCGAGGCGGCGCGCGCGGGGCAGGCCGATTTGCTGCGCTCCGTCGGGCTGCGACTGCAACCGGCGCCGGTGCTGGTGCAACAGGCGTTGCCCGGGCAGGCCGCGGAGCAGGCGGGCCTGCAGGCGGGCGACGTGATCGTCGGCGTGACGGGTCCGGGCGGCGCGCTCGGCAGCGCCGCCAATCCCGGCGGCCGGCTGGATGCCCGGCAGCTCCTGCAGGCGATCTCGGCCAGCGACGGCCAGCCGCTGCGGCTGAGCGTGCGGCGAGGCTCTCGCACGCTGCTCCTGTCGGTGCGTCCGCGGCGTGAGGCCGGCGCCGGGGGACAGGTGCACTGGCGCATCGGCGCGCTGCTCGACGACCGTCTGCCCAGCACCGTGGTGCGCCTGGGGCCGGTGCAGGCGCTGCGCGAAGGTGGGCATCGCACCTGGCAACTCAGCGTGCTGAGCCTGCGCACGCTGGGGCGCATGGTGGTGGGCCAGGCCTCGCTGGACCAGCTCAGCGGCCCGGTGACCATCGCCGACTACGCCGGGCGCAGCGCGGCGCTGGGCCTGGCGCCCTACCTGAACTTCCTGGCCGTCGTCAGCCTCAGCCTGGGCGTGCTGAACTTGCTGCCGATACCGGTCTTGGACGGGGGGCATCTCCTGTATTATGCGTTCGAGATCTTGAGCCGCCGGAAGGTGCCGCAGCGTGTGCAGGAGCGGCTTCAACAAGGCGGTTTGGCCCTGATCGCGCTGATGATCGCGGTGGCGTTGTACAACGACATCGCCCGCGTGTTCGGGCCGTTCCACTGAACCATCCACACCGAGGTTAATTTGAGGCTTCGTCACGCATTGCAGGGTTCTGCCGTGGCCATCATCGCCATGGCCTGCGCCCAGGCCTACGCCGCCGATACCTTCGTCATCAAGGACATCCGAGTCGACGGCCTGCAGCGGACCGAGCCGGGAACGGTGTTCACCTATCTGCCGTTTCGGGTCGGCGATCAGTACACCCCCGAACTCGGCGCCGCCGCGATCCGCGCGCTGTTCGCCACGGGCCTGTTCAAGAACGTGAGCCTGCGCACGGCCGGCGACGTGGTCACCGTGGTGGTCGAGGAGCGCCCGGTGATCGCCAACGTGGACTTCGTCGGCACCAAGGAGTTCTCCAAGAAGGAACTGATCGCCGCGCTCAAGCAGGTCGGCCTGGGCGATGCGCAGCCCTACAACCAGGCCCTGATCGAGCAGGCCGAGCAGGAACTCAAGCAGCAATACCTGGCCAAGGGCTACTACGCCGCGCACGTGACGACCACGGTCACGCCGCTGGAGCGCAACCGCGTGGACGTGACCTTCAACGTGGAGGAGGGCGGCATCGCGAAGATCCGTGCGCTGCGCATCGTCGGCAACCACGCCTTCAGCGAAAGCACCCTGCTGGACCAGTTCTCGCTTTCCACGCCGGGCTGGCTGACCTGGTACACCAAGGCCGACCAGTATTCCCGCGCCAAGCTGAACGCCGACCTGGAGAGCCTGCGCTCGTACTACCAGGACCGCGGCTATCTGGATTTCCGCATCGACTCCACCCAGGTGGCACTGTCCCCGGACAAGGAGTCGATCTCCATCACCATCAACATCCACGAAGGCCGCAAGTACGTGGTCTCCGGCTACGAGCTGGAGGGCAACTACCTGGGCCTGGACAACGAGTTCCGCGCGCTGGTCGAGCTCAAGCCGGGCCAGACCTACAGCGCCAAGAAGCTCGACCAGAGCGTGAAGAAGATGGTCGAGAAATTCGGTGTGTACGGCTATGCCTTCGCGCGCGTGCAACCCACGCCGCATATCGACAGCGCGACCCACCAGGTGTCCTTCACCATCCAGGCGGATCCCGGGCGGCGCATCTACGTGCGCCACATCAACATCGGCGGCAACACTCGTACCAGCGACAAGGTGATCCGGCGCGAGTTCCGCCAGTTCGAGGACGCATGGTACGACGCGGACCGCATCAAGCTTTCGCGCGACCGCGTGGACCGGCTGGGCTTTTTCCAGAACGTGCAGATGGGCACGCAGGAAGTCCCCGGCACCAGCGATGAAGTGGACCTGGACATGCAGGTCAAGGAAAAACCCACCGGGCTGCTGGGCCTGGGGGTCGGGTTCTCCAGCGCCAACAGCGTGTCCTTCAACGCCTCGGTGAGCCAGGACAACATCTTCGGCAGCGGCAACAACGTCAGCCTGAGCCTGGACACCTCGCACTATTACCGCACGCTGTCGCTGAGCAGCACGAATCCGTATTTCACCCAGGACGGCATCAGCCGCACCATCAACCTGTACTACCGGACCATTCGTCCGTACACCGCGCAGGGCAACAATTACAAGATCGTCACCCCGGGCGCGAACGTGCAGTTCGGGGTTCCGTTCACCGAGCTGGACCGGGTGTTCTTCGGCGTGGGATTCGAGGAATACACGCTGACCCTGGCGGCCGGAGCGCCGGCGTCCTACATCACCTACGTCAACGAGTTCGGCGAGACCGCGCACGGCTTCCCGCTGAGCGTCGGCTGGCAGCGCGACAGCCGCAACAGCGCGCTGGTGCCCACCGACGGGCGCTACCAGCGCGCCAACATGGACTACAGCCCTTTCGGCACCCTGCGCTACGTTCGTGCCACCTACCAGTACCAGCAGTTCTTCCCGGTCAGCCGCCTGACGGACTTCGCGTTCAATGGCGAGATCGGCTGGGCGCACGGCCTGAACGGGCGGCCGCTTCCGGTGTTCAAGTATCTGTACGCCGGAGGCATCGGCACCGTGCGCGGCTTCCAGCAGAGTTCGCTGGGCCCGCACGACGCCCAGGGCAACGCGCTGGGCGGGGCCAAGATGCTGGTCGGCGACTTCGAATACCAGTTCCCGTTCCCCGGAACCGGCGTGGACAAGAGCATTCGCATGTCCACCTTCCTCGACAGCGGCTACGTGTGGGGCGAGAACCAGCCAGTGCACCTGGCCGACATGCGCGCCGCGGTGGGTATCGGCGTGGCGTGGATCTCGCCCATCGGTCCGCTGAAGTTCAGCATCGCGCATCCGATCCGCACCCGACCGGGCGATCAGACCCAGACCTTCCAGTTCACCGTCGGCACCGCATTCTGAGACCGTTCGCCATGAAGTTCCTGCTACCGTCCGTTCGTTGCGCCGTCCTTGCCGGCGTGTTCGCGGCCTCGCTGTTCGCCAGCAGCGCCCAGGCGCAGGGCGCCGCCGGCAACGGTCAGCCCTCGGGCAAGATCGGTTTCATCAATACCGAGCGAATCCTCAAGGAGTCGGCGCCGGCGAAGGCCGCGCAGCAAAAGCTCGAGGCCGATTTCTCCAAGCGGGACAAGAACCTGCAGGACATGGCCGCGCGCATCAAGGCGCTGAGCCAGAAGCTGGACAAGGACGGCCCGGTGATGAACGACAGCGAGCGCAGCAACGCGCAGCAGCAACTGGCCGACATGAACCGTGACTTCCAGCGCAAGCAGCGCGAGTTCAGCGAGGACCTGAACGCGCGCCGCAACGCGGCGCTGGCGGCGGTGCTGGACAAGGCCAACAAGGTGGTCAAGCAGGTCGCCGAGCAGGGCAATTACGACATCATCTTTCAGGAAGCCGTGTACGTGAACCCGCGCATCGACATCACCGACAAGGTCCTGAAGGCCCTCGACGCCCAATCCGGCAATCCATGAGTCATCCCGCCACGGGCGCAGGCGGGGGCCTGCCGGTCGCTGAGATCGTCGCGCGCCTGGGCGGGACGTTGCGGGGCGACGCGTCGGTGCGCGTGCGGCGCTTCGCGCCGCTGGAACGCGCAGGCGAGGGGGACATCGCATTCCTGGCGCGCGCCGGGCAGGCGCGGGTGCTCGAAGCCTGCGGCGCTTCCTGCGTGATCGTGCCCGAGGAAGTGGATCCCGGCGAACATTTCGCGGCGGCGATTCGCGCGCGCGATCCCTACCTCTACTACGCCCGCGTGTCGCAGTGGCTGCAGCAGTTGCAGGCGCCGCCGGCACCGAGCGGGCGCCATCCCGGCGCCGTCGTGCACGAAAGCGCGCGGGTGGCCCCCGACGCCTACGTCGACGCCTGCGCGGTGGTCGAGCGCGATGCCGAGATCGGCGCGCGTGCTTACGTCGGGCCAGGTTGCTTCGTGGGTGCCGGCGCGGTGATCGGTGCCGATACGCGCATGTTGGCGCGCAGCGTGGTGATGCACGACTGCCGAGTGGGCGAGCGCTGCACCCTGCATCCGGGCGCGGTGATCGGCGCCGACGGCTTCGGCTTCGCCCGCGACGAGCAGGGCGCCGGCGTGCGCATCGCGCAGACCGGCCGCGTCGTGTTGGGCGACGACGTGGACATCGGGGCCAACACCACGGTGGATCGCGGCGCGCTCGACGACACCCGGATCGGCAACGGCGTGAAAATCGACAATCTCGTGCAAGTGGCGCACAACGTGCAGATCGGCGAACATACGGCACTTGCCGGTTGCGTCGGCATCGCGGGCAGCGCACGCATCGGCGCCTACTGCTTCATCGGCGGGGGCGCCGGCATCGCCGGGCACCTGGAGATCGCCGACCGCACGGTGATCGGCGGCATGTCCCTGGTGTCGCGCTCGGTTCGCCAGGCCGGCCACTACACCGGGGCCTTTCCGCTGGATCGCCACGAGAACTGGTCCGCCAACGCCGCTGCGCTGCGCCATCTGGCGGAGCTTCGCGACCGGATCCGGCAGCTGGAGCGCACGCTCGACCAACAGAAAAACTCCGCACAAGACAAGTCATGACCGTGTTCGACATCAACCAGATCCAGAAACTGCTGCCGCATCGCTACCCCTTCCTGCTGGTCGATCGCGTGGTCGAGTTCGAGAAGGGCGAGCGCATCCTGGCCTACAAGAACGTGTCGTTCAACGAGCCTTATTTCACCGGGCATTTCCCGCAGAAGCCCATCATGCCAGGGGTGCTGATCCTGGAAGCGCTGGCCCAGGCGGCGGGAATCCTGGCTTTCGGCACGCTGGACGTGCAGGCCGAGGACGACTCGGTGTACTACCTCGTGGGGGTGGACGGTGCGCGCTTCAAGCGGCCGGTCGAGCCGGGCGATCAACTGATGCTGGACGTGCGCCTGACACGCCATATGCGCAACATCTACAAGTTCCAGGCCGTGGCGCGGGTGGGCGAGGAGATGGCCGCCGAGGCCGAGCTCATGTGCACCGAGCGGGTGATCGACTGAAGCGCGCGCGGGGAGTCCAGCGTTGAGCCTGATTCACCCTACCGCGCTGGTCGAGCGCGGCGCCGAGCTGGCCGACGGCGTGGAGATCGGACCCTACTGCACGGTGGGCGCGCAGGTACGCATCGACGCGGGCACACGCCTGTTGTCGCACGTGAGCGTGCAGGGGCGTACCCGCATCGGCCCCGACAACGTCATCCATCCCTTCTGTTCCCTGGGGGCGGTTCCGCAGGACAAGAAATACGGCGGCGAGCCCACCGAGCTGCACATCGGCTCGCGCAACACGATCCGCGAATGCTGCACCCTCAATCTGGGCACGGCGCAGGACGTCGGGGTCACGCGGATCGGCGACGACAACTGGATCATGGCCTACGTGCACGTGGCGCACGACTGCCAGGTGGGCAGCCACGTGACCTTCGCCAACTGCACCCAGCTGGCAGGCCACGTGCACGTGGGGGACTGGGTCACGCTGGGCGGATTCACCGGGGTGCACCAGTTCGTGCGCATCGGCGCGCACGTGATGGCCGGCATCCACTCGGTGCTGACCCAGGACGTGCCTCCCTTCGTGCTCCTGGGCGGAACCCCAGCGGTGCCACACGGGATCAACGCCGAGGGCCTGCGCCGTCGCGGATTCGGACCCGAGCGCATCGCCGCGCTGCGTCGCGCCTACCGCGCGCTGTACCGGCAGGGCTTGCCGCTGGAACAGGCGCTGGAGCAGATCGGCGCCGAGGCGCGAGCCGATTCCAGCGCGTCGGCTGCGGATCTCGGGCTGTTGTGCGAATTCGTGGCTGCCAGCACGCGCGGCATCCTGCGTCCCTGAGTCGAGCGGCTTGATGAACCGGGACCTGGTCGCGATGGTCGCCGGCGAACCGTCGGGGGACCTGCTCGCCTCGCATGTCGTGGCCGAGCTCGCGCGCAGCCATCCGGGGCTGCGCTGCGCCGGCATCGGCGGCGAGCGCATGCGCGCCGCCGGCTTCGAGGCCTGGTGGAACAGCGAGCGCCTGGCCGTGAACGGTTTCGCGGCCGTCCTGCCGCGCCTTCCCGAGTTGCTGCGCATGCGCGCCAGGCTGCGTCGGCGCCTGCTGGAGCATCCGCCGGGGGTGTTCGTCGGCGTGGACGCTCCCGACTTCAACCTGGCGCTGGAAACCAGCCTGCGAGAGCGCGGCATCCCGACCGTGCATTTCGTCAGCCCCTCGATCTGGGCCTGGCGGCGCGAGCGCATCCACCGCATCGAGGCCGCGGTGGATCACCTGCTGTGCGTGTTTCCCTTCGAGCCCGCGTTGTACGAGGGCACGCGCGTGCGTGCCAGCTACATCGGGCATCCGCTGGCCGAGGTGATCCCCCGCCAAACCGACGCGGCCGAGGCGCGTCGCCGCCTGGGCCTGGAGCCGGGCGAGGGCGCCGCCGGGGTGCTGGCGGTGCTGCCCGGCAGCCGTGCCGGGGAGGTGCGGCACATCGCGCCTTCCTTCCTGGAAGCCGCCGCGCGCATGCAGCGCGAACGCGGTCTGGAGGTGCTGGTGGCAGTTGCCCACGCCGGGCTGCTGCCCGCGCTGCGCCGGCAGGCACGGGCCTGGCCCGAGTTGCGTGTGCGCTGGGTGGTGGGGGACTCGCACGGCGTGCTCGAGGCCTGCGACCTGGCGCTGGTGGCCAGCGGCACCGCCACGCTCGAATGCGCGCTGTTCGGTCGCCCCATGGTCATCGGCTACCGGCTGCCCTGGTTGTCATGGCGCCTGATGAAGGACCGCGGCTACCTGCCCTGGGTGGGCCTGCCCAACATCCTGGCCGGCGAGGGCCTGGTCGACGAACTGCTGCAGCACGACTGCGAGGGTCCGGCGCTGGCGCGCAGCGCCCTCGGCCTGCTGGACGACGCGCCGCGGCGCGAGCGTCTGCGCGAGCGCTTCGCCGGGATCCACGAGTCGCTTCTGCGTCCCACCGCGGCGCTGGCGGCGCAGGCCATTGCCGACGCGGCCGCAGCATGAGGGGCGCCCGATGATCCCCGTGCCGCCCGAGGCGACCCTGGTCGCCGGTTGCGACGAGGTGGGGCGCGGCACCTGGGCCGGGCCGGTGGTCAGTTGCGCGCTGATCCTGGATCCGCTGCGCGTGCCGCCGGGGCTGGCCGACTCCAAGACCCTTTCGCCCCGGCGCCGCGAGGCGCTGGACGCGGCCATCCGCGAGGCCTGCCTCGACCTGGCCATCGGCATCGCCTCGGCGGTGGAAATCGACCGCCTGAACATCCTGCAGGCGACGCTGCTGTCGATGCAGCGCGCGGTGGCCGGGCTGCACCTGCGCCCGTCTCTGGTGCTGGTGGACGGCAACCGCGTGCCGCGGCTGGACGTGCCGGCGCGCGCGGTGGTGGGCGGCGACGCCACGCAGCCGGCGATCAGCGCGGCCTCCATCGTCGCCAAGGTGTGGCGCGACGCGCGCATGGCCGAGCTCGATGGGCAATACCCCGGCTACGGCTTCGGGCGGCATTTCGGATACGGCACGGCACAGCACCTGCAGGCCCTGCGCCAGTTGGGGGCCTGCGCCGAGCACCGGCACAGCTTCGCGCCGCTGCGGCGCCTGCGAGAGGCCGCCGGCGGCGCGCCCCGCGCCGCGGAGTCGGCATGAAACATCTGAGTTCGAGCGACAACCCGCTGTTCAAGTCCTTGCGCGCGCTGGCGCACGAGGCCGCGGCGGTGCGTCGCCTGGACCAGGCCTGGCTGGAGGGCATCCATCTGGCCGCCTCGGCGCTGGACGCCGGGCTGGAACCGCTCGCGTTGGTGTGTACCGAGGAGGGACTGGGCGATGCCGAGATCGCTCGCCTGGCCGAGCGCGTGGGGGCCTCGCGCGTGGTGCTGCTCGAAGCGGCCCTGTGGCGCCAGCTTTCCGCGGTGCGCCAGGGTCGCGAGGTCGGCTTGCTGGTGCGCCGCCCCGCCGCGGGAGTGCCGCGCGGCGGCGTGGCCGTGGTGCTGGACCGGGTGCAGGATGCAGGCAACGTCGGCACCTTGCTGCGCACCGCCGCGGCGGCCGGCGCGGGCACCGTCTATTGCCTGCGGGGCTGCGCCGGCGCCTGGACCTCGAAGGTGCTGCGCGCCGGCATGGGCGCGCATTTCGCGCTGTGCCTGGTGGAGGACGCGCGCTGGGAGGACATCGAGCCCGGGCTGCCGCGGCCGCTGTACGCGACCTCCGGGCAGGGCACGCGCGACCTGTACGAACTCGACCTGCGTGGCGACGTGACCTGGTTGTTCGGCAACGAGGGCGCCGGCGTCGACCCGGCGCTGCTGGCGCGCTGCGACGCCGGGGTGCGCATTCCCCAGCGCGGCGCGGTGGAGTCCCTGAACGTCGCGGCGGCCGCCGCCGTGTGCCTGTACGAGGGCCTGCGCCAGCGCATCGCCGCCGGGCGCTGAAGTCGCGGGCGCGGCCCCCGGCTCAGGCCCCAGGCGGCTGGTACAGCGCCATGCTGAGCGAACCGGCCGAGGCCCAGATGCGTCCGGCCGGGCTCATGTGGGTCAGGTGCAGCGAGGTGCGCGTGGCCACCGCCTGCTGGCGCAGGGCATCGAACTCGGGCCATGCCTGCATCTCGCGCAGGCCGCCGTCCAGGCTGATCTGCAGCCAGGCCCCGGGGCCGGATTGCGCGCGCAGCAACTCGGCGACCTGCGCGAAGGCATGCGCGACCGCGGCGCGCCAGTTTTTCAGCTTGTGCTCGCAGTACAGGCCGCTGGCGTCGGATTGCAGCACCGGGATGCGATGCCAGATCCGTCCCAGAGGGCTCGAGCAGGCCTGCTCCCAGGGCGCGAGCGCCGATTGCTGCAGACGCTGCAGGGACTCCAGGGTGTCGCCCGGGTGCTGCGGCACCAGCCACAGGCGCGTGGTCTCGCGCAGCGCCTGCGCCCGCCGCGCCGCCTCGGCCGGAGCGATGCCGGCTTCCAGCATGCGCAGCAGCATGCGCGCGTGCAGCGCCGTGCCCGCCAGCAAGGTTCCGCTGTCGACCAGTTGCAGGTGCAACTGGGGGTCCAGCGCGCGTTGCAGGCGAATGTCGCGGATCTCGTCCGCGTGCTCGGCCAGCAGTTGCTGCAGCGACGGCGCGGTGTCGACGAATTCGCGCCGCGTGCCCAGGTGGATCAGCCAGTCGGCGTTGATGGCCAGCGGCGGGTACAGACGGTATTCGAGCGAGTCCACCGCGGGAGGCTCGATCACCGCGCCGCGCAGGCGCTCGCGGCTGAGGCGCCGCAGGCGCGAGCTCGATCCCTTCTCGAGCATGGTGCGCCCCGGCCAACGCACCGCCAGGGGCAGCAGGCGCAGACGCGGATTGGCCTGCATCGACGACGAAGCGTCGGCCGACGCGTCCACCAGCACGATGGCGTAGGGCTGCGTGGCGCGCGTCGGATCCACCGGCAGCATGGATTCGCGCTGGTCGCGCTGCTGTTGCGTGGAGGCGTAGCCCAGCAGGTATTCGTTTTTCTCGGGGGACTGGCGGGTTTCGACACTCATCGGGGGCACCTGCCGCTGGCAAGAGGGGTTCGCAGCGAAGTATCTCAGTATTCGAGCCGATCCGGCCGAATCTGTTGCAGGATGGTCGTGGCGATTTCCTCGATCGACTTGTTGGTCGACGACAGCCAGCGGATGCCCTCGCGGCGCATCAGGCGCTCGGCCTCGGCCACTTCCTCGGTGCAGTTCTCCAGCGCGGCGTAGCGGCTGCCCGGCTTGCGCTCGTTGCGGATTTCGCTCAGGCGCTCGGGCGCGATGCTCAGGCCGAACAGCTTCGCGCGATGGGTCACCAGGTCCTGAGGCAGGGTCATGCGCTCGAAGTCCTCGGGGATCAGCGGGTAGTTGGCCGCGCGCACGCCGTGCTGCATCGCCAGGTACAGCGAGGTGGGCGTCTTGCCGCTGCGCGACACACCCACCAGGATCACGTCGGCCAGCGCCAGGTTGCGCGAGGACTGCCCGTCGTCGTGCATCAGGGCGAAATTGATCGCATCGATGCGCAGGTGATAGCGCTCGCTCTTGGCGATGTCCGAGAACTGGCCGATGCGGTGGTTGGATTTGACCCTGAAGGCCACCTCCAGCGGCTCGATGAAGGTGGTGAACATGTCCAGGACCAGGCCGCTGCAGCGCCGGATCACCTCCAGCACCTCGGGCTCCACCAGGGTCGTGAACACCACCGGAGGGTGTCCCTCCAGGCTGGCCGCGTGATTGATGCGGGCCACCGCCTGGTGCGCCTTGTCCACGCTGTCCACGAAGGGCAGGCGGATGCGGTGGGGCTGCAGGTCGAATTGCGCCAGGATGGAGTTGCCGAAGGTTTCGGCGGTGATGCCGGTTCCATCGGAGACGAAGAACACAGATCGATTGGGCATGCGGAACAGCAAACTAGGGCCAGTAGAATCCCCGGCATCATGCCCGTCGCGAAATGCGCGCGCCGGGGCCGTGCCGGAGAACTCGAACAACATGACCGGCGGCCTCGCGCAATTTGCCGCTGCGGGCGCACAGATTCTTGTTCATTCTATTGAGGGTATTCCATGTCCAATCAAGATCAGGATCGCGCGAAAGCGTGGGTCATTCCGTTCGAGAACCTGCGCATGCAGGATGTCGAGATCGTCGGCGGCAAGAATGCGTCGCTGGGCGAGATGATCAGCCAGTTGCATTCCAGCGGGGTGCGCGTGCCCGGGGGTTTCGCCACCACCGCGCACGCCTTCCGGGAATTCCTGCGCCAGGGCGGGCTGGACGCGCGCATCGCGCAGGCCCTGGGTGCGCTGGACACCGAGGACGTGCGGGCGCTGGCCACCACCGGAGCGCAGATTCGCCAGTGGATCGTCGAGACCGCGCTGCCGGCTGAGCTGGAGGGGGCCATTCGCGAGCATTTCGCGGCCCTGGAACAGGGACAGGACGAGGCCAGTTTCGCGGTGCGCTCCTCGGCCACCGCCGAGGACCTGCCCGACGCCTCCTTCGCCGGCCAGCAGGAGACCTATCTGAACGTGCGGGGCATCGACGCCGTGCTGGACAAGGTGCGGCACGTGTTCGCCTCCATGTTCAACGACCGTGCCATCTCCTATCGCGTGCATCAGGGCTTCGAGCACGCGCAGGTGGCCCTGTCCGCGGGCATCCAGCGCATGGTGCGCAGCGACCTCGGCGCCGCCGGCGTGATGTTCACCATGGACACCGAGAGCGGCTTCAACGACGTGGTGTTCATCACCTCGTCGTACGGGTTGGGCGAGACGGTGGTGCAGGGCGCCGTCAACCCGGACGAGTTCTACGTGTTCAAGCCCACGCTGCGCGCCGGCAAGCAGGCGGTGATCCGCCGCAACCTGGGCTCGAAGCTGCTGCGCATGGAATTCGCTCCTGCCGGCTCCAAGGAACTGGTGCGCACCGTGGACACGCCGTCCGAACTGCGCAACCGCTACAGCCTGAACGACGCAGAGATCAGCGAGCTGGCCCGCTTCGCGCTCACCATCGAGCAGCACTACGGCCGCCCGATGGACATCGAGTGGGGCAAGGACGGGTCCGACGGCAAGCTCTACATCCTGCAGGCTCGCCCCGAGACGGTGAAGTCGCGCGCCCACGGGCGCGTCGAGCAGCGCTATGCGCTGGCGCAGCGCAGCACCGCGCTGGTCAGCGGACGCGCCATCGGCCAGAAGATCGGCGCCGGCCCGGTGCGCGTGGTCGCCTCGGTGGCGGAAATGGACAGCGTGCGCCCCGGGGACATCCTGGTCACCGACATGACCGACCCCAACTGGGAGCCGGTGATGAAGCGCGCGGCGGCCATCGTCACCAACCGCGGCGGGCGCACCTGCCACGCGGCGATCATCGCGCGCGAGCTGGGCATCCCGGCGGTCGTGGGCTGCGGCGACGCCACCGAGCTGCTCAAGGACGGCATGCTGGTGACCGTCTCCTGCGCCGAGGGCGACACCGGCGTGGTCTACGACGGGCTGCTGGAAACCACCATCACCGAGGTCAAGCGCGGGGAGATGCCGCCGATCGGGGTGAAGATCACGATGAACATCGGCAATCCGCAGCTGGCCTTCGACTTCTCGCAGATTCCCAACGCCGGCGTCGGCCTGGCTCGGCTGGAATTCATCATCAACAACAACATCGCCATCCACCCGCGCGCGGTGCTGGAGTACCCCAATGTCGATCCCGACCTGAAGAAGGCCGTGGAAAGCGTGGCGCGCGGCCATGCCAGCCCCCGGGCCTTCTACGTGGACAAGCTGGCCGAGGGCATCGCCACCATTGCCGCAGCCTTCTATCCCAAGCCGGTGATCGTGCGCCTGTCGGATTTCAAGTCCAACGAGTACAAGAAGCTCATCGGCGGCTCGCGCTACGAACCCGACGAGGAAAACCCCATGCTGGGCTTCCGTGGCGCATCGCGCTACGTGGCGCCCGAGTTCGCGCAGAGCTTCGAGATGGAATGCGTGGCCCTCAAGCGAGTGCGCGAGGACATGGGCCTGGACAACGTCGAGATCATGGTGCCCTTCGTGCGCACGCTGAGCGAGGCCAAGGGCGTGATCGGCCTGCTGGCCAGCCATGGGCTGCGCCGCGGCGAGAACGGCCTGCGCCTGATCATGATGTGCGAGGTGCCGTCCAATGCGGTGCTGGCCGAACGTTTCCTGGAGCACTTCGACGGTTTTTCCATTGGCTCCAACGACCTGACCCAGCTCACGCTGGGCCTGGACCGCGACTCCGGCCTGGTGGCCGGCGCCTTCGACGAGCGCGACCCGGCGGTGCTGGAACTGCTCAGCCGGGCCATCAAGGCCTGCCGCGCGGCCGGCAAATACGTGGGCATCTGCGGCCAGGGGCCCTCGGACCATCCGGATCTGGCGCGCTGGCTGATGGAGCAGGGCATCGAATCCCTGTCCCTGAACCCCGACACGGTGATCGCCACCTGGCAGTCGTTGGCGCAGTCCTGAAGACGTGGCGTGTTTCCCGGAAGGAATTCCGGGAAACACGGGCATCTTGTCGTATACTTGAGCGTTTCTTTGCCACACCAGGGCCATCGGCGGATGCATGCGACCGCCGCGCAGCGCCTGGGTGGCTTCATCCGCAGAGAAACCCCGTGGAACGCCGCGGGGGCAAGGAGAAGTCATGCGTCATTACGAGATCGTGCTCATCATCCACCCGGACCAGAGCGAACAGGTCGGTGCGATGGTCGAGCGCTACAAGAACGTGGTCACCGGCAAGGGCGGTGTGGTGCACCGCTTCGAGGACTGGGGCCGCCGTCAGATGGCCTACCAGATCCAGAAGCTGGCCAAGGCCCATTACGTGTGCCTGAACATCGAGGCCGACCAGGAAGTGCTGGCCGAGCTCGAGCACAGCTTCAAGTTCAGCGATGCCGTGTTGCGCCACCTGGTGGTGCGCATGGACAAGGCCGAGACCCAGCCGTCGGTGATGATGCGCTCGGTCGAGCGCGAGGAAGCCCGCAAGGCGCATCCGGAGACCGCAGCCTGAGCATCAACCGCGTCGAGATTCGCGCCGAGCTGCGCGAGCGTGGAGCACTGCGCTACACGCCCGCCGGTGTCGAAGCCCTGGACCTGCGGGTCGGGCACGCTTCGACCCAGGCCAGCCCGGGCGGTCCGCAACGCATCGAGCTCGAACTGCAGTGCGTGGCCTTCGCCGAGATGGCCAGGCGACTGCAGCAGGCGCAGGCCGGAGAGGTGCTGCACCTGGTCGGGTTCCTGATGCCCAGCCGCCGCGGAGCGCGAATCCTCAAGCTCAACATCATCGAATGGATCCAGGAGGGCGATCATGGCCTTTTTCAAGAAAACCGACCGTAAGAACAAACCCAAGCGCAACCAGCAATCCTCGCTGTTCAAGCGCAAGCGTTTCTGCCGTTTCACCGTCGCCGGTGTCGAGCACATCGACTACAAGGACATCGACGTGCTGCGCGATTTCCTCGCCGAGAACGCCAAGATCATTCCCGCGCGCCTGACCGGCACCCGGGCGATCTACCAGCGCCAGCTCAACACGGCGATCAAGCGGGCGCGCTTCCTGGCGCTGCTGCCGTTCTCCGACCAGCACAAGAGCTGATCCCCGGCCGAACCCGCAAAGGACATTTCCATGCAAGTCATCCTGCTTGAAAAAGTCGCCAACCTGGGCAACCTGGGCGACGTGGTGAAGGTGCGCGACGGCTACGGGCGCAACTTCCTGATTCCCCAGCGCAAGGCGCGCACCGCGACGCCGCAGGCGCTGGCCGAGTTCGAGGCGCGTCGCGCCGAGCTCGAGAAGGCCGCCGCCGACAAGCTGGCAACCGCCCAGGCGATGGCCTCCAAGCTCGACGGCCTGACCGTGCAGCTTGTGCAGAAGGCCGGCGTCGACGGCCGTCTGTTCGGTTCCGTCACCACCGGCGACATCGCCGGCGCGCTGGCCAAGGCCGGGTTCGATCTGCCGAAGTCGGCCGTGCGTCTGCCCGAAGGCCCGCTGAAGGTCGTCGGCGACCACGCCGTCCAGCTGAACCTGGCCACCGATGTCGATGTGTCCGTCACCGTCTCGGTGCTGGGCGAGCACGTCTGATCAGGCCTCGTTCCGAAGTCCCGAGCCGCGCCGCGAGCGCGGCTTTTTTTCGCCCCTGCGCCCGGCCTGTCGCCGGTGCCGTCCCGTCGTCTCCCGTTTGCTAAGCTTGGATCCATGTCCGCTGCCCTCGACCCCGCCCTGGAGAACCTGCGCACGCCGCCGCATTCGGCCCAGGCCGAACAATCGGTGCTAGGCGGCCTGCTTCTGGACAACGAGGCCTTCGACCGTGTCGCCGACCTGCTGCACGTCAATTTCTTCTATCGCCACGAACATCGCCTGATCTACCAGGCCACGGCCGACCTGATCCAGGCCGGCAAGCCGGCCGACGTGATCACCGTGCTGGAAGGACTGCGCCAGCACGGCCAGGACGAGGCCTGCGGCGGCCTGCAGTACCTCAATGCTCTGGCGCAAAGCGTTCCCAGCGCCGCGAATATCCGCCGCTACGCGGAGATCGTGCGCGAGCGCGCCGTGCTGCGCAATCTGGTCACCATCAGTGACGAGATCGCGCAGAGCGCGCTCAACCCCCAGGGGCGCGCGGTGCAACAGATCCTCGACCAGGCCGAGTCGCGCATTTTCGCCATCTCCGAGGACGGCGCGCGGGGCAAGGCCGGCTTCCAGCCCATGAAGCAGTTGCTGGGCGATCTGCTCGACCGGGTGCAGGAACTTTCCGAGCAGGGCGGCTCGGAGATCACCGGGGTGGCCACCGGCTTTGCGGATCTGGACCGCATGACCGCCGGCATGCAGCCCGGCGACCTGATCATCGTGGCCGGGCGCCCGTCGATGGGCAAGACCTCCTTCGCGCTGAACATCGCCGAGCACGTGGCGGTGAACGAACAACTGCCGGTGGCGGTGTTCAGTATGGAAATGGGCGCCTCGCAGCTGGTGCTGCGTATCGTCGGCTCGCTCGGGCGCATCGACCAGTCGCACCTGCGCACCGGCCAGCTCAGCGAGGAGGAGTGGACCCGCCTGCCCGAGACCATCGAGCGCCTGGACGACGTGCAGATCCACATCGACGAGTCGCCGGCGCTGAACCCGCTGGAGGTGCGCGCCCGGGCACGGCGCCTGGCGCGCCAGTGCGGCAAGCTCGGCCTGATCGTGATCGACTACCTTCAGCTGATGACCTCGGCGCGCGACGGGGAGAACCGCGCCACCGAGATCTCGGAGATCTCCCGCTCCCTCAAGGCCCTGGCCAAGGAGCTGCAATGCCCGCTGATCGCGCTGTCCCAGCTCAACCGGGACCTGGAAAAGCGCGCTGACCGCCGCCCGGTGATGAGCGACCTGCGCGAATCCGGCGCCATCGAACAGGACGCCGACGTGATCCTGTTCATCTATCGCGACGAGGTCTACAACAAGGAGAGCAAGGACCAGGGCATCGCCGAGATCATCATCGGCAAGCAGCGTAACGGCCCCATCGGCACCGTCAACGTCGCCTTCCTGCGCCAGCTCACGAGGTTCGAGAACCTCGCGAGAGAGTTTTGAGCCCCCTCCGTCGCCGGGCGCGAGCCCGGCTCCGTCCCCCCAAGGGGGACACCCCCTTCCTTGGGGCGGCCCTGCGGAAGGTGGGTTCTTGGCAGTGGGGCGTAGTGCGATGAAGAGCGGCTTTCAGGCGGGCTGGATAGCCGCCTGCGGCGGCCCAAGGCCGAGTGCGTATTCCGTCACGCCCGACGCTGCCAGTTCCTGCACCCCGCACCGCTGCCCGCCCCAGCCCGCCTGACACTGCAAGTTCCTGCACCCCGCACCGCTGCCAGGAGCACACCCGCCGCAGGGCCGCCCCAAGGCGGGGTGCGTCCCCCATGGGGGGACGGAGCGGGGGTCGCCCCCCGCGACGGAGGGGGCTAAAGAATTTCAGTTGCGTAGTCGGCGAGGCGGCTGCGTTCGCCGCGGGCCAGGTTGATGTGGCCGGAGTGCTTCCAGCCCTTGAAGCGGTCGACGGCGTAGGCCAGGCCGGAGCTGCCCTCGGTGAGGTAGGGGGTATCGATCTGCGCCAGGTTGCCCATGCAGATGATCTTGGTGCCGGGGCCGGCGCGGGTGATCAGGGTCTTCATCTGCTTGGGCGTGAGGTTCTGCGCCTCGTCGATGATCACGTACTTGTTGAGGAAGGTACGCCCGCGCATGAAGTTCATGCTCTTGATCTTGACCTTCGAGCGGATGAGCTCCTGGGTGGCCGCGCGGCCCCATTCGCCGCCATGGTTGCCGCTGCCGGACTGGTTGAGCACCTCGAGGTTGTCGTCGAGCGCGCCCATCCAGGGCGACATCTTCTCTTCCTCCGTGCCGGGCAGGTAGCCGATGTCCTCGCCCACGGGCACGGTGACCCGGGTGATGATGATCTCGTTGTAGCGCCGCTCCTCCAGCACCTGCTGCAGGCCCGCCGCGAGGGCCAGCAAGGTCTTGCCGGTGCCCGCCTGGCCGCTCAGGGTGACGAAATCGACGTCCGGATCGAGCAGCAGGTTGAGCGCGAAATTCTGTTCCCGGTTGCGCGCGCAAACGCCCCAGATGCTGTTCTTGGGGTGGGTGTAGTCGCGCACCACCTGCAGCACCGCGGTGGAGGCGCGGATCTCCTTGACCCTCGCGTACAGCGGCGTGGCGTTGGCCGCTTCCCAGTACACGGCCTGGTTGACCAGCAT
Organism: Pseudomonadota bacterium; assembly: GCA_021830925.1. Lineage (GTDB taxonomy): Bacteria > Pseudomonadota > Gammaproteobacteria > Burkholderiales > Burkholderiaceae_C > Thiomonas_A. The sequence goes on along the minus strand of JAKBNS010000054.1, from coordinate 583 downwards.
GGCGGACACCAGCGGCCCTTGCAGGCGGTAGAAGGGCTGGCCTCCCTGTTGCCAGCTCTCCAGCGACTTGGCCTGCTTGTCCCAGAAGTCCTCGGGCAGGGCCATGAGGCCGGTGTAGAGCAGGTCGGCGTCGTCCAGCGTCTTGTCGTTGGCGTAGTCCTCGGCGTTCAGGCCCAGCGCGCGAGCCTTCACGCGCATGTTGATGTCCTTGGACACCAGCACCACCGAACGCTCGGGGAAGGCCTGCGTGAGCGCCTGCAGCACGCCCAGGATCTGGTTGTCGGCCTTGCCCTGGGGCAGCGCCTCGGGCAGACGCGCTTCGTGCGCGCGGGTCTGGAAGAACAGTCGTCCGCGCGCTTCGGTGTGACCGCTGTGGTCCAGCCGGATGCCTTGCTCGATGCCCGCCTCGACCCCGGCCACGAGGGCGTCGAGCTCCCGGCTGGCCTGACGGGCGTTGCGCGCGACCTCCGACATGCCCTTCTTGTGGCCGTCGAGTTCCTCCAGCGTGACCATCGGCAGGTAGACGTCGTGCTCCTCGAAGCGGAACAGCGAAGTCGGATCGTGCATCAGCACGTTGGTGTCC
>JAKBNS010000200.1 GCA_021830925.1 Pseudomonadota bacterium | reverse complement strand
GTGATGGCGCTGTCCGGCAGCGGCGGCGTGAGCCTGGGCGGGCAGACCCTGAGCCTGGGCAACGGCGGCGGCAACATCCTGGGCGGCGTGATCACCGGCAGCGGCGGGGTATCGCTGCTGGCGGGCAGGCAGATCCTGACGGGCACCAACACCTACACGGGGACGACCACCATCGACTCCGGCGCCACGCTGGCGCTGTCGGGTACCGGCTCCCTGGGCGCGTCGCCGGTGGCCGACGCCGGCACGCTGGACATCGCCGGCACCACCGCGGGCGCCAGCGTGGGCAGCATCGCCGGCACGGGCGGGGTGAGCCTGGGCGGGCAGACCCTGACCATCACGCAGGCCGCCGGCACGCTGGCTGGCACCATCGCCGGCAGCGGCGGGCTGACCATCGCCGGCGGCACCGAAACGCTGACGGGAAACAGCGTGTACACCGGGCTGACCACCATCGACAGCGGAGCGACGCTGGCGCTGTCGGGTACGGGCTCTTTCGCGAACCCGTCCAAGCTGCTGGACAACGGCACGCTGGCCTTCGAGAACGCCAATCGCACCTGGAGCGCATCGATCACCGGCGGCGGCGGCGTGACGGTCGATGGCGGCCATGCGAGCCTGGGCGCGGTCAACGCCTACACAGGGGCGACCACGATCGTCTCGGGCAGCACCTTGTTTCTGGTTGCCAGCGGCTCGATCGCGCATTCGCCGGTGGCCGATGCCGGCATGCTGGACATCGCCGGCACCACCGCGGGCGCCAGCGTGGGCAGCATCGCCGGCGCGGGTGGGGTGAGCCTGGGCGCGCAGACCCTGACCATCACCCAGGCCGCCGGCACGCTGGCCGGCCCCATCGCCGGCAGCGGCGGGCTGACCATCGCCGGTGGCACCGAGACCCTGAGCGGCAACAGCGTGTACACCGGCTTGACCACCATCGACACGTCGGCGACGCTGGCGCTGTCGGGCACCGGCTCCTTCGCGGACCCATCCAAGCTGCTGGACAACGGCACGCTGGCCTTCGAGAACGCCAATCGCACCTGGAGCGCCGCGATCACCGGCAGCGGAGGCGTGAAGGTCGACGGCGGCAACGCCACGCTGACGGCGGCCAACGGCTACACCGGGGCGACCACCATCACCTCGGGCAGCACGCTGTTGCTGACGGGAAGCGGCTCGATCGCGGGTTCGACGGTGGATGATGGCGGCGTGCTGGATATCTCCGGCAGCAGTTCGGGCTCCTCCGTCGGCAGCCTGGCCGGTGCCGGCCAGGTGAGCCTGGGTGGGCGCACCCTGACGGTGACGGCGGGGCGCAGCGACTTCACCGGAACCATCTCCGGCAGCGCCGGCCTGGACATCGCCGGAGGTACGCAGACCCTGAGCGGGATCAACACCTACAGCGGCTCCACCACCATCGATCCCGGCGCCACGCTGGCGCTGGCGGGCACGGGTTCGCTGGGCTCGTCGCCGGTGGTCGACCGCGGCACCCTGGACATCTCCGGCACCAGCGCCGGGGCCACGGTGGCCAGCCTGTCCGGTAGCGGCGGGGTCGACCTGGGCGGGCAGACCCTGAACCTGAGCAACGGCGGCGGCAACACCCTGGGCGGGGTGATCGCGGGTGGCGGGGGCCTCAAGCTGCTGGCCGGGACGCAGACCCTGACCGGAGCGAATACCTACGCCGGCGTCACGAACATCGCGGCAGGAGCCACGCTGGCGCTGGCGGGCGGCGGCTCGCTGGGCGCGTCGCCGGTGGCAGATGCCGGCACCCTGGACATCTCCGGCACGACAGCCGGGGCCAGCGTGGGCAGCATCGCCGGCGCGGGCGGGGTGACCCTCGGGGCGCAGACCCTGAGCGTCACGCAGGCCAGCGGCACCTTCGCTGGCACGATCCAGGGCACGGGCGGGCTGAATATCGCCGGCGGCACCGAGATCCTGGATGCCGCCGCCACCTACACCGGCACCACCAGCATCGGCCGGAGCGCGACGCTGACCCTGGGCTCCGCCGGTTCGCTGGCGGCCACGCCGGTCGTCGCGGATGGTGCGCTGGACGTGTCGGGCTCGGCCGTCCCGCTGGACATCCCGACGCTGTCGGGCAGCGGAGCGGTGAACCTGGGCGGCAACGAACTGGTGCTGAGCCAAGCCTCCGGGGTGTTCTCCGGGCAGATCGCCGGCCATGCCGGCCTGCGCTTGCTGGCGGGCCAGGAAACCCTGGGCGGAACCGACACCTATACCGGGGATACGCAGGTGCAGGGCGGCACGCTGGCGCTGGGCAACCAGGCCATGCTGGCGTCGCGCCTGCTGGTGCAGGCCGCAGGCGGCGTGCGCACGCAAGGCAATGCGCGGGTGGCGCAGGACCTGGACAACTCGGGCGGGTTGATCCTGACCCAGGACGCCGCCGTATCGCCGGCGCTCAGTGTCGCGGGCAACTATACCCAGGCCTCGAATGCCACCCTGACGGTGGACATCGCACCGGCCAGCAACGCAAGACTGGAAGTGCTGGGAAGCCAGTTGAACCTGGGCGGCCACCTGGTCATCGCGGCGGCGCCCGGCAAGTACCTGAGGCGCAGCTACCTGCTGGTGGACGCGCCGGCCTCGACGACCCTGAACGGCACCTTCACCGACTGGCAGGTGCAGGGTCTGTCGGCCAGCGACTATGAGTTCTCGCTGCAGTACGTGAGCGATCCCCAGGTGATTTTCTCGCTGGTCGCGCTGCATGCCTTCTCCGGGGGTTCGCAGACGCCCAACGAGAACAACCTGGGCACGGCGCTGGACAGCCTGATACCGACGGCCGGCCCGGGATTGCTGGCTCGGCTGCAGGCCCTGTTCGGGCAGGATTCGGTAGCGCGGGCGCTGGAAACCATGGACGGCGAGGTGTATTCGGAAACACCGGGCTGGCTGCTGCAGGGAACCGGCCGGGAATGGTCGCGTCTGTTCGACCGCCTGGGAATGGGGCAGGGCGGGGACGCGCTGGACCCGCGGCAGCACAGCTTCGCCTTCATCACCGGCTCGCGTGGCCAGTTGCTGGGGGACGGCAACGCCCTCGGCCTGGACGAGAGCTCCAGCGGCCTGACCATCGGCCACCAGCGCAGGGTGGGGCCGTGGATGCTCGGCGCGGCCGCCGGAACCCTCGAACTGGGAGCCACGCGCCACCTGATCGGCGACGGCGCGACCACGCAGTTGTACCGGGGCGGCCTGTTCGCCGGGCGCGATCTGGGCCGGCTGCGCGTGGGCAGCCTGCTGGGCTATTCGGGAGGACGCGTGCACTACGGCAGTTCCGAACGCGACGCGCGTATCTGGACCTGGCAGTCGCGCCTGGATCGTCCCTTCGCCTTGCGATCCGGCGACGTGCTGACCCCGATCGCGGGACTGGATCTGCAGCATCTGCGCCTGTCGGCGGCCCGCGAGTCCGATCCCGTGCTGGGCCTGGTGGTGCCGCGCCAGTCGGCCTATACGCTGAGCATGCTGGGTGCCTTGCGGGTCACGCGCGCCGTGTCCTGGCGTGATTCGGTGGGCACGCTGAATGCTTCGCTGGGTGTGCGCCACTGGTTCCGGCGCCCGCCCAGCGAACTGCGCTTCGGGTTCACCGGGATCGAAGGCCTGCAGTTCTCCGACTCCGGGGTGGCATCCCCGCGCAACGTGCTCGAGGCCACGTTGGGAGCGCAGGCGAAGCTGCGCAGGAACCTCGAGGCGCAAGTCTCCTGGCAGGCCAGCATCGGCCACAGCCTGCGCGAGAACCAGTTGCAGGCTCGTCTGTCCTGGAGCTTCTGATCCGGCTCGGCGATCCGGTGGCGCCAACCAGCAGCTAGCTAGCTGTGGGCTGTTGGACGAACCGTCGTGTCGCGCTCCCGCAGCAATTTCACCAACGCCTGCAGACCGGCCGGGACATGCCGGTTGCCGGGGAAGTACAGGAACAGTCCGGGGATGGCCGGACACCAATCATCCAGCACCGTGACAAGTCGCCTGCGAGCCAGCGCCTCGCGCGCATACGACTCCGGCACGTAGGCGATACCGAGCCCGTCGAGCGCCGCCTCCACCATCAAGCGGCTGTTGTCGAGCGTGAGCGCGCCGGGTGGGTCGATCGCGTAGGGCTGGCCGTGACGCGCGAATTCCCAACGATAGCGGCTTCCGCTCGGCAGACGCTGGCGGATGCACCGATGCGCATGCAGATCCTCCGGCACGGCGGGCCGGCCATGCCTGCGCAGATAGCGCGGCGACGCGACCGCGACAAAGCGCAGATCGTCACTGACGCGCACCGCGATCACGTCCTTTGGCACGGCTTCGCCCAGCCGGACACCGGCATCGAAACCTTCCGCTACGACGTCGACGAGACGCCCGTCGGCGACCAGGTCCAGTTCCATGTCCGGATACATCGCGACATAGCGAGGTACCACCGTGCGCAGCAGATGGCGGATCGCGCCTTCGCTGCCGTTGATGCGAAGCGTGCCGCGCAACGCCATGTCGTCGCGGGCGACCTCATCGAGCACTCGATCGAGATCGCTCAGCAGTGGACCGAGTCGCGTGAGGAGGTGCTCGCCGGCCTGGGTCGGCGACACGCTGCGCGTCGTGCGATGCAGTAGCCGCACGCCCAGATCGTTCTCCAGTGCGCGCATCGCGTGGCTCAACGCCGAACGCGACACGCCCATTTCTCCCGCGGCGCGCGCGAAGCTGCGCCTCGCGGCGACCAACTGGAAAGCCTTGAGATCGGCTAGCGTGGGTGGTTTCATTGATGAAATTCTTTCAACGCATCATGCTGATTGACGGTGATTCTCGCATCGATCCCGACCTTCTACGATGGGCCGCACATACGTGCAAAGGAGCATGCAATGAGCAAGAACTGGTTGATCACGGGCGCGTCGAGCGGACTCGGGCGGGGATTGAGCGAGCGCTTGCTGGCGCGCGGCGACGCGGTGGTGGCGACATTGCGCAAACCGGGTGCCCTCGACGACTTGAAGACACGATACGGCGAGCGCCTGAGAATCGTCAGCTGCGACGTGACCGATTTCGATGCGGTCCGAGCCGCCGTCGCGGAGGCCTTCGCGGCTCGCGACCGGATCGACGTCGTCGTCAGCAACGCGGGTTACGGTTTGTTCGGCGCGGCGGAGGAATTGAGTGACGCCCAGATCGAACGCCAGATCGCCACCAACCTGACCGGCGCGATACATCTGATTCGCTCGGCCATCGCGCGTCTGCGGGAGCAGGGCGGTGGACGCATCGTGCAGGTGTCGTCCGAGGGGGGACAGATCGCCTATCCCGGCTTCAGTGCTTATCACGCGACCAAGTGGGGCATCGAGGGCTTCGTAGAGGCCGTCGCACAGGAAGTCGCGTCGTTCGGCATCGACTTCGTGATCGTGGAGCCCGGGCCGACGCGCACCAACTTCGGCCTAGGACTGGATCGAGCGGCACCGCTCGAAGTCTATGACGACACGCCGGTGCGTCAGCTGCGACGCACGATCGATGCGGGCTATTTCGAATTCGCCGATGCCGGCAAGACGGTCGATGCGATGCTCGCCGCGATCGACGATCCGTCTGTGCCGTTCCGGGTGGTGCTGGGAAGGTCCGCCTATGACGCGGTGCGTGCCGCTTTGACCCAAAGACTCGCCGTGCTGGAGCCGCAGCAGGCGGTCGCGCTTTCCGTGATGGAGCGCGCATGACGCCCGCGCAGATGCGGAGCCGGCTGGTTCATTCCCGCCGCGCGGCCGCCTGCTCGAAATGGCGCATCGTGTAGTCGTAGGCGCTGTCCATCAGGCGCCGGTAGTCCTTCCAGTTGAGCAGCCCCGTGGAGTGGTGCGGCGGCGTCAGCAGGTGGGTCGCGAGGCCGCGGCGCAGCTTGCTGCTGGCATCGTCGTGCACCATCGCGGAGCGGGCCAGGATGGCGAACAGGCTGGGCCACTGGCGGCCGTGCATCCACTGCCAGGTCAGGCGCGGCAGCGTGGGCAGCGCGGCGTCCTCGAAACTGGCCGGCAGCGCGTCCTCGCCGCCGATGTCGACGGCGATGATGTCGTGGATCCCGGCGTCGTGCATCACGTCGGTGGGCAGGTTGTTCAGCACCGCGCCGTCGACGTGCACCATGCCCTGATCGAGCAGCGGAGGCAGGATGCCTGGGATGGCGGCGCCGGCGCGCAGCCATTTCCACAGCATGCCCCGGGTGTGTACCGCGACGCGCCCGGCGGTGAGGTTGGCCGAGGTGCAGAAAAAGGGCAGCGGCAGATCCTCGATGCGCCGCGACTCGAAGGCCACGCGCAGCAGCCGCGTGGCGCGCTTGCCGCGGGTCAGCGCGATCAGCGGCAGCGTGAGGTCGCGCAGCGGATGCCCGGCGACCACGGCTTGGTGCATGCGCTCGAGCAACTGCTGGTCGTCCCATTCGCAGGCCACCCCGGCCGCCACGATGGCGCCGATGCTGGTGCCTCCGAGCGCGTCGATGGGCATGCCCAGCTCGCGCAGCGCACGCACCACGCCCAGATGCCCGAAGCCCCGCGCGCCGCCTCCGGAGAGCACCAGCCCGGTAGCGCGGCGCCCGAGCAGGCGCCCGACACGCATCCAGTCGGAAGGCCCGCGCAGGTGATGCCAGGTGATGGGGGCCTCGAAGCGCTCCAGCCAGGCGGCGGTGGCGCGCGCCGGCGTCGGCGCGTCGCCGGCCAGCAGCAGCAGGTGGCGGGCGCGGTGCAAGGCATCGACGCCGGTTCGACACACCTCGTCGGGCCATTCCCCGGGCGCCTCGTCGGCGCGCGCGAGCAGCAGGAACTGATCGGCCTGGCGGATGCAGCGTTCGCGCCATGCGTCGTCGCCATCGGGCAGGTAGACGACGAATCGGTGCTCGCTCTCGCGCTGGTCGTGCCATTGCGGATCGCGCCCGCGTCCCAGCGCGGCATCCACCAGCAGTACCGGCCCCAGCGGCGACAGCGCCTCGAGCAAGTGGTGCGCGGCCGCGCGCAGCGGCAGCCCGGGATGCGCCGGCAGCAGCGCGAAGGTGCGCGGCGGGTTCAGGTTGCGCGCGTCCTCGCGCCATTGCACGCGTCCCAGCAGGTCGGCCAGCAGGCGCGCCAGCACCTCCGGATGCGCGGCCATCAGGCTCAGCAGGCGCTCGGTGTCGCGCAGGCGCAGCAGCGTGCAGTCGCGCAGCGCACGCACGGTGGCGGTTCGCGGATGGCGCGCCAGCACCCCGAGCTCGCCCACCGTCTGGCCGGGCACGATGCAACCCAGCAGGCGCTCCTCGTCGCTGGCATGGCCGGGCGCGAAAGCGCCCAGGCTCCCGGAACACAGCATGTACAGGGCGTCGGAAGGGTCGCCCCGGTGGCACAGGGTCTGCCCGCCGGCCAGCGTCACGGGTTCCAGGCTGGGCAACAGAGCGGCCAGCACCTGCGACGGCAGGTCGCCGAGCAGGGTACTGCGCGCGACCAGCTGCAGCAGTTGCTGCTGCGCCGGCAGCGCTTGCGTGGCCGCGACGTCCATCAGCCTCCCGGGTTTCGATGCCGATGACCCAAGCGTAGCCGACGCGCACGCTCACGTGCGTACCCGCGGAGCAACAGGCGGGGGCTCGCGGGCGTGCCCGCCCGTCGCGGGGCTCGGTGCGAGCCCTCAGCCGGCCGCGGGCGTCTGCGTGGCCGGCTGCGCGGCGCCGTGCCCGAGGTAGCTGGCCTGCACTTCGGGCGAGGCCAGCAGTTCTGCGGCCGGACCCTGCAGACGGATGTGGCCGGTCTCCAGCACGTAGGCGCGATCGGCCAGCTTGAGCGCCATGCGCGCGTTCTGCTCGACCAGCAGCACGGTCATGCCCTGCTGGCGGATCTGATGCAGGGAGCGGAAGATGTCGCGCACGATGATCGGCGCCAGGCCCAGGCTGGGCTCGTCGAGCAGCAGCAGCTTGGGCTGCGCCATCAAGGCGCGGCCGATGACCAGCATCTGCTGTTCGCCGCCGGACAGGGTGCCGGCGAGTTGTTCGCGGCGCTCCAGCAGGCGCGGGAACATCGTCCATACCTGCTCGAGGGTCTTGCCGGCTTCGGCGGCCGGGCGCGTGTAGGCGCCCAGGCGCAGATTCTCCAACACGCTGAGGGTGGGAAACACACGGCGCCCCTCGGGCACCTGGGACACCCCCAGGCGCACGATGGCGTCGGCCCCGGTACGCTGGATGGGCGTGCCGCGCAGCAGGATCTGGCCGGCGTGCGGGCGCTGCAGTCCGCTGATGCTGCGCATCAGGGTGGTCTTGCCGGCGCCGTTGGCGCCCAGCAGCGCGACGATTTCACCCTCGGCCACGTCCAGGCTGATGCCCTTGAGCGCCTGGATATGCCCGTAGCGCACGTCGAGGTCGCGGATTTCCAGCAGCTTCATGCGGCCTCCCCGGCAGGCGCCAGCGGCGCGTCGTCATCGTCATCCTTGCCCAGATAGGCCTCGATCACGTCCGGATGGTTGCGGATGTGCGCGGGCGTGCCCTCGGCGATCTTGCGCCCGAAGTTGATGCACACGATGTGGTCGGTGACGTTCATCACCACGTTCATGTCGTGCTCGACCAGCAGCACGCTGATGCCCTGGTCGCGCACCTGGAGGATGGTCTTGTTCAGTTCGGCCGACTCCTGGTCGTTCAAACCGGCGGCCGGCTCGTCGAGGATCAGCAGGCGCGGCTGCGCGATCAGCGCCCGGGCCAGCTCCACGCGACGCTGCACGCCGTAGGGCAGCGAGGCCACGTCCTCCTGGGCCAGCTTGTCCAGGCGCAGGCGCTCCAGCAAGGCCATGACCTGCTCGCGCAGTTCGCGCTCCTCGCGGCGCTGCGCGGGCGTTGCCAGCAGTCCCTGCCACCACGCCTGGCGGGTGCGCAGGTGCAGGCCCGCCAGCACGTTGTTGAGCACGCTCTGGCCCTGGAACAGGCGGATGGTCTGGAAGGTGCGGAAAATGCCGGCGCGGGCGATGCGGTGCGGCGCCCAGCCGGTGATGTCGCGCCCGTCGAAGGTCACCCGACCCTCGGTGGGCTTGTACACCCCCGTGATCAGGTTGAAGGCCGTGGTCTTGCCGGCGCCGTTGGGGCCGATCAGACCCACCACCTGCGCCGCTCCGACGGCGAAGCTCAGCGCGTCCACCGCCTTGAGGCCGCCGAAACGGATGCCGACGCCGTCCAGGCGCAGCAGTTCGGATTGCGGTGGCCGGCTCATCGCGCGCGCTCCTTGCGCGCGACGCGCGGCCAGATGCCCTGCGGGCGCAGCACCATCACCAGCACCATGGCGATGCCGAACACGAAGTAGCGGTAGCGCTCGAAACTCTGGAAAGCCTGCGGCACCACGAACATGAGCACGGTGCCCAGCAGCACCCCGGGAATCGAGCCCTGGCCGCCCACCAGCACGATGGCGAACAGCGTGACCGACTCGGTGAATTTGAAGGACCCCGGGCTGACCGAGGCGGTCAGCGTGGCGTACAGCGTGCCGGCGAAACCGGCCAGCGCGGCGCCCAGCGCAAAGGCCAGCACGCGGTACTTGCGCGTGTCCACCCCCATCGTGGTGGCGGCGAGCTGGTCGTGCTTGATGTAGTACATGGTGCGCCCGAGGTGCGAGCGATCCAGGTTGCGCATCAGCAGCATGACCGCCGCGAAACCCACCCAGCCGAGCCAGAACTGGGCATTCTGGCTGCTGGCCTGCAGCCCGAACAGCGAGGGCACGCCGATGGCGAACACGCCGTCGGCGCCGCCGGTCAGGTGTCCCAGGTTGTTGTCCAGCGCCAGGATGAAAATGGCGTTGAAGCCGATGGTGGCCACCAGCAGGTAGTCGCCGCGCAGCTTCACGATCGGCGCCGCCAGCAGCGTGCCCACCAGCGCCGCTGCCAGCACCGCCAGCGGCCAGGTGGCCAGGATGGGCCAGCCGTACACCGTGTTGAGAATGGCCGTGACGTAGGCGCCGACGCCGAAGTACACGGCATGTCCCATGTCGAACATGCCGGCGCGGCCCAGCACCACGTCCTGGCTGAGCGCGACGATGGCGTACACCGCGAACAGCGCGGCGATGAATACCCAGGTCTGGTTCAGCATCAGCGGAATGCCCAGGCCCGCCAGCCACAGCACGGCGCCCACCCAGGGACGGTTGACCAAGTCGAACATGGCTTTCATCAGACTTTCTCCGCCACGCGCTCGCCCAGCAGTCCGGTGGGGCGCAGCAGCAGGATGCCGATCAGCAGCGCGAAGGTGATGGCCTCCTGCCAGGAACTGGACACGAAGCCCGCCGCGAAGGCGTTGAACAGGCCCAGCAGCACGCCGCCGAGCATGGCGCCGGGGATGTTTCCGATGCCGCCCAGGATGGCGGCGATGAAGGCGTTGAGCCCGTACGACCAGCCCATGGTGAAGTACACCTGCCGGTAATACAGGCCGATGAACAGCCCGCCGACGGCGCCGATGGCCGGGCCCAGCACGAACACGCTGGCGATCACCCGGTTGACGTTGATGCCCATCAGGCGCGCGGCGTCCTGGTCGCTGGCGGCCGCGCGCATCGCGGTGCCGTAGCGAGTGTGGTGCACGAACCAGTACAGCAGGGCCATCAGCACGGCGCTGCCGGCGATGATCAGCACCTGCACGAGGTCGATGCGTGCTCCGGCCAGGTTCCACGAATGCGCGGGAAGCAGGTTGCTGGGGAACACGCGCAGTTGCGGGCCCCAGATGAGCATGATGCCGTTCTCGATGAACAGCGAGGCCCCCAGCGCCGACACCACCGCGCTCAGGCGGTCGGCGCGGCGCAGCGGCCGGTAGGCGGTGAATTCGAGCAGCATTCCGGCGGCGCCCACGACGATGGCGGCCAGGATGAAGGCGGCGCCCAGCAGCAGCAGGTGCGACTGCCCGCTGCCCGAGCCGGCGCTCAGCGCCACCAGCCCGATGTAGGCGCCGAACACGCACAGGTCCCCGTGCGCGAAGTTGATCAGGCGCAGCACCCCGTACACCATGGTGTAGCCCAGGGCGATGAGCGCATAGATGCCGCCGACGGTCAGCCCGTTGACGAGCTGCTGCAGCACGGTGCTCAGCATGGATGGTTCCCCCCCTCGGGGCACGCGACCGCGGTCGCGCGCCCCGGCGGTGTTTCTTGTCTTACTTGGCGGCCGCGGCCGGGTAGGTGATCTTGTAGGCGCCGCTGGAGCTGACCTCGAAGGCCACGTACGGGCTGCCGGTGCGTTCGCCCACGGCGTTCCAGGAGAAGGTGCCGGTCAGGCCCTGGAAGTCGTGCAGCTCATGCAGCGCGGGGATCAGCTTGGCCGGCTCCACGCTCTTGATCTTCTCGGCGGTGTACAGGATCGCGCGCAGGCCGTCGGCGTTGGTCAGGGTGAAGATGCTGGGCGGCTGGTGGCCGTAGGCGGTCTGGAACTGGGCCAGGAATTCCTTGGCCACCGGGTAGGGCAGGTCCTGCGGCGCGGGCACGTTGATGATGGTGGCGCCCTCGGCGGCGGAGCCGGCGATCTTGGCGAAGGCCACGTTCTGGTTGGCGTCGCCGCCGACGAACTTGGCCTTCATGCCCAGCTGGGCCATCTGCGCCTTGATCAGGCCGCCGTCGGTGTAGTAGCCGGAGAAATACACAACCTGCGGGTTCAGGGCCTTCAGCTTGGTCAGCACCGGGGTGTAGTTCTGCGAGCCGGCGGTGATGAAGGCCTTGTCGACGATGTCGATCCCGCCCTTCTTGGCGTCGGCCACCACCGCGTCGGCCAGACCGGTGGAGAAACTGGAGTGATCGGTGACCACGGCCACGCGCTTGTAGCCCATGGCCTTGAAGTAGCCGGCGGTGAACACCGCCTCGGCGCTGTTGGGCGGCGCGTTGCGGAAGAAGGTCTTGAAGCCGTGGGCGGTCAGCTCGTCGCTGGTGCCGTCGGAGGTCTGGATCACGTTGGCGCGCGCGTAGGTGGGCTGCGCGGCCAGCGCGGCGCCGCTGGTGTAGCTGCCGATGACGGCAAGCACGCCGTCGTTGACCAGCTGGCGGGCGCAGATGGCGGCCGGAGCGGCCGCGCCCTGGTCGTCGCACACCTTGACTTCGAGTTTGTGGCCGAGCAGGCCGCCCTTGGCGTTTTGCTGCTTGATCAGCAGTTTCACCGCGTCGGCGATGCCCTGGCCCTCGTTGGCGTACTGGCCGGTGATCGGCGCCTGCACGCCGATGAGGATCGGGGTGGCTGCCTGCGCGGCGCCGGCGCCGAGCCCGAAGGCCCCGGCGACGAGACCGTAGACGAGCTTTCTGGAGAACTTCTGGTTCATGGTCTGGCTACTCGATGTGGGTTGTGGAAGCGGGCCGGGCGTGGTCGGGCCATTTGCACGAATGCCGCGCTCGGCGGCCCTCGCCGCGTCAGGCGTTGCGCCGCCCGGCATGCGGCGAAGCCCGCAGAATATGGGGTGCCACCCTTTGGCGCATCAGGGTTATACCTCAATCGACGGAAAAATCGCAAAAAGGTTGTACCCCGATCTTTACTTTGGGATGCAAAGGTGCAACTATGCGCGCCATGCCGCCTTGCGGAAAGCATAACCGGATTGCACTCATGGGTGTCACGACTATCGGGGTGAAGATCGACGAGCAGGTGCGCCTGCGCATCAAGGCCGCTGCCGAGGCGCATGGGCGCAGCCCGCATTACGTGGTCAAGCAGATGATCCTGCAAGGCCTGGAACGCCTGGAGCGCGGCGAGGGCTTGAGCCCCGGCGACGACACCGCCGAGCCGGGCGCGCTGGAGACGAGCGAGGCGCCGCAGGAGCCGGCGCCCGTGCCGTTCCTGGAGCTGGCGCAGGAGGTGCAACCCCAGACCGTGCTGCGCGCCGCGATCACCGCCGCCTACCGCCGGCCGGAGACCGAATGCGTGCCCGCGCTGGTGGCGCAGGCGCAGCTCGCGTCCGAGGTGTCGGCGGCGGTGCAGGACACCGCGCGCCGGCTCGCGCTCAAGCTGCGCTCCAAGCGCACCCGCGGCGTGGTCGAGACGTTGCTGCAGGAGTACGCGCTGTCCAGCCAGGAGGGCATCGCGTTGATGTGCCTGGCCGAGGCGCTGCTGCGCATTCCCGACACTCCCACGCGCGATGCGCTGATCCGCGACAAGGTGGGCGCCGGCGACTGGCAGAGCCACCTCGGCGGCGGGCGCTCGCTGTTCGTCAACGCCGCCACCTGGGGCCTGTTGCTCACCGGGCGTCTGGTGGTCACCAGCAGCGAGGACAAGCTGTCGTCGCTGCTCACGCGCCTGGTGGCGCGCGGCGGCGAACCGGTGGTGCGCGGCGGCGTGAACATGGCCATGCGCCTGATGGGCGAGCAATTCGTGCTGGGCCAGACCATCGCCGACGCGCTGGCCAACGCGCGCAAGCGCGAAGCGCGCGGTTTCCGGCATTCCTACGACATGCTCGGCGAGGCGGCGCTGACGGCGCGCGACGCCGAGCGCTACCTGCGCGACTACGAACAGGCCATCCACGCCATCGGCAAGTCAGCGCAACGCCGCGGCATCTACGAAGGGCCCGGCATTTCCATCAAGCTGTCGGCGCTGCACCCGCGCTACAGCCGCGCGCAGCGCCAGCGGGTGATGGACGAACTGTTGCCACGGCTGACCCACCTGGCGCGCCTGGCGCGCCAGTACGACATCGGCCTGAACATCGACGCCGAGGAGGCCGACCGCCTGGAGCTGTCGCTGGATCTGCTGGAAAGCCTGTGCTTCGACCCGGATCTGCAGGGTTGGAACGGCATCGGTTTCGTCGTGCAGGCCTACCAGAAGCGCGCCCCCTTCGTGCTGGATTTCGTCATCGATCTGGCGCAGCGTTCGCGTCGGCGCCTGATGGTGCGCCTGGTCAAGGGCGCGTACTGGGACAGCGAGATCAAGCGCGCCCAGCTCGACGGGCTGGAGGGTTTCCCGGTGTTCACGCGCAAGGTGCACACCGATGTGTCCTACCTGGCCTGCGCGCGCAAGCTGCTCGACGCCCCGCAGGCGGTGTTCCCGCAGTTCGCGACCCACAACGCGCATACGGTGGCGGCCATCCACGCGATGGCGGGCAACAATTTCTACGTCGGCCAGTACGAATTCCAGTGCCTGCACGGCATGGGCGAGCCGCTGTACGAGGAGGTGGTGTCCGCCGAGGGCTTGAACCGGCCGTGCCGCATCTACGCGCCGGTGGGCACCCACGAGACCCTGCTGGCCTACCTGGTGCGGCGCTTGCTCGAGAACGGGGCCAACACCTCCTTCGTGCACAAGATCAACGATCCCAAGGCGGACCTGGACGAGATCGTCGCCGATCCGGTGCAACTGGCGCGGCGCATCGTGCCGCTCGGCGCGCCGCACGACCGCATCGCGCTGCCGGTGGACCTGTACGGCGGCCAGCGCGCCAACTCCGCCGGGTTCGACCTCAGCAACGAACAACGCCTGGGCGCACTGGCGGCGGCCGGCCTGGCCAGCCTGGAGACGCGCTGGCAGGCGCGGCCGCTGCTGGCGCACGGCGAGGTGCAGGGAGCGGCCCGACCGGTGCTCAACCCGGCCGATCTGCGCGACGTGGTGGGCTCGGTGGTGGAGGCCGACCCGGCCTTGTGCGAACGCGCCTTCGAGCTGGCGCTGGCCGAGGCCCCCGTATGGCAGGCCACGCCGGCCCCGGACCGCGCGTCGATCCTGCTGCGCGCGGCGGACCTGTTCGAGCAGCGCATGCCGCGCCTGGCCAGCCTGGTGGTGCGCGAGGCCGGACGCGCGATGCCGGCGGCCCTCGGCGAGGTGCGCGAAGCGGTGGACTTCCTGCGCTACTACGCCACGCAGGCCGTGCAGCACCTGCATGACTCCGAGCATCGACCGCTGGGGCCGGTGGTGGCCATCAGCCCGTGGAACTTCCCGCTGGCGATTTTCACCGGGCAGATCGCCGCCGCGCTGGCCGCGGGCAACGTGGTATTGGCCAAGCCGGCCGAGCAGACGCCGCTGATCGCGCATGCGGCGGTGGAAATGCTGCTGGAGGCCGGACTGCCGGCGGGCGCGCTGCAGCTGCTGCCCGGCGACGGCCGGGTGGGGGCCGCGCTGGTCGGGGACCCGCGCGTGCGCGGCGTGCTGTTCACCGGATCCACCGAGGTGGCGCGCCTGATCCAGGCCCGGCTCGCCGAGCGCCTGGACGCCCACGGCCTGCCGATTCCGCTGATCGCCGAAACCGGCGGGCAGAACGCGATGGTGGTGGATTCCTCCGCATTGCCCGAACAGGCGGTGAGCGATATCGTGGCGTCGGCCTTCGATTCGGCCGGCCAGCGCTGTTCGGCACTGCGCATCCTGCTGGTGCAGGAGGACGTGGCCGAACGACTGCTCGAGATGCTTCGCGGTGCCATGGACGAACTGCAGCTCGGACGTCCCGACCGGCTGGATACCGACGTCGGTCCGGTGATCAGCGAGGAGGCGCGCGAGACCATCGAGGCTCACGTGCAGGCGATGCGCTCGCGTGGCTACGCGGTCTATGCGCCGGCGCTTCCCCCCCAGGCCAGGCAAGGGCATTTCGTCGCGCCGACGCTGGTCGAGATCCCATCCATCGACGTGCTCGGCCGCGAGGTGTTCGGCCCCGTGCTGCACGTGCTGCGTTACCGCAGCGAGGAACTGGAGCAGGCGATCGACGGGGTCAACGCTCTGGGCTACGGCCTGACCTTCGGCATCCACAGTCGCATCGACGAGACCATCGCCAGGGCCGGCTCACGCATCCGTGCCGGCAACGTCTACGTCAACCGCAACATCATCGGCGCGGTGGTCGGGGTGCAGCCCTTCGGCGGCCATGCCCGCTCGGGCACCGGTCCGAAGGCGGGCGGTCCGTTGTACCTGCGCCGGCTGGTGGCGCCCACCGGCGCGCCCTTCCTGCCCTGCGCCGAGGCGCCCGAGGAACTGCGCCACCTGCTCGATGCGCTGCGCGCGCGGGGCGTCGACACCGGTGCGCTGCAAGGCTACGAGAAGCTGGCCCCGACGCTGCAGCCGCAGCGCCTGCCGGGGCCGGTGGGAGAGCACAACGACTACCTGCTGTTGCCACGCGGGCAATTGCTGTGCCGCGCCGACAGCCGCGAGGAGTTGTTGCGCCAGGTCGCCGTGGCGCTGGCCACGGGCAACGTCGCGTTGCTGTCGGGGGCCCATGCGGAGGCGGTCGACGCGCTGGTGCCGCCGACGCTGCGCGAGCGCGTGCGCGCGGCCGCGCCGCAGGATCTTCCCGACGCCGCGCTGTACCAGGGCGGCGCCGCCGGGCTGCGCGAACTGCAGGCCGAGCTCACGCGCCACGAACACGCGGTGGTCAACGTGTACGCGCTGCCCAGCGACGGCATCCAGGCCTCGGACTACCCGCTGGAGCTGCTGCTGCACGAGCAGTCGGTCAGCCTGAACACGGCCGCTGCCGGGGGCAATGCGAGCCTGATGACCATCGGCTGAGGGCCGGCGCGCGGCCCGCGACGACCGGGCGCCGGTTTCAGCGCGGGGCGCTGCCGGCCGCGCCGCGCCAGCAGGCCCGCACGCCGGGAAGGGCCAGCAGGCGCAGCTCGATGCGTTGCAGCGCGGGTGCCGATGCATGCTCGAAACGCAGGCCCACGTGATCCAGCGTATCCAGGCCTTCCGAGCCGAGCCGGTGTTCGCCGGGCGTGAGCACCAGGCCGGTCAGGCGTGCGGTCTCGCCTCGCAAGGCCTCGCAGATCACCCCGGCGCCCAGCGCATCGTGCTCGGCCAGCAGTTCCAGGTCCGGCGCCTGCGCGCCGCGCGCCTCGGCCGCGCGCTTTTCGGCCGCGTGGGACAGGCGCCGCTCGATGGGCTTGATGCCGGCCAGGATGAGCAGGATGATGCCCGTTGCCCCCACCGCTGCGACGTACATGCCGCCGCCCACCGCGAGGCCCACGCCGGCCACCGACCACAGGCTGGCGGCGGTGTTCACGCCGCGCAGCACGTCACCGCGCAGCAGAATCACCCCGGCGCCGAGGAAGCCGATGCCCGAGACCACCTGCGCGGCGACGCGCGAAGGATCGAGCACCACGTCGGGCGCGCGCAGGGCTTCGGCGAAGCCGTAGGCCGACACCAGCATGGCCAGCGCCGAGCCCACGCACACCAGCATGTGGGTGCGCAGGCCGGCCATCCAGTTCAGGCGTTCGCGCTCGAGACCGATGACGCTTCCCAGCAGCGCCGCGACCAAAAGGCGCAGGATCGGATCGTAGCTATGGTGCATGGCGTCCTCCATGGCAGCGTGAGAGGCTGCGGTTGATTACCCGAAAAGCTCTCCATGATGGCATCGACCGAAAGGCCCTATTACCTCAACGAAATCAGGGATTCAGCGGCGCGCATCGCGCGCGGCCCCGGTGCCGTCGCGCGCCCAGCGGGCCACGCAGGTGGCTCGCCCGGGTATGCTTGCGCCATGGAACTGGAACCCGAGGCCGAGCACGGCTGCGAAATGCCCGACCCGCCGGATGCGCAGGCAGACCGCGCCTTCATGCGTCTGGCGCTCGACCAGGCGCAAAATGCCTGGCTGCTCGGCGAAGTGCCGGTGGGCGCCGTGCTGGTGCGCGAGGGCAAGGTGCTGGCCACCGGCTACAACCGTCCGGTGGGCGATTCCGACCCCACCGCGCACGCCGAGATCGTCGCGCTGCGCCAGGCCGCCAGCCTGTTGGGCAACTATCGGCTTCTCGGCTGCACGCTGTATGTCACGCTGGAGCCCTGCGCGATGTGCGCGATGGCGCTGCTGCACGCGCGCGTGCAGCGCGTGGTGTTCGGCGCCTTCGATCCCAAGACCGGGGCGGGCGGCAGCGTGCTGAACCTGTTCGCGGAGTCGCGCCTGAATCACCACGCGCAGTTGCACGGCGGGGTCGAGGCTGCCGCGTGCGGAGCCTTGCTGCAGGAATTCTTCCGCGAACGCCGCCGCCTGAGCGCTCAGGCGCGCGCGGGCGACGTGGAGCGGGCGGGGGAGGGTGACGCGCGGGAAGCGGCGAGCGGCGGGATCGAGGTCAAGCACCTGGACGAGCCTGAAGAGGATTTCGATGTCTGAATCTGCCGCGCCGAAGGCGCGCAAGCATTTTCCGCGCGGGGAACTGCGCATCGTCTCCCCGTCCGGCGCGGTGCCGGAGCCGCAGCGCGTGCAACGCGCGGCCGAGCACCTGGAGGAACTGGGCTTTCGCGTGCGCATCGACCCCGCGGCGCTGCTGCGCGAACAGCGCTTCGCGGGCAGCGACGCACGGCGCGTGCAGGCGCTGCACCGGGCGGCGCGCAGTCGTGCCGCGGTGGTCATGGCCACGCGCGGCGGCTACGGGCTCACGCGCGTGCTCGATGCGCTGGATTACGCCTTGCTGCACGAGGCGGTGAGCCGGCGCGGCCAGATCTGGGTCGGACACAGCGACTTCACGGCGCTGCAGCTGGCCATGCTGGCGCGCGCCGGCAGCGTCACCTACAGCGGTCCGATGGCCGGCTTCGATTTCGGCGCCGAGCGGGTGGACGAGATCACCCGCGAGAGTTTCCTGGATGTGGTGGATTCACGCCTGGAGGCGGTCGGCTTCGAATGTCCCGACGCGCCGCGCTCGCTCGACGCCGCGGGCGTGCTGTGGGGCGGCAACATGAGCCTGGTGTGCAACCTGGTGGGCACGCCGTATCTGCCGCGCTCGCGCGGCGTGTTGTTCCTGGAGGACGTGTCCGAGCATCCCTACCGGGTGGAGCGCATGTTCTCCCAACTGCTGGGCGCCGGCGTGCTGCAGCGCCAGCGCGCCGTGCTGCTGGGCGCCTTCACCGACTATCGCCTGAGTGCCCACGACGCGGGCTACGACCTGCCGGCCGTGGTGGCCTGGCTGCGTTCGCGGCTGCGCGAGCACAAGGTGCCGGTGCTGACCGGGCTGCCTTTCGGGCATGTGCGCACCAAGCTGTGCCTGCCGCACGGCGCACGCTGCCGGCTGGTGCGCGACGGATCGGATGCCTACCTGGTGTTCGGCCACTCGCACGGCGGCCACCATCGCGCCGCGGACCCGCTGGGCCACGCGCACGAACACCACGATCCGCATTGAGCCGCGGCGCTCGCCGCGACTCCTTGGCGCTCAGGCGGTGGCCGTCGTGCCTTCGCCGACGTGCGCCAGCGCGGCCAGATCCTCGGTGGACAGGACGCGGGGGATGTCGAGCAGGATGATGAACCCGCTGTCCATGCGGGCCATGCCCTGGATGAACTCGCGCCGCAGGCCCGTGCCGAAGGCCGGCGCCGGTTCGATCTGGGAGGCGTCCAGGTCCAGCACGGCATTCACCGCGTCGACCAGCACGCCCAGCGCCTGCGCGCCTTCGTCGGTATTCACCTCGACGATGACGATGCAGGTGCGCGCGCGCAGCTCGGTCGCCGGACGCCCGAAGCGCTGCGCGAGGTCGATGACCGGGACCACGCGGCCACGCAGGTTGATCACCCCGTGCACGAAACCGGGCATCATCGGAATGGTGGTGGGGCGCGCGTATTCGATGATCTCGCGCACGCCGAGGATGTCCACGCCGTAGGACTCGCCCTGCAGGGTGAACGTGAGGTACTGGCCCGGGACCGCGGGGCCGTGCGCATGCATGGCCTCGACGGTGATCGCGGTCGAGGAGGAGGCTGGGACGGGAAGGTTCATGGCGAGTGCGGGGGGGATGAACGTGCGTACATAGCGGATTGTGCCAGCATGGACGCTTCGCGCCTGCGCATCAGGCGGCCTGGGCGCCCGGCAAGGCCCGATGACGCGTGACCTCGGGGGCCGCCGCCAGCAGGGCCGGGACGTCCAGGATCAGCGCCACGCGTCCGTTGCCCAGGATGGTCGAGCCGCCGATGCCCCGCAGATGGGCGAACAGCGAGCCCAGCGGCTTGATCACGGTCTGGTACTCGCCCAGCAGGCGCTCGACCACCAGGCCCACGCGCTGGCCCGAGGCCGAGACCACCACCACGTTGCGACGCGACGGCGTCGTCTCCGGGGCGGCTTCGGCGCGCGTGCCCAGGGCGCGATCCAGGTGCAGCAGCGGCAGCACCTCGCCACGCAGGTTCAGATAGCCCTGCTGCTGGCTTTGCTCCGGATACTGCAGGCACTCGACTACCGCGTCCAACGGCAGCACGTAGTTGCGACCGGCGCTCTCGATCAGGAAACCGTCGATGATGGCCAGTGTGAGCGGCAGGCGCAGGCGCATCGTGGTGCCCTGGCCGGCCGCGCTCTGGATGTCGATGGTGCCGCGGATGGCCTCGATGTTGCGACGCACCACGTCCATGCCCACACCGCGGCCGGACAGGTCGGTAATGGTCTCGGCGGTGGAGAAGCCCGGCTCGAAGATCAGCTTCCAGACCTCGGCATCCGGCATGCCCTGCGCCGCCTCGGCATCGATCAGTCCGCGTTGCACGGCCTTGGCGCAGATGCGTTCGCGGTTCAGGCCGGCGCCGTCGTCCACCACCTCGATGACGATGCTGCCCGCATCGTGCGCGGCCGACAGGCGCAGGGTTCCCTGCGCGGACTTGCCGCGGGCCACCCGCACGTCGGGCTTTTCCAGCCCGTGGTCCATGGAGTTGCGCACCAGGTGCATCAGCGGGTCGGTGATGCTCTCGACCAGCGACTTGTCCATCTCGGCGTCGCCGCCCTGGATGATCAGCGCGATGTCCTTGCCGAGCTCGCGCGCGGTGTCGCGCACCACGCGCTGGAAGCGCGCGAAGGTCTCGCCGATCTCGACCATGCGCAGCTTGAGCGCACGCTCGCGGATTTCCTCCACCAGGCGGGTGACCTCCGCGGCCGCCTCGACCTGCTCGGGTTGCTGCGCGTGCAGCGCGTTGCCGGCGCTGGCGATGACCAGCTCGCCCACCAGATCGATCAGCGCGTCGAGCTTGTCGGCGGCCACGCGCAGCATCTGGCCTTCGCGGCTGCGGCGTTCCTTGACCTGGCGCTGCTTGTCCAGGGCCGCCTGGACGATGGGTTCGTGGGTGGCGCCCTCGCGCACCAGAATCTGTCCCAGCGGCTCGCGTTCGCCCTGCGGCTGGTTCTGCGCGCCTTGCTCCTGCGCGCGCAGCGCATGGTCGAGCTCGTGGCGGGTCAGCGTGCCGACGTGCACCAGGATCTCGCCCAGGCGCAGTTCGTCCTCCGGCAGCGAGCGGATCAGCTCCACGTACTCCGCGATGCGGCTGTGCGCAGGCAGGATGCAGATGTCGCTGTCCTCGCGCACGAACTCGAACACGGCCTCGATGTCGGCCTTGCTCGCGTCGCTGCGGAAATTGATCTCGAAGCCCAGGTAGCAGGATTCCGGATCCAGGTCGGGCAGCGCCGGAAGCGCGTCGTCCAGTGTCGCGAGGCCGACGATATCCCCCAATCCGCGCAGATAGCGAATGAATGCGAGAGGATCCATGCCGTTTCGCAGGCAATCCCGTCCGAAGCGCAGGGAAATGTGCCAGCTTCCGGTGCTCGCTTCCTGGGGCTGCAGGCGCACCACGTTGTCGTCGGCCGGCGCCGACGTCGCGGCCACCAGCGCGGCACCGGATGCCGCCGAATCGCGCGCTTGCCCGGCGGAAGAAGGCGCCGGTGCCTGCGGCAGGCCCGAAGGGGTCTGAAGGCTTTGCAGTCGGGCCACCAGCGCCTGTTCGTTGGGGCCCGGCTGCACGCCGTCGCCGCCTTCGGCCACGGCCTCGATCAAGCCCGTCAGATGGTCGCGCGCGTCGAGCAGGGTGCCGACCACCGCGTCGTCCGCCGCCACCGCGCCGGCGCGCATCTGGTCCAGCAGGCTTTCCATGTGATGGGTGAACCGCACCACGCCGTCCAGGCCGAACAGCCCGGCGGAACCCTTGATGGTGTGCGCGGCCCGGAACAGTTCGTTGACCACGTCGCCGTCGGCACCGCCCTCGAGTTGAAGCAGGCTGTGCTCCATGCCGGACAGCAGGTCGCGCGCCTCGGTGATGAAGGCCTGCAGCGCCTGCAGCATCTGCTGCTCGAAACTCATGATCTGGCTCCCGCCGTCTCGACCACCGGGTCGCCGAAGAATCCCAGCAACTGGCACAGCTCCAGGGTCTCCAGCACGCCGGGGCTGTGCGCAACCAGGCTCAGCGCCCGGCCCTGGGCCGCGGCCGCCCGCTTGGTGGACATCAGCAATTGCACGCCCGAGGTATCGATTTCGTCGACGCCGGACAGGTCCAGTTCCAGGCGCTGGCGCGTGCTCAGCAGATCCAGCAATTGCTGGTGCAGCTCCGCGGCCGCGTAGATGTCCATGGAGCCGCGCAGCTCCACGCGTCCCGGCGCGACGTCGTCGCGCGTCAGTACTTCCATGGTGGCGAGGCTCCAGGCGTTCGGTGGGCTTCAGGCGGGCATCAGCTTGGCCACCGCGGCCAGCATCTGCGCCGGTTGGAAAGGCTTGACCACCCAGGCGCGCGCACCGGCGGCCTGGCCCTCGGCCTTCTTCTCGGCCTGGCTCTCGGTGGTCAGCATGATGATCGGCGTGAACTTGTAGTCGGCCTTGTTCTTGACCTGGCGCACCAGTTCGATGCCGTCCATGTTCGGCATGTTCACGTCGCTGATGATCAGGTGCACCTTGCGTCCGTCCAGCTTGGACAGGGCATCGACGCCGTCGCAGGCTTCGATCACTTCGTAGCCAGCGCTGGAAAGGGCGATGTTCACCACCTGTCGCAGGGAGGCGGAATCATCGACGATGAGAATGGTCTTGGACATATCGACAGGCTAACGCGGAGATATTGCGAACGCAACGATTTAGAAAAACGTGATTTCGTCGTCGCCGCCGGATTGTGCATCGTTCTGCGCTCCCTGGTGTGCCAGACGCTGCTCCTGCGTCGTGTAGCCCACGGCCAGGCGCGCCAGCATGGCCTCGCCATCGGGGGTCGTCGTCGAGGTGGCGAATTCCTCCGACAGGTCCTGCAGGGCGCGCGCCGCATGGTCCAGGATCTGGCTCACGCGGTCGCCGAATTGCAACGCCACCATGACGCGGGAGACTTCCTGCTGTGCCTGCTCGCCCTCGGCGCGCAAGGTGGCCGCGGCGCGTCCCTGCTCGGCGGCGAGTTCGTGCAAGCGCCCGAGCACGCCCTGGACGGCCTGGTCGGTATCGGCGAAGGTCTGTTTTTCTTCTTCGGTCGAACGCAGCGCGGCCTGCGCCATGGCGCGCATCTCGTTGCCGATGGCCGTGACCCGCTCGGCCATGTCCTGACTGGTCAGGCGCGTCTGCGCGGACAGCTTGCGCACTTCCTCGGCGACGATGGAAAAGCCGCGACCGTGTTCACCGGCGCGCGCCGCCTCGATGGTGGCGTTGAGCGCCAGCAGGTCGGTCTTGGCGGCCAGCGCGGTCACCCGCTCGACCAGGCCGTGCAGGGCGCTCGCATGGGTGGTCACGCCCTGCGCCTGGCGCGCGGCCTCGTCGCGACGCTGCAGGGCCACGCGCAGGTTCTCCACCACGTCGCCGAGTTGCGCGCGGCTTTGCGCGAAGGCCTCGGTCACGCCGGAGCCGGCCTGCGCCGAGGCGGCCGCGTCGGAGGCGCGCATGGACTTCTCGAAACTGGCATGCAGTTGCGCGAAGCGTTGGCTGAGGTCCAGCACGGCGGTGTCCATCTGCGCCCGTGCGCCCTGGACGTGCTGCGCCAGCAGTTCGAGCGCGCGCGCCGTGGGGGAGCTGGCGGACACCGCCGCGCCGGCGGCGGTCGGGACGGAGGTGGCGGCATCTTGCATGGCGGTCTCTCGGTAGACGCGGGGTGCCGGGCTACAGGCCCAGCTGGGACAGCAGGTCGTCGACGTCGTCCTGTTCGAGGCGGCCGGCTCCGAAAGTGTCGGATCGGGCCTCGGAAGGCAACACGGCGTGCGGTTCGGTCACGGGCTGCGCCTTCTGGGCGGGCATCGGACCCAATTGGGCCAAGGCATCCTGGAGGCGCGATTCCACGACCTGCAGCAGCGCGATGGTCTTTTTCAGGCGCTGGCCGGCCAGGTCCTGGCCCTGCTGGGTGGTCAGGATGGTCTGCAGATGCCCGTCCAGTCGTTCCAGGCGCTGGTCGATGAAGTCGCCGTTGGTGGCGCGGATGGCCTGCAGTTCGGACTGCGCGGCTTCCACCGCCTCCAGGGTGCGCATGGCCTGCTGCTCGCTCAGGCGCAGCACTTCCTGCAGCGGGTGGCTGGCCTCGGGCAGGTCGCTGGAGGCGTGCAGGATGCGTTGCACGCCCTGCGTGAGCAGCGCATCGGCCTCGCGCAGGTTGTGCAGCGCCTGGCCCGAGGCCTGGGGATCGAGCGGCGTGTTCATGCGCCACCC
>JAKBNS010000253.1 GCA_021830925.1 Pseudomonadota bacterium | reverse complement strand
TCGACGCGGTCACCACGACCATCGAGGCGCAGTCGTCCACCGCAGCGCTCAAGGGCTCGACCGAGGACGAGCAGTTCTTCGAGAAGAAGGTGGCCTGATCCACCCGCGAAGCCGGATCACGGCGAAGACCGAGGAGACCGCCCCGCGCGAGCGGGGCGATGCATGAACGGGCAGGGGCCCGGTCCGTGGAAGCGGGCCGGGCCCTTTGCTTCGAAGCGGCGCGCGCGGCTGATGCAGCCGGGGAGCCCGGTGGGCGCACGGCGAGTCGTGGGGCGGGAACCCGCTCAGGGCATGGCGCCGCGGCCGTCGGTCAACGGATTTGTCGCTCGATGTCGTCGACCAGGGCCTCCATCGCCCGCAACATCGCCGCGAGGTCCTCGTCGATGGCCTGCATGAGTTGCAGGGCCTGTGCCCGCTTGCCCATGTGCAGCAAGTCCGCGAACTCGCGGATCCGGCCGTGCAGCCGCGCGTGGGGCTGCTCCAGCGCCTGGAAACTGGCGAGCCCGCCCAGCGCGGTGTCGCGGTGGGCTTCGTACCATTCGCCCAGCCCGCAGCTGCGGTGCGTGGCGAGACTCTCGGCGGGGATCGAGGGCTGATCGCGCTCCAGGTCGCCCTGCACCCGAAACACGAACAGGCGGTGGCCGCCCATCGCGGCGCGCAGGCTGGAGACGTGCGAGACGCGTCGCATCCGGGCCACGTCCGAACTCGAACCCTCGAGCAGGACTCGCGAGTCCTCCACCGATTGCATCGACGCCTGGCAGGCGCTGCGGATGCTCCCCGAGACGCCTTGCACCGCGTCGACGATTTCGTCGATGCGCAGCGTGGCTCCCCGCACCCGCTGCGACAGGCCCTTCACCTCGTCGGCGACCACCGCGAACCCGCGTCCCGCCTCGCCGGCGCGCGCAGCCTCGATGGCGGCGTTGAGCGCCAGCAGATTGGTCTGGGAGGCGATGGAGCGGATGTCCTGGGCGATCGCCAGGACGTCCCTTACCTTGCGTTCCAGTTCGGCGACGTGCTGGCTGTTGTCGGTCTCGCTGGCTTCGGTGGTGCGCAGCCCCGTTTCCACGCCTTGCACCGTCGAGTGAAGCTTGTCGGCGGTCTTGCCCAGCACGTGGCCCGAGCCGTTGACCATGTTGATGACGTCGCGGGTCACGGTTTCGGCCAGTCGCCGTGCGCTGAGGTCCTGGATCTGCACCACCAGCCTCGAAGCCTCGCCGGCCCAGCGCGCGAAGCGTAGACGGCAGGGCAGGGTTCCGAGCGAGCCCTCGACGCACAGCCGGCCGATGGCGCTGTCGCGCGCCTCTGCGGCCAGGTCCCCCAGGCTGCGTGAATCGATTCTGCAGGACAGGGGATCTGCGTCGAAATCCACGCCGGCGATCAGGGCCAGTTCCGCGGCCGCGGCGTTGGAATCCGCCACGCTCCACGCGCCGGAAGCGTCGCGGTCCAGCAGGAGGGCAGGCGTGACCAGCCAGGCAATCGGTGAGTTGCTCATGACTTTCGCGGGAAAGGAGATGGCGCCGCGCGCCGGGGCGAACCAGCGCGACACGCGGGCTCCCGCGGACCAGCGCTCCGGGGGCGAAGGTCTTGGCGGGGTGTCCGACGCGAAAATTGTACGTATCTATATATATGCGAATATAGTGATTTCCCTGCGCCCGCCGCCTCGTCGGGGGCGGGCGCGGGCCTCAGCTGGGCCGGCGCATCAGGCGCGCCTTCTCGCGGTCCCAGTCGCGCTTGGCCTCGGTATCGCGCTTGTCGTGCATCTTCTTGCCCCGTCCCAGCGCGAAATCGAGCTTGATGCGCCCCTGCTTCTCGTGCAGATTGAGGGGAACCAGGGTGTAGCCGCGTTGCTCCACCTTGCCGATCAGGCGGCGGATCTCATCCTTGTGCATCAGCAGCTTGCGCGTGCGGCTGGCGTCCGGGCGCACGTGGGTGGAGGCGCTGTGCAGCGCGGTGACGTTCATTCCCACCAGGAACAGCTCGCCGTCGCGGATCAGCACATAGCCGTCCAGCAACTGCGCGCGACCGGCGCGGATGGCCTTGACTTCCCAGCCCTCGAGCACCAGCCCCGCCTCGAAGCGGTCCTCGAGGAAGTAGTTGAACGAGGCTTTGCGGTTTTCGGCGATGGACATGGGGCGATAGATGGAGGCGCGGGGGCGCGCTTCAAGGCGGCGACCGAGGCACGGCGCTTGCGCGAACCAGGCACCGGGGCGAATGTTCGCCGTGGTGTTCCTACAATCCACCATTTTACGAACTCCGCCCATGTCCCAGGTTCGCAAGTCCGTTCTCATCTGGTACAGCGCGCAGCAGATGTACGCGCTGGTGGCCGACGTGGCGTCCTATCCGCAGTTCCTTCCCTGGTGCGGCGGGGTGGAGGTGCACGAATCCAGCGAACGCTCGATGCGCGCGACCATCCGCATCGATTTCAAGGGCGTGCGCCAGAGCTTCACCACCCAGAACCGGCAGGAACCGGGGCGCGAGATCCTCATGCAACTGGTCGAGGGGCCGTTCAGCCAGTTGCAGGGACGCTGGAATTTCTCGCCCCTGCAGGACGGGCAGGCCTGCCGCATCGAGTTCGAGCTCGACTACCACTTTTCCAGCCGCGTGGTCGACGCGGTGATCGGGCCGGTGTTCGGGCATATCGCCAAGACCTTCGTCGAGTCCTTCGTGCAGCGCGCCGAACAGGTCTACGGGAGCGCCTCGTGAGCCTGCGCTGCAGCGTGTTCTGGAGCGATGCCGGCGGCGCGCACTGCCTGCGCGAGCTGGACATGCCGACGGGCGCCACGCTGGGCGACGCGGTCGCCGCCAGCGGCATCGCCGCGCTGGCCGCGGATGCCAGCTGGCGCAGGCCGGACGGCGCGTTGCGCCTGGCGGTCTGGGGGCGCCCACGGCAGGCTGGCGATGCCTTGCACGACGGCGACCGCGTCGACGTCACGCGCGCGCTGCGCGTCGACCCCAAGGAAGCGCGGCGCCTGCGCGCGCGGGGACTCAAGAAACCGCAGGGTCGAGCGCAGGGCCGCCCCAAGGCTTCTTGATCGGCCCGGGGCTTTGTTCAAGCGGGTTGCAGGGTCGGCAGGTCGGTCGGGTCGCGGGGCAGCCATACCCGCACGAGCAGGCCGCCGCCAGGGGCGTTGAGCAGTTCCACGCGCCCGCCCATGCGGGCCACCGTTCGCTCCACGATGGACAGGCCCAGGCCGGTTCCCTTGGCCGAGGTGCGCGCCGCGTCGCCGCGGAAAAAGGGACGCGTCAGCAGCGCGAGTTGCTCCTGCGGCACGCCGGGGCCGTGGTCGCGCACGGTGATCGCCACTTCCCCGGTGCGGCGCAGGAAGCCGATGTCCACTTGCGTCAGGTCCTGTCCCGGGCTGCGCGCGTAGCGCCGCGCGTTTTCCAGCAGGTTGGTCAGCACGCGCCGCATCTCGAGTTCGTCGGCCAGCGCCGAGGCGGCCGTGGTCTCGTCGATGCGAATGCGCAGGTCGCCCCATTTGTCCAGGTCGCTGCGCACGCGTTGGGCCAGTTCGGGAAGATCGACCCGCTGGCGCACGGGGCTGGCCGAGCGCGCGTATTCCATGAACTTGTTGATGATCGAGTCGGTCTGCTCGATGTCGTCGATGATGTCGCGCCGCGCCTGTTCGTCGGGCACGCTGAGCTCGGCCTCCAGGCGCAGGCGGGCCAGCGGGGTGCGGATGTCGTGCGAGATGCCCGCCAGCATCAGCGTGCGCTCCTGCTCGATTTCCTGCAGCGCGCGCGCCATGCGGTTGAAGCCGCGGTTGACGTCGCGGATCTCCTCGGTGCCCGAGGTTTCGTCCAGTTGATGCGAGAAGTCGCCTTCGCGTACCCTCGCCGTGGCCACGCTCAGGTCGCGCAACGGGCGGTTGACGAAACCGGCGATCACCGCGGCGCCGATCAGCGCCAGCAGGGTGGCCAGCACGCCGCCGATGACCCAGGTCTCGCCCAGCGACTCGTCGATGCGCGACGGGTCGAGCAGCAGCCAGTAGGGGTCGGTGTCGATGCGAAAGCCAATCCACAGCCCCGATTCGCCGTTCACTGAATCCGCGAAATTGAGCCGCTCGTGCAGGCGCGCGCCCACGCTGGCCGCCAGGCGGCGCGTGAACTCGGTGCGCTCCATCGGGGTCCAGCGGTCGTCGGCGCGCCGCGGGTAGATGTAGATGTCCTCGCGGCGCACCAGTTCGTCCAGCAGGGCATTGCGCGCCTGCGGCGCCGAATGCACCAGCGCGATGCGGGTGAGGTCGATGAGACTGGTGATCTGGCGCGCCGTCTGCTCGATCTGCTGATCGGTCTGCTGCACCCGGAAGCTCTGGAACCAGGCCGCCAGGCTGACCGACAGCAGGGCCACGATGAGCACGAAGGTGCGCCAGTACAGGCGCCCGGAGAGCTGCCCGAGGAACTGGCGGGCGCGGGATTCGCGCTGGGGCGCGGGATTCGCAGGCATGCTGGCCGCGGCGCGGTGGGCGGACGGCGCCCGGCGCCCCGAAGGGGATCAGGCGTCCTTGGTGTCGGGCACGAACACGTAGCCCACACCCCACACGGTCTGGATGTAGCGAGGGTGCGCGGGGTCGATTTCCACGATCTTGCGCAGGCGCGAGATCGCCACGTCCAGGCTGCGGTCGAAGGCTTCATAGTCGCGCCCGCGCGCCAGCTCGGCCAGGCGGTCGCGCGACAGCGGCTGGCGCGGGTGGCGCACCAGAGCCTTGAGCATGGCGAATTCGCCGGTGGTCAGGTTGATCAGCTCGCCGTTGCGCGATAGCTCGCGGCGCGCGAGATCCAGGCTGAAGGGGCCGAACACCACGGTCTCGTCGTCGCGCGCCGGCGCGCCGGGGAGTTCCGGATTGGGCTGGCGGCGCAGCACCGCGCTGATGCGCGCCAGCAGTTCGCGCGGGTTGAAGGGCTTGGGCAGGTAGTCGTCCGCGCCGACCTCCAGGCCGATGATGCGGTCGACGTCCTCGCCCTTGGCCGTGAGCATGATGATCGGGGTGAAATCCTTGGACGCGCGCATGCGCTTGCACACGGTCAGGCCGTCCTCGCCGGGCAGCATCAGGTCGAGCACGATGAGGTCGAAGCGCTCCTTCACCATGACCCTTTGCATGGTCTTGGCGTCCTCGGCGACGAATACCTCGTAGTTTTCCTGGGTCAGGTAGCGACGCAGCAGGTCACGAATACGGGCGTCGTCGTCGACGACCAGGATCTTCTTCGGCTTGTCTTGTTGCATGGCGAATCCGTCGGTGCCCCGCGATGGCCGGATCGACACGGTCCGGACCGCGCAGGACGGGCCCCGCAGTGGGTACCGGCTAAATGTAACTGCGTTGACGCGGCCTCGACAAGTTTCCAAAAGTCTCCGCCGCGCGCGCCCGGAAACCCGCGACTGCGTATAGTTCCGGGAATGACCGCGAGCGAACCGACACCCGCCCCCGCCTCCGAGCCCGGCAGCATCGAATTGCGGGGGGCGCACCAGAACAACCTGAAAAACCTCGACCTTTCGATCCCCCTGGGGCAAATCGTGGTCGTGACCGGCGTGTCGGGCTCGGGCAAGAGCTCGCTGGCCTTCGACACCGTCTACGCGGAGGGGCAGCGGCGCTACGTGGAGACCTTCTCGCCGTACGCGCGTCAGTTCCTGGACCGCATGGACCGCCCGCGGGTGGACCATATCAGCGGCATCCTGCCGGCCATCGCCATCGACCAGACCAATCCGGTGCGCACCTCGCGCTCGACGGTGGCGACGATGACCGAACTGGCCGATCACCTCAAGCTGCTGTACGCCCGCCGCGCCCGCCTGGTGTGCAGGCGGTGCGCGGACGAGGTGCGCCGCGACGACGCCTCCAGCATCGCCGGCGACCTTCGGCGCCGCGCCGCCGCGGCCGGCGACCCGCGACTGGTGCTGAGCTTTCCGGTGCCGGTGCCGGGCCAGCTCGAGGAGCAGGTGGTGCTCGACGGCCTGGCGGCCCAGGGCTAAAGGCGCGTGCACGCCCG
>JAKBNS010000004.1 GCA_021830925.1 Pseudomonadota bacterium | reverse complement strand
GACGCCATCGAGGGCCCGTGGGACGGCGAGGAGGCCATCACCCTGCTGCCCGACCTGGCGGCCGGAGCCACCGGCTCGATGACCGGCGGCGCCTACCCCGACGGCATCCGCCCGATCCTGGAACACTGGGCCGCGGGTCGCCACGACCAGGCCTACGAGCACTACCAGCGCTGGCTGCCGCTGATCAACTACGAGAACCGCCAGGCCGGCCTGCTGGCCGCGAAGGCGCTGATGCACGCCGGCGGCATCATCGGCTGCCCCGCCGGGCGCCACCCGCTGCCCGCGATGCACCCGCAGACCCTGCAAGGCCTGCTGGAAACGGCCCGGCGCCTGGACCCGCTGGTGCTGCGCTGGGGGCGTTCCTGAGACGGCCCGCGAGGGCCGCTCAATGGGATGCGATGAACTCCAGCAGATCCGACAAGGGCATCGGCTCGGCCAGCAGGCTGCCCTGCCCGAAATCGCAGGCGCCGTGCGCCAGCACCCTGCGCTGGCCCTCGGTTTCCACGCCCTCGGCGGTCACTTTGAGACCCAGCGTATGGGCCATGGCGATCAGCGCGTCGACGATCACCTGTCCGCCGGGATCGGAGGACAGCCCCGACACCAGCGAGGAGTCGATCTTGATGTTGCTGACCAGCCGGTCACGCAGATGCGAGAAGGCCGAGTGGCCGATGCCGAAATCGTCAAGGTCGATGGCGATGCCGGCCGAGCGCAGGGCGCGCAGGCCCTCGATGACGCTGGCGTTGGCATCCTGCAGGGTCTCCTCGGTGACCTCGACCGCGAGCAGTTCCGGCGCCAGTCCGGCCCCGCGCAAAGCCTCGAGGTAGGCCGCGCAGGCGCCGCCGGCGATCTGCCTCGGCGCGACGTTGATGGCCACCTGGACCGGACGGTCCGGGCGCACCGCGGCGCAGCGACGGATGGCCTCGAGCGCCTCTGCCATGATCCACTCGCCGATGGCGTCCAGCACCCCCACCTCGGCCGCGATGGGAAGGAATTCGGCCGGCCCGACGGCCCCCAGCTCCGGGTGCGCCCAGCGCAGCAGCGCCTCGGCCTTGTCCACGCGTCCCGTGCGCAAATCCACGATGGGCTGGAAATGCAGGGCGAACTGGCCGTGTTCCAGCGCCCGCCGAAGCGCCTCGCCCAGGGCGTGGCGACGCGCGACCTGCTCCTGCATCTCCTTCGAGAATCGACGGTAACCCGCTCGGCCCGCCCCCTTGGCGGCATACATCGCCATGTCCGCGTAGCGCAGCAGGGTCTCCACGTCCTGCCCGTCCTGCGGGTACATGGCGATGCCCGCGCTCGCGGATAGACGCACCTCCTGGCCTTCGAGCACGAAGGACTGCGACAACACCTCCACGACCTTCGCGGCGACCCCTTCGGCCTGCTCCGGGACCTCCACGTCGTGCACCAGGACCAGGAACTCGTCGCCACCCTGGCGGCCGACCAGGTCCTCGGCCCGCAAGGCGCCGCGCAGACGACTGGCGGCATCCACGAGCAGCCTGTCGCCGGCCGCGTGCCCGAGGGTGTCGTTGACTTCCTTGAATCGATCGAGGTCGATGAACAGCAGGGCCAGGCCCTTGTCGCCGCGGCGCCCGGCAGACTCCACGGCCGCCGCCAGGCGCTCGCGCAGCCAACGCATGTTCGGCAGCCCCGTCAGGGGATCGTGGTGGGCCTGCTCCCAAACCTTGCGCTCGAGCTTCTTGCGCTCGGTGATGTCCAGGATGACCCCCAGCAGCCCGCCCAGGCTGCCGTCGGCCTTGTCGAAGGTGGCCTTGTAGAACACGACGTCGCGGCGTTCGCCCTGCGCGTTCTCCACCACGGCTTCATAGGTCTGCGTTCCGGGGCTCCTGAACAGCGCCGCATCGGCCGCCTGGTACAGATCGGCCAGTTCCCTCGGCGCCACCTCGTAGACCGATTTGCCCACGATGTGCTCGCGCTCGCGCCCCAGGTAGGCCTCGAAGGCACGGTTGCAGCCGAGGTAGACGCCCCGCTCGTCCTTGTAGAACAACGGGCCCGGGATGGTCTCGATGAGCTTCTCGGTCAGGCGCAGCTGGTTCGCCAACGCCCTCGTCGCCCCTTCGCGGGCGGAAATATCGTGCAGCAGACCGATCACGGCCGGACGCCCGCCGAGCCGGGTCGCCACCCCGAACACCTCGACCTCGAAGGTGCCGCCGTCGCGGTGCAGGGCCTTGAATCCGTAGTGGCTCGACGGCACCTCGCCGCGCGTGCGCCGCTCGATTTCCTCGCCCACCCGCTCGCGCGAATCCGCCGCGGTCAGGTCCAGCGGCCCCATGCCGCTGCACAGTTCGCGCTGGGTGTAGCCGAACAGATTCGCCAGCCACGGGTTGACGTAGACGAAGCGCCCGTCCTGCCCCAGGTACATGCCCACCATGGCGTTGCCCAGCAGGCCTCGCAGCAGGCTGTCGGATTCCCTCAGCAAATCCGCGAGCGGATCATCGAAGAGTTCATTCATGCACGGGAAGGCATTGCGGGCCTCGAAGCGACGATCCGCCAGCATAGTGCAAGCACGCCCGCGCATCGGCGACGGGCATCTGGACGGCGCGCTGCGCTAGACGGGCGGCGTCGGCGGCGCGTGGCCGCGACCGGGACGACCGGGGCTGGAAACATCCCGCCACATTCGTTACGCAAGGGTCATCCGGGTTTCACGGCAGGTTCACCGGGACTTTCTCCAATGCCCGGTTGCCGCCTGCCCCGCCTCGGGTCGGGCGAGCCACGAGAACGTATCTCCACCTGCCCGCCAATTTCCGATGAACCACCACCTTCTTCGCTTGACCCGCCTCGGCGCCAGCCTGGCCCTGGCATTCGGAACCCCGCTCGCGGCCCACGCCGCGACTTCGCAGGACCTCGGCAGCGTGCAGGCCGACGCGTCCACCGGCTCCTCCGCCGACTCCGGCACCGCGACCGACGCCACCAGCAGGGTCTATACCCACAAGCAACTTCAACATGCGACCCAGCCCGTCAAGGCGGTGACCCGCGACGAGGCCGCGCTGGTCGGGCCCGATGGCGGCGGCATGCAAGCGCTGTCGCTGGTTCCCAACGTACACATCACCAGCTACAACGCCACCAGCGTGTCCTCGCGCTCGCAGATCTCGCTTCGCGGGGTCAAGGTGGGCTACAACTCGATTCCCGGCGATCTGTCCACCAACGCCATCACGGCCGAACTCGACGGCGTGCCCCTGAACAGCCTGATCCAGGGCACCGGCTGGCATTCCCCCGAGACCCCCATCGGCGCGCTGCTGCAGGGCATCAACGTCGTCGAGGGCCCGGGCAACCCGCGTGAGCGCTGGTACGACAGCCTGGGCGGCACGATCGACTTCATCCCGCTGCAGCCCTCCAGGCATGCCCACACCAAGGTCGAGCTCTCGGCGGGCAGCTTCCACACCGGCATCGAATCCATCGTGCACGACACCGGCGAGCACGACGGCTGGTCGAGCGTGTTCGGGCTGGCCAACGCCAACAGCCACGCCATTCGCGACACCGGCGACAACCTGCCCTCGCACACCGTGCAGGCGTATTTCAAGACCCGCAAGTCCCTGGAGAGCGGCTCGCTGAGCCTGGGCGCCTACGCTGTGCAGAACGACGAGCAGCGGCCCAACATGATCCCGGTCAGCGCCGCGGATGCCGCCGCCAACGGGATCGGCCTGTACGGAACCGACGGCCAGGGCCACGCGGTGGGCCCGGTGTACAGCCAGCAGAGCAGCGGCTACTACTCCACGCTGCCGCGTTCGGTCTGGCAAAAGCACAACTACGTGGTGGACTACATGTACTGGGGACGGCTGCGCCTGCACCTGGCCCCGGACCTGACCCTGTCCAACCTGACCTGGATCCGCAACGGCAACGTCAACCACTACCGGCAGAACGACTACGTGGCCAGCTCGCCCGGCGGCGAGTACTACATCGAGCATTCGCTGACCTTCGGCGATCGCCTGGCCTTCGACCAGCGCCTGGACCCGCACAACCTGCTGAGCTACGGCGGCTATTTCATCCACGCCCGATCGAACAACCAGTACATCGGCTACACGCCGCGCGCCGGCATCTCCCTGCTGGGTGACGGCATCACCTCGGCCGACATCAACGGCATCGGCTACAACACCACGACCAACGATTTCTGGGCGGCCTTCCTGCAGGACAAGATCAAGCCCGTGTCGTCGCTGACCGTGGTGCCCGGGCTGCGCTACGTGGATTTCCAGACCGATTTCTCCAACACCAGCGCCCAGGCGGCCACCGACCTGGGCTTGCCGGCCGGCTTCAACGCCGCCAGCGGCGACCTCAGCCCCGACGTGTCGACCAGCTTCCACAAGGTCGAGCCCTCGCTGGGCCTGAACTGGGCCCTGGATCCTTCGGTGAGCGCCTTCGGCAGTTACGCCATCGCGTACCACAACCCCAGCCAGGGCAACTACGACCAGGGCAAGTCGACCGGCGCGGCGCCGAACCTGGCCGCGCTGCAACTGGTCAAGTCCGCGTCCTACGACGTCGGCCTGCGCTACGCGAACCGACAGTGGCACGGCCTTCGCAACGTCTACGCCAGCATCGAGTACTTCCACACCCAGCTGTCGAACCAGACGGTGCGCTACACCAATCCGAACGATCCGAACCAGACCACCTTCGGCACCGGCTCGGCCACGCTCAGGGGCGTGGACCTGCAATTGCGTGCCGAGGCCAACGAACACTGGCGCGGCTTCGCGAACCTCGGCTGGCTGTCCAGCCACTGGGACTCGTACTTCAGCTACAAGGCCGATCAGAGCTTCAACGGGCTTCCGGTGTCCAACGCGCCGAAGCTGACCGCCAACGCCGGGATCACCTACCGCGACTTCCAGCCCGACGGGGTGATCGACACCACGCTGTGGGACCAGTACACCGGCGCCTCCTACCTGTTCGACAACACCGTGGTCGGACCGTCGACCCAGCAGAACCCGGGCTACAACCTGCTGAACCTCAACGTCAAGTACAGCAGCGCCGGGCTGGCGCGTGTGATTCCGGGCGCGCAGGTCGCCTCCATCGCGCTGAGCGTGAGCAATCTGCTGGACAAGGAGTACAACTCGACCGAGTACATCTCGTCGGGCGGCTACTTCCAGACGCCCAATGGCGGCTACGTGATCGCCAACCCCGGCGCACCGCGGGCCGTGTACCTGTCGCTTTCGGCGCAGTTCTGAGTCACGCCGAAAAGAAAAAGGGCGCCAGGTATCGACTACCTGGCGCCCCGTGTTGGTGGAGCCGGGGGGAATTGAACCCCCGTCCGCAAACTATCCATCGCAAGCTCTACATGCTTAGTGTCATCGTTTGGTTTTAACCCCCCAGGCGCGGATGCACACGCTCCCGGAAAGGCGATCCGCTGGATTTAGCAATTGCGCACGCGGCGCGCGCAATCACGAGCTGATGTGAATGACCTCGCAGGTGTTGCCACCCCGGCCCATCAGCGAACCGTTGCGAGGCCCGCAGCCCTTAGGCCGCGAGAGCGAAACTTTCGTCGTTCGCGTTTAACTTGATTCCAGTGGATTTACGAGCGTACTGGGGCTCGGCATGCACTCCACAACTTCAACATTCACGTCGAAACCGGATCGGCCCCGTGAAGGAGCGATGATACGCCCTTCGCCCCTCGAAGGCCTATCTGGGGTTGCCGCCCCGGACTTCAAGGGCCAGCGGCCTCAGCCGCGTCCGATGCCGTGGTAGCTCAAACCGGCCGCGCGCACGCTGGCCGGCTCCCACAGGTTGCGCCCGTCGAACACCACGCGGGCCTTCAGGCTGCGCGCCAGCTGCTCGAAATCGGGCGAGCGGAAGGCGTGCCATTCGGTGACCACGGCCAGCGCGTCCGCGCCTTCCAGCGCGCTGGGGGCATCGGCCACGAGTTCCAGGCCCTCGCGTTCGCCCCACAGGCGGCGCGCCGACTCCATGGCCACCGGGTCGAAGGCGCGCACGCGCGCGCCCGCCGCCAGCAGCGCCTCGATCAGGTCGATGGCCGGCGCGTCGCAC
>JAKBNS010000073.1 GCA_021830925.1 Pseudomonadota bacterium | reverse complement strand
GATCTGCAACATGGAGACGAACAGCACCCGCGCCGGGCGCGCCACCGCGCCCAGTTGGACCTGCACCGTCTGCATGATCTGCGCGCCGAGCTCGGCGCGCGCCTCGGCGCTGGCGGCGCGCGTCGCGTCGCGGGGCACGACGAAAGCCACGGCCTGCTGCCCCTTGAGGGCGTCGGCGGCACCCACCACCGCCACTTCGGCCACGGCGGCGTGGCTGGAAATGCTTTCCTCGATCTCGCGCGTGCCCAGGCGGTGCCCGGCGACGTTGATCACGTCGTCGGTGCGGCCGAGAATGGTGACGTAGCCCTGCTCGTCGGCCACGCCCCAATCGAAGGTCGAATACACCTGGCGGGCGGCGAAGGTGGACCAGTAGGTGTCGACGAAACGCTGGTCGTCGCCCCACACGGTCTGCATGCAGCCCGGCGGCAGCGGCCATTCGATGGCCAGCACGCCCTTGCGTCCAGCCGGCACTGGTTCGCCGCTGAGCTCGTCGAGGATGCCGACCTTGTAGCCGGGCATGGCCACGCCCGGGGAACCCGGCTTGGGGGTCAGCGCCTGTACGCCGGCGGGTATGCCCAGGATCGGCCAACCCGTCTCGGTCTGCCAGTAGTTGTCCACGACCGGCTTGCCCAGGGCTTCGCCGATCCAGCTCGCGGTGGGTTCGTCCAGCGGCTCGCCGGCGAGGAACAGGCGCTCCAGCGAGGACAGATCGCGCTCGCGCATGAAGGCGGTATCGAATTTCTTCAACACCCGCACCGCGGTGGGCGACGAGAACATCACCTGCGCGCGGTGCTTCTCGGCCAGGCGCCACAGGATGCCGGCATCCGGGCGCACCGGCGTGCCCTCGAACAACACGGTGGTCATGCCGTGGATCAGCGGCCCGTAGACGATGTAGCTGTGCCCCACCACCCAACCGATGTCGCTGGTGCAGAAATAGGTTCCACCAGGGCTGCCGCAGAAGATGTCACGCATGGACGTCGCCAGCGCCACGGCGTAGCCCCCGGTGTCGCGCTGCACCCCCTTGGGCCGGCCGGTCGTGCCCGAGGTGTACAGGATGTAGCTCGGATGGGTCGAATCCACCCAGGCGCAGGGCACCTCGACCTCGCCGACCGCCGCGCGCTCGCCGGCATAGTCGAGGTCGCGCCCGGCCATGGGCGCGAAGGGGTGCAGGCCGCGGTCCACCATCAGCACCCGCTGCGGCTTGTGCGCGGCGCGCTCGATCGCCTCGTCGAGCAGGGGCTTGTACGGCACCACCCGTCCGCCGCGCGAACCGGCGTCGCTGCTGACCACCAGCTTGGGCGTGGCGTCGTCGATGCGCGTGGCCAGGCTCAGCGCGGCGAAGCCGCCGAACACCACCGAGTGGATGGCGCCGATGCGCGCGCAGGCCAGCATGGCGAACACCGCCTCGGGAATCATCGGCATGTAGATCAGCACCCTATCGCCCTGGGCCACGCCGTGGCGCTGCAGGATGGCCGCCATGCGCTGCACTTCCTGGTGCAATTCAGCGTAGCTGTAGCTGCGGCTGCGGTCGACCTCGGTGGACTCCCAGACCAATGCCGGCTGCGCGCCGCGCGTGGCGAGGTGGCGGTCCACCGCGTTGTGGCACAGGTTGGTCAGCCCGCCCGCGAACCAGGCCGCGAAGGGCTTGCGGCCGGCGTCCAGTACCTGGTCGAAGGGCCGGTGCCAGTGAATCAAGCCCGCCTTCTCGCCCCAGAACTCCTCCGGCTGCTCGACCGAGCGCCGGTGATATTGCCTGTAGTCCGCCATGGCTGTCTCCTCGGGACGGGCTGCTCGCGCGGCGACGGGCCGCGCGCGTGCGCCCTGCGCCGGGTGCGTGCCCGGCTTCTCGTATCCTGGGCGCACCGTAGACACGCCACCTGACAGGACCCTGACCGCGCGCCTGCGCGCGGCGACTCAGACGGTCACGACCGCACGCCCCGTGGTGCCGCCTTCCATCAGCGCCCGGGCGGCGTCCAGGACCTGCTCCAGCGCCAGGTCGCGCGCCATCGATTCGAGCTGCGCGGCATCGATCTCCTCGGCCAGCGCCGCCCACGCCGCGTGTCGCGCCGCCGCCGGCTGCATCACGCTGTCGATGCCGGCCAGGGTGACGTTGCGCAGGATGAAGGGCGCGACCGATGCGGGGAAGTCCATGCCCTGGGCCAGACCGCAGGCAGCCACCACGCCGCCCCAGCGCGCCTGCGCGCAGGCATTGGCCAGGATATGGCTGCCGGCCGTATCCACCACCGCGGCCCAGCGCTCCTTCTGCATGGGCTTGCCCGGGCGCGCATAGGCCTCGCGCTCCAGCACCTCGGAGGCGCCCAATGCGCGCAGGTAGCCCTCCTGCGAGGCCTTGCCGGTCAGGGCGGCGACCTTCCAGCCGCGGCGCGCCAGCAGCGCGATGGCCACGCTGCCGACCCCTCCGGTGGCCCCGGTGACCAGCACCTCGCCATCGTGCGGGCGCAACCCGCGCGCGGCGATCGCCTGCACGCACAGCATCGCGGTGTAGCCGGCGGTGCCCAGGATCATCGCCTGACGGGTGTCGAAGCGCGGCGGAAGCGGCACCAGCCAGTCCCCGCGCAGGCTGGCGCGCTCGGCCAGGCAACCCCAGTGGGTCTCGCCCACGCCCCAGCCGTTGAGAATCCAGCGGTCCCCGGGCTTCCAGTCGGCATGGCGGCTTTCCAGCACGATGCCGGCGCCGTCGATTCCCGGCACCATGGGCCAGTTGCGCACCACCGGCGCGCGATCGGTCAGCGCCAGTGCATCCTTGTAGTTGATGGTCGAGTGCGACACCCGCACCAGCACGTCCGCCGTCGGCAGACGGGACTCGTCGATGTCCCGCAACTCGGCCTGGAAGATTCCGCCTGGCTTGTCGAGCAACCATGCACGAAACATGGGGTGTCCTCCGTGGAATGGGCGCTGCCCCCAGCCTATCAAAACGCGGCGCATGAGGCACCAACGACGACGCGGGCGCGAACGCGCAAACGTTGACGCGGCTCCGCGAGGGCCGTTACATTCCTGTACTGGTAAAAAAGCCCCAAAGATTCGCGGAGTTGTCGCGTAGCGCCCGGGTTGTCCTCGCCCACGCCACGCGCTCTTTGCTCCGTTCGCCCTGTCATGCGCCGCCTCGCCCCTGCCCGCAACGTTCAGCATCCACCCATGCTGCGCTCCGCGCTGGCCGGGCTGGCCGTGCTCGCGGCCTGCTGCGCATCGGCGGCCCAGGCGGCACCGCGCCCCGCGCCGGCGGCCGCTTCGGTCCCCGCGGACGCCTCGCGGGATGCGGAACTGGTGCGCATCATCGCGCGCGCCCAGCAACAACCCACCCCTGCGGCGGCGGCCGTGACCCCGGCAGGCGAGCCGGGGGGCGAAGCTTCGAGCTGGTGGCGACAACAGGACGTGGTGCACGAGGTTTCCTCGCGCACCTCGCAGCTGGTGATCAATACGCTGAGCTTTCTCGGCGTGCGCTACCGTTACGGCGGCGACCATGCCGCGCGGGGCTTCGACTGCTCCGGGCTGGTGCGTCGCGTCTACCAGGAAACCCTGGGACTGGTGCTGCCCCACAACGCCGCCGAGCAGAGCCGCGAAGGCGAGAAGGTGGCGGAGAACGAATTGCGTCCGGGCGATCTGGTGTTCTTCAACACGCTGCGCCGCGCGTTCTCGCATGTGGGCATCTACATCGGCAACGGTCAGTTCGTGCACGCGCCCCGCCCGGGCGAGAAGGTGCAGATCGCCAACCTGGACAGCCCCTACTGGGCCCGCCGCTTCGACGGCGCGCGGCGCCTGATCACCCGCGCCGCCGACCCGCTGGTGTCGTCGGCCCAGGCCGCGTCGCTGAGCGAGCAGGCGGCCGGGGCGCAAGCCGCCGGCAAGACCCTCCCCGCAGCCGCCTTGCCCATCTCCAATGCGGTGCCCGACGGAGCCTCGCCGGCCACCGCCGCGCTGATGGCCGGCGCCGTGCTGCCCAGGCCGCCGTCGGCCGACGTCTCGAAACCCTGAAGACGAGCACGCGGCCGGGCGCTCGCCCGCTTCGCCCGTGCACGCGCTCCCCACGGCCGGCGCTTGCGCCGCGCGCGGGAGAACGGGGCCGGTCCCGGCCCCTCCCCCGCGAAACGGCGCCCGCCTCTCAGCGCCGGGCCGGCGGCAGGTCCGTGCAGACGCCTTCGGCCACCTCGGCGGCCATGCCGATGGACTCGCCCAGCGTGGGGTGCGGGTGGATGGTTCGGCCGATGTCCACCGCGTCCGCGCCCATCTCGATGGCCAGCGCGATCTCGCCGATCAGGTCCCCGGCATGGGTGCCGACGATGCCGCCGCCGACGATGCGATGGGTCTGCGCGTCGAACAGCAGTTTGGTGAAGCCCTCGTCGCGCCCGTTGGCGATGGCCCGGCCGGAGGCGGCCCAGGGGAACAGTCCCTTGGTGACGGCGATGCCCTTGGCGCGCGCCTCGTCCTCGCCCAGCCCCACCCAGGCGATCTCCGGATCGGTGTAGGCCACCGAGGGAATCACCCGCGCGTCGAAGGCGCTGCGCGCCAGCGCCTCGTCGCCGCGCAGTTCGCCGGCGCAGACCTCGGCCGCCACATGGCCCTCGTGCACCGCCTTGTGCGCCAGCATCGGCTGGCCGACGATGTCGCCGATGGCGTGAATGTGGGGCACGTTGCTGCGCATCTGCGCGTCCACACGGATGAAGCCGCGCTCGTCCACCGCCACTCCCGCGCGTTCGGCACCGATGCGCTTGCCGTTGGGCGAGCGCCCCACCGCTTGCAGCACCAGGTCGTAGCGTTGGGGTTCCGCCGGCGCGCCCTCGCCTTCGAAGCGCACCCAGATACCGTCGTCGCGCGCCTGCGCGTCCACGGTGCGGGTCTTGAGCATGACGCGGTCGAAGCGCCGCGCGTTCATCTTCTGCCACACCTTCACCAGGTCGCGGTCGGCACCCGGCATCAGGCCGTCGAGCATTTCCACCACATCCAGGCGCGCGCCCAGCGTGGAGTACACGGTGCCCATTTCGAGGCCGATGATGCCGCCGCCGACGATCAGCATGTTGCGCGGCTCCACCCCCAGCGCCAGCGCGCCGGTGGAGTCCACGACCCGCGGATCCTCGGGCAGGAAGGGCAGGTGCACCGCCTGGCTGCCGGCGGCGATGATGGCGCGGCGAAAGCGCACCCTCTGCACCTGCCCCGAGGCCTCGCGAGCGCTGCCCTGGGTCAGCTGCACCTCGACGTGCAGGGGGTCCAGGAAGGAAGCGTTGCCGCGCACCACCGTGACCTTGCGCGCCTTGGCCATGCCGGCCAGGCCGCCGGTGAGCTTGCCCACCACCTTGTCCTTGTGCGCCGCCAGCAGCTTGCGGTCGACCTTGGGCGCGCCGAACTCGATGCCGACGGCGGTCAGGTGCGCCGCCTCGTCGACCACCGAGGCCACGTGCAGCAGCGCCTTGCTGGGGATGCAGCCCACGTTCAGGCACACGCCGCCCAGGGTGGCGTAGCGTTCGACCAGCACCACCTTCAGGCCGAGGTCGGCGGCGCGGAAGGCCGCCGAATAGCCACCGGGGCCGGCGCCCAGCACCAGCACATCACACTCATGGTCCACGGGGCCCGCATAGCTGCCGGCCGGAGCCGGAGCAGCCGCCGCGGCGGGGGCCGCCGGGGCCGCGGCAGCCTGTGCCGCCGAAGCCTGTGCCGCCGGCGCCTTCTCCGGCGCGGCCGCGGCCGGCTTCTCCGGCGCCGCGGCGCCTTCCTCGGCCTCCAGTTCCAGCAGCGGCGTGCCCTCGCTGACCTTGTCCCCGATCTTGACCAGCACCGCCTTGACCACCCCGCCCGCGCTGCTCGGGATCTCCATGCTCGCCTTGTCGCTCTCCACCGTGATCAGCGACTGCTCCGCCTGGATCCTGTCCCCGGGCTTGACCAGCAGCTCGATCACCTCCACGTCCTTGAAGTCCCCGATGTCGGGAACCTTCACCTGCATCTGCGCCATTGCGTGTCTCCGTGTTCCTGGCTGTTCGT
>JAKBNS010000093.1 GCA_021830925.1 Pseudomonadota bacterium | reverse complement strand
CTGAAAGCGACGGCTATTGCGACAGCGCCCGCTGTCGAGAGCACACCCGCCGCAGGGCCGCCCCAAGGCGGGGTGCGTCCCCCTCGGGGGGACGGAGCCGGGCCCGCGCCCGGCGACGAAGGGGGCACCTCATCTAGCATTCGGCATCGCGAACTCCGCCCCCTTGGCGATGGAATCCGGCCAGCGCTGCATCACGCTCTTCTGGCGCGTGTAGAACCGCACCCCTTCCTCGCCGTAGGCATGCATGTCGCCGAACAGGCTGCGCTTCCAGCCCCCGAAGCCATGCCAGGACATGGGAACCGGAATCGGCACGTTCACCCCCACCATGCCCACCTGCACGCGGCGCGCGAACTCGCGCGCCACGCCGCCGTCGCTGGTGTAGAGCGACACCCCGTTGCCGAACTCGTGGTCGTTGATCAGTTGCAGCGCCTGCTCGAAGCTGTCCACGCGCACGCAGGCCAGCACCGGCCCGAAGATCTCCTCGCGGTACAGCGCCATGTCGGGGCGCACGTGGTCGAACACCGTCGCCCCCAGGAAAAAGCCCGCCTCGTGCCCGGCGGCGCGGAAACCCCGCCCGTCGACCACCAGGCTGGCCCCGGCCGCCGCGCCGGCATCGATGGCTCCCAGGATGCGCTGGCGCGCCGCCGCGGTGACGATGGGCCCCATCTCGCTGGCCGCGTCGGTCCCCGGGCCGATGCGCAGCGCCCGCGCGCGCTCGATCAGCTGCGGCATCACCCGGTCCGCCGCCGAGCCCACCAGCACCGCCACCGAGATCGCCATGCAGCGCTCGCCGGCAGAGCCGAAGGCCGCGCCGATCAGCGCGTCCACCGCCTTGTCCACGTCGGCATCGGGCATCACCACCAGGTGGTTCTTCGCCCCGCCCAGCGCCTGCACCCGCTTGCCGTGGCGCGCGCCGGTCTCGTAGATGGACTGCGCCACCGGGGTCGAGCCCACGAAGGACAGCGCCTGCACGTCCGGGTGATGCAGCAGCGCGTCCACCGCCTCCTTGTCGCCCTGCACCACGTTGAACACGCCGTCCGGGAAACCGGCCTCGCGCATCAGCTCGGCCGTCATCAGCGACGGCGACGGGTCCAGCGGGCTGGGCTTGAGCACGAAGGTGTTGCCCGCGGCCAGCGCCACCGG
This sequence comes from Pseudomonadota bacterium, assembly GCA_021830925.1. Classification (GTDB taxonomy): domain Bacteria; phylum Pseudomonadota; class Gammaproteobacteria; order Burkholderiales; family Burkholderiaceae_C; genus Thiomonas_A. The sequence continues at coordinate 23,118 of JAKBNS010000093.1, read as the reverse complement.
GTACATCCACGCCGGCACCATGACCGGGAAATTGAACGGCGTCACCCCCGCCACCACGCCCAGCGGTTGGCGCATGGTCCAGTTGTCGATGCCGCCGGCCACCTGTTCGGTGTAGTCGCCCTTGAGCAATTGCGGGATGCCGCAGGCGAACTCGATGATCTCGATGCCGCGCTCGACCTCGCCCACCGCGTCCGACAACACCTTGCCGTGTTCCCGGGTGATGGCGGCGGCCAGGTCCTGCTTGTGCTCGTTGAACAGCGCCAGCAGCCGGTTCATCAGGCGCGCGCGGCGCAACGGCGGCGTGGCCGCCCAGGCCGGGAAGGCGGCGCGCGCGGCGGCCACCGCGGCGTCCACGTCGGCCGCGCTCGACAGCACCACCTCGGCGCAGGCTTGGCCCAGCGCCGGGTTGCTCACCGCCTGGCGGCGCGTCGAACTCGCGGGCACCAGCTTGCCGCCGACGTGGTTGCCCACCAGCGGCAGGCCGCCGGCCTGGGTGCTGGAGGCGGCTTCGGCAACGCCGGATTCGCGGGCTTTGTTCATGGTCGGGGGCTCCTTGTCGGCTTCGAGGGGGTGTACCTGCTCAAGCCTAGTGCGCCACGCGCCCGAGTTCCAATGAGGATGCGGCCCGAGTGTTATAAGCTGCGCTGATAATGCTCCCCGCGTGCGTGCCCCCCGAGTACCCCCGATGAGCCGCTCCATCGACCCCCGCCTGCTGCAGGCCTTCGTCGCCGTCGCGCGCGAGGGGCATGTGTCGCGCGCCGCCGAGCGCCTGCACCGCAGCCAGCCGGCGGTGAGCCTGCAATTGCGCGAACTCGGCGAGCGCCTGGGCGTGGAATTGTTCCAGCGCACCGCCAGCGGCATGCTGCTGACCCGCGAGGGAGCCTCGCTGCTCAGCCACGCCGAGCGGGCGCTGGAAGGCCTGGCCGAGTTCGAGCAGGCGGCCCAGCGGGTCAAGGGCGCGGTACGCGGCCCGCTGCGCATCGGCACCATCCTCGACCCCGAATTCACCCGTCTGGGCGCCTTCCTGCGCGAACTCGTGGCGCTCGCCCCGGAGCTCGAACCCGAGCTGCAGCATGGGGTCAGCGGCGAGGTGCTGGAGCGCCTGCAGGCCAAGAGCATCGACGTCGGCTACTACCTCGGCGACCCCAACGCGGCCGCCGCCGGCGCCTCCCGCCGCCCGCCCGGGCCCTTCCACGACGAAGTGCTGGCGCGTTTCGCCTACCGCGTGATCGCGCCCGCCGGCTGGGGGCCGCAGGTGCAGGGGCGCGGCTGGGCCGACCTGGTGCGCCTGCCCTGGGTGCTGACGCCGCCGGCCTCGGTGCATTCGCGCCTGCTGCGGTCGGCCCTCGAACCCCTGGGCCTGCGGCAGAACCGCGTGGCCCTGGTCGACCAGGAGGCCTCCATGCTGGCGCTGGTCCGCTCCGGCGTGGGGCTTTCGCTGGCGCGCGACGCCGTGGCCATGCGCGAAAGCCAGCGCGAGGGCCTGGTCATCGCCGACCGCGTGGAACTGCCCTGCGACCTGCGCTTCGCGTGCCTCGAGTCGCAACGCGAGCGCGCCGCGGTGGACCTGGCCTGGCAGGCCATCCACCGCGCCTGGCGCCGACCGGCCAGCCCCTGAGCACCGCGGCCGCGCCGGGCGACGGCCAGGCGCCGTTACAGGCGCTCGACGATGGTCACGTTGGCCATGCCCCCGCCCTCGCACATGGTCTGCAGGCCGTAGCGCGCGCCGCGCCGGTGCAGCGCATGCACCAGGGTGCTCATCAGGCGCGCGCCGGAAGCCCCCAGCGGATGCCCGAGGGCGATCGCGCCGCCGTGCACGTTCAGGCGCGTCGGGTCGGCGTCCAGCTCCCGCGCCCAGGCCAGCGGCACCGGCGCGAAGGCCTCGTTGACCTCGTAGAGATCGATGTCGCGCAGCGCCATGCCGCTGCGCGCCAGGGCGCGGCGCGTGGCATCCAGCGGCGCCAGCAGCATCACCACCGGGTCGCCGCCCAGCACGCTCAAGTGATGAATGCGCGCCAGCGGCTCGGCCCCCAGCGCGCGCAAGCCCTGTTCGTTGGCCACCAGCACCGCGGCCGCGCCGTCGCAGATCTGGCTGGCGTTGCCGGCCGTGATCACCCCGCCCTCGCGCAGGGTCTTCAGGCCCGCCAGCGCCTGCGCGCTGGCGTCCGCGCGCACGCCCTCGTCGCGGGTGTGCGGCGGGCCCTCGGTGCCGTCCGCCGCGCGTTCGGGAAGCGCCAGGATCTCGGCGTCGAAGGCGCCGTCGGCCGCCGCCTTCGCCGCGCGCAGGTGGCTTTGCAGCGCGTAGGCATCGAGCTGCTCGCGCGTGAACCCGAAGCTGTGCGCGATGGCCTCGGCGCCATGGAACTGGCTGAACTCGTCCACTCCGTAGCGCTGCCGGATGCGCGGGCTCAGGTAGCTGCCCAGGCCCTCGCGCCGCGGCAGGCTGTGGGGCAGGCCCATGGGCACCCGGCTCATGCTCTCCACGCCGGCGGCCACCACCACGTCCATGGTGCCCGACATCACCGCCTGCGCGGCGAAGTGGATGGCCTGCTGCGAGGAGCCGCACTGCCGGTCCACCGAGGTGCCGGGCACCGTCTCGGGCAGGCTGGAGGCCAGCACCACGTTGCGCCCGACGTTGGTCGACTGCTCGCCCGCCTGGGACACGCAGCCGACGATCACGTCGTCGATGCACCCCGGATCGGCGCCGCTGCGCTCGATCAGCGCGTCCACCACGCTGGCGGCCAGGTCCACCGGATGCCAGCCCGCCAGACGCCCGCCGCGCCGCCCTCCGGCGGTGCGCAGGGCACGAACGATGTAGGCCTGGGGCATCTCAACGGCCCTCGAAGCGGGCCGGCCGCTTTTCCAGGAAGGCCGCCACGCCCTGCCCGAAATCCTGCGTGCGCGTGCCTTCCAGGAAGGCCTGGCGCTCGCGCTCCAGCTGCCCGCCCAGCGCATGCTCGAAGGACTGGCGCATCAAGCGCTTGAGCCGCCCGTAGGCCAGCGTCGGCCCCTCGGCCAGTTGCCGCGCCAGAGCCAGCGCCTGCTCGCGCAACTCGGCCGCCGGCACCACGCGGTTGACCACGCCCCACTCCAGCGCCCGCGCCGCGTCCAGGCGATCGCCCAGCAGCGCAATCTGCAGCGCGCGGCGCAGCCCCACCATGCGCGGCAGCGCCCACGACGCGTTGACGTCGCAACTGGCGCCGATCTGCGCGTAGGCCAGCGCGAACACCGCGTCGTCGGCGGCCAGCGCCAGGTCCGCGGCCAGCGCCAGGCTCCAGCTTCCGCCCGCCACCACGCCCTGCAGCGCCGCCACCACCGGCGCGTCCAGCGCGGCCAGGCGCCGCACCGACTCGTGCAGGGCGTCGATCAGCTCGCCGGCCACCGCGCAGGCGTCGCCCTCGGCCATCGCGCGCAGGTCGCCCCCCACCCCGAAACTACGCCCGGCCCCGCACAGCAGCACCGCGCGCACCGAGGCGTCGCCGGAGAGTTCGCGGCAAGCGGCCAGGAAGGCCCGCGCGGTGGGCAGGTCCACCACGTTCAGCGCCTGCGGGCGCTGCAGTTCCAGCACCGCCACCGCGCCATCGCGCTGCAGACGTACCGGGGAGGACGACAGGTCGGCGCTCATCGGCGTTCCAGGAGTTCGCGTTCCATGATTGCAATACGTCCCAGCGTACGGGACGCGGCGCCTGAACCGCAAGATGCAGCCCCACGCGCGCGGGAACCGGCGGGGCCGGCGCACGCGCGGGAGCGATGCGCACTACGATTCTCTCCAGCCCGGCCCGCGCGCCCGCGCGGGCCATCCCCACTCTCCGAGACTCACGATGAAATACCTGCACACGATGGTCCGCGTGGCCGATCTGGACGTCTCCCTCGCCTTCTACCGCGACGCGCTGGGCCTGCGCGAGCTGCGCCGCATGGAAAGCCAGCAAGGCCGCTTCACCCTGGTCTACCTGGCCGCCCCCGGCGACGACGACGCCCAGGTCGAGCTGACCTACAACTGGGACCCCGAGACCTACACCGGCGGACGCAATTTCGGCCACATCGCCTACGAGGTGGACGACATCTACAAGACCTGCGAGCACCTGCAGTCCCACGGCGTGACCATCCTGCGCCCCCCGCGCGATGGCCGCATGGCCTTCGTGCGCTCGCCCGACCAGATCTCCATCGAACTGCTGCAAAAGGGCGCCGCGCTGCCCCCGGCCAAGCCCTGGACCGACATGCCCAACGTGGGCAGCTGGTGATTCGCACCGCGCAGCGCTCTTCCCCGCCCGTACTCCATGCTGCGTGAAGCCCTGCGCCGCCGCGTGCGCATCGTCGCCGGCGGCGACGGCCGCGCGCCGGTGCAATACCTGCAGCCGGCCGGCGACCCCGGCCTGTTCGGACCCGATTCGCAGACCTGGCGGGTACACGCCGACTTTCCCTCGATGATGGTCGGGGGCATCGGCGCGCTCCTGCTGCAGGCGCTGCACCCGCTGGCCCTGGCCGGCGTGTGGGACCACTCCAGCTTTCGCCAGGACCTGCGCGGGCGCCTGGCCCGCACCGCGCGCTTCATCGCCGAGACCAGCTACGGCGCCACCGCGACCGCCGAGCAGGCGCTGGCGCGGGTGCGCGCCATCCACGCCCAGGTGTGCGGCCGCCATCCCGACGGGCGCGAATACCGCGCCGACGATCCGCGCCTGCTGTACTGGGTGCACCTGAGCGAGACCTGGAGTTTCCTGCACGCCCACCGCGTGTTCGTCGACCCCGGCATGCCGCCCGCGCGCCGCGACCTCTACTTCGACGAAATGGCCCGCATCCCCATCGCGCTGGGCTGCGTGGAACAGGGGCTGCCCAACGCGCGCATCGCCCGCGGCGAAGCCCAGGCCGCCGAGGACCTGCTCGCCTACCGGGAGGAGCTGGAATTCTCCGAACGCTCGCGCTTCGTGCTCGACCTGCTGCGCCACATGCCCGCCGCCGACGCGCCCGGCGGACTGCAGCAGCTGTTCGTGCAGGCCGCGCTGCACGAACTGCCCTCCTGGGCCTACCCGATGATGCAGCTGCCCGCGCCCTCGCCGCTGCGCCGCGAGGCGCTGCGCGCCAGCATCCGCCTGCTCGCCCAGCCGCTGCGCTGGGCGCTGAAAGACGGCGTGGCCGCGCACGCGCGACGCCGCGTGGCGCGCGGATGAGGCGTCAGCACCGGCAACTCGGGCCATCGTCTTCCGCACCGTGAACCTGCGGGCCCCGTGGGGGCAACCGACGACCGCTCCCGCAGGCACATGAACGAGCGGCCGATGATTGGCAGGACAGGACACCAGGTTATCCCGCGCGCATCACAATGGCGCATGGATACGCTCTTGTTCTTCGTCGCACTGCAAGCCTGGATGCGCCTGACCTTGCGCAGCCTGCTGTTGGGGCTGCTCGCCTTCGCGCTGCTCTTCCTCATCCTGAGCTTCGCCCCCTCCCACTCGCCGATCCTCGCTTACATGACACCCACGATCATGGTGCTGGTGACGCTAGGGCAGGTGGTCATTTTTCAGCGCTGGGTGTTCCACAAGCCCTTTGCTTCCCCCTCGGGCCCGGTGGAACTCCGCGTCGAGCGCGATGGCGGGCCCGAGGCGCATCCGCTGCCGGCCGGCATCGGCTGGGCGCTGTGGTGGGGAATGACCTGGCGCATCCTGGTACTGATGGCCGGCGTCGTGCTGCCGCTCACCCTGGTGATGTCCGGCCTGGGCATCGAAGCGGCAGAAGACGGCTGGCTGGACAAGATCCTCTCGTCCGTGGGCCTGGTCATTTCGATGCTCGGCCTGGCGTGGCTGCTGCGATGGCCCTACGGGGCCACCCGGTTCTCCGTTCAGCGCTTCACCGGCGTGGCGCTCCCTGATAGGCCGACAGCCGGCTAGGCTATTGAAGTACCGGAGGGGGCCGCGCGCACGCGCGCCGCCGCACCGAGGCATCGCAGGGCTTAGCGCCGGTAGGGCTCGTAACCCTGCGTGGGATACACGACGATGCTGCGCGACACCGGCGCGCCGACGCAATCCTGCGGATCGTTGGTATAAGTGACTTCGCCATGCTCGGAGCACTTGAGCAGGCGCGAGCCGGCCGGCCTGGCTACCCTGGAGGGCGTCGGACGAGGTGGCCGCACCAACGCCGCCGCGGCGCCGACCTGACCGGGCGCGCGCACGACCGCCGGCGCAACGGGAAGCGCTGGAAGGCCCGGACGCGCCGTGGGCAGCCGCAGGCTGTTCCACGAGCGCGCCGCCATCAGCGCGGCCAACACGGCCAGCGCGAACCAGGCCAGGGCTTTCCAGTTCGCCCGCATCAGGATGCCTGCCCGTCGGAGGACCGATGCAGCTTATGCCGGCACAGCGGGTAGCGTTCGCAGCCCCAGAAGTCAGCCCTGTCCCCACCGCTGCGAAGAACCATCTTGCTGCCGCAGCGCACGCAGGTCGGCCGCTGGTAGTCACCTTCGATGGCCACGGCCAGCAAGCGCAACTGCGTCTCGCGCGGACTGGCAAGGATGCGGCTCAGCACCTGCCCGCCGTCGACCAGCAGCAAGCCTTGGGCCTGCCCGAACCGCAGCGCGCCGTCGGTGAAGCCACCCACCGAAAACAGGATGGCCAGGCTCACGCGGTGCGCGGTCTTCAGGCCCAGCAACTCGCGCACCGGAGGCTCCCCCACCGGCTTGCCCCAGCTCTTGCACTGCACGATCCCCGCGGCGAGGCGCGGCTCCGAGGCGGACTCCGCCGCTCCCTGCGACGACGCCGGATACAACCAGACGTCCACCCCGCCGTCGGCACCGTAAGCCTGACTGCGTGTGGAGTACCCATCGAGCTGAACCAGGGCTTCGCACAGCGCCTCGAACCGGCGCCACTCGATGCGGCGCAGCAGGTCCATCGACCAGGCGGGCTCCATGTCCGGCGCGACCGACCGCGCAGGCTCCCGCCGGGCCCCGGTCGCGGGCTCATGCCGGGCCCCCGCCGTGGCCTCCGGCCGATCCGGGCTGCGCAGAATCGGCTCGACCGCTCCAACCGGCATCGCCGGAACGACCGACGGCCGCTCCGCATGCAACTCTGCGAAGCCTCGCAGCCCCGCGCCCACCGCCACGACCAGCCATCCAAGCGGCGTCAGCGCAGCCGCGGCGGGCTGGAACAAAGGGTTGCTCCCCAGCACCAGGACTCCGAGCAGCATCGCGCCACCGGCCAGCAACATGGGTGTTCCCGCGCGCGCCAGCGGCTCGACAACGGGGTGCATCCTGCGTGAACGGGAAACGGCCATCGGTGCGCGCCGAGACGAGTGGGCTGGAAAGGATGCCCCCGCAAGTCGCCTTGCGCATCGGGGCCGCGCGGCCCATGGTAGCCGGCTCCGACGACGTCACACCGCCGGACCGGGATCCGTCCAGGCGCCCCGAGATGCTCAGCCGAGATAGTGCAAAAGCATCAGGGCCGTGAACGCCACGCCCGTGGCCCAGAACACCGCGAAGCACACCCGCCCGAGACAACGGTCGAACAGGTTCGTGTGGGCGTAGACCGCATCGCAATCGGCGAACAGATCGCCCACCGGTCCCCTGCGGCCCCAGCGCGTATACACCCGGGGCATGGTCAAGGCACCCGCGACGTTCATCAACTGGCCCCCCGGGAACACGGCCGTGCCCAGTTGCGACCGGGTCTGCGGGTCCTTCCACAACTTCCGCACCGTGACCAGCGCAAACATGCCGAACAGCACGGCGCTCAGGATCATCCCCCCCAGGACGATACGAAGCAGGTGGATCGTCAGCGCATCCTGGCTCATGGCAATGTCCGTTGAAAGGTCATGCAGGGTTACCCATGATCCGTGCCCCCAAGACCCAGTGAGCCCCGCCATTTCGCCCGTCCGCCTTCATGGCAACCAGCCTGAACACGCCTCGGAGGAGGGCGCATGCTCAAAACAGGTAGCGGTCGATGAACACCACGCCCAGGGCGGCGGCGCTGAACATGATGAGCAAATAGATGGCACGCCCGAGGCAACGATCCAGGCGGTTCGTATGGGCATAGATCGCATCGCAATCGGCGAATAGGTCACCCACCGCGCCGCTGCGCCTGCGCCGGATGTGGGCACGGGGCAGTGTCATGGCTGCCGCGACGCTGAAGGCCTGTCCCCATGGATAGACGTACATGCCCAGTCGCGACTGCGTGTGTGGGTTCCTGCTCAACTTGCGCACCGTGACAAGCGCGAACACACCACAGAGCAAGAAGCTCAGCAGACACCCCGCGATGCACAGGATAAACAGCACCGTCATGAAGGGAAGTCGGATCATTGCAGGGCCTTCTGGAATGCCAGAACCTGGTCATACTGCTGACGTGCAAAGTCCTCGGCCGCCTGACCCGCCAAGATCGTTCCTGCCGCGACGGCCCCCGCGACGGCCAGGCCGGCGACGATCAGGACCCAACCCGCCGGGGTCAGCATCGCGACTGCGCTGAGGACTTCACCCGCCGCGGCAGCTCCCAAGCCCCCCGTAATCGCCGACCCACCGAATCCGGCCGCCTCGATTGCCGCCTGCCGGTGCCAATCTCCACCGGCGTCGCGTACCGCATCGACGTTTTGCGCCCGCCTGCCCAGGTCGATGACGACGAGCCCGCGGCTCAGGTACCTGGCACAGGTCCCCAGCTTGGCCAGCATCCAGGCTTGCGTGGGTGTGCGCACGTCCAGGCGCGAGATCTTCGGATTGTGGCGCACACGGTCCGGCACCACGACGCGCCCGGATACCAGCATCCTGGAGCGCGGGAACCAGTTCCCGGTCAGTTGCGCGAGTTCCTGCCGGAACATCTGGTTGAGCTCGGCGCCGGTGCGCTGCAGGGTGTCGCGCAGCGAGGCCCGGGGCAGATTCTTCGGCGCTCCGCCGCGCGTGCCATGGTGGTAGGCGTCGATGGCATTCTGGTGGCGCTCCATCGCCTTGAGGAACCGCTCCATGCGGCCCCGATACACATCGGCTCCGGCACTGACAGTGGCCCGTCCCGTTGATTCGTAACGCTGGAAATCGGAGGTGAGCTCGGCCAGCGCCACGGTGTTCGCGCTGCCGAAGTCCTGGCACATGTCGCACAGCAGTTTGCCATGCGGCTCCAGCATGCTGCAGTAGTCCCGTTCGTCACTACCGTAATCGGAGCCGTGGGGGCACATCAGGAGCGTGGGCATGGCGGGCCGGTACGTTGCGCGGCGCGGTCCGCCGACGACGCATGCAGCGTAGGCGGCCTGTATTTCCCGCATTCCCCTTGCGGGGCAATGGCCAGCGGCGCGTGGGGGTGCCCGCTCGCGCTCCGGGCTTGCCGAAGCAGCACGCCAAGCACGACCAGCAAGCTGCCGTCGGCCAGAACCAGCAAGGTGGCCAGGCTCCGCCAGGGATCCCACTGTGCACAGCCCACCCAGGCGACGCTTCCGACCAGCACCGCGAAACCCGCGGCCATCGCGCCACGCCGCCCGATGCGCGCAGGGTGTCGAAGCCCCGATGGCGTCACACCCTCTTGCGCCCGCGGACGGCCGGCCAGGAAACTCGGCCACGCCCAGACGCCCAGGCGTCGCCGCAATTTCCTGCGCGCGCCAGCCGATTCGGCCAGGCCGCGCGCCAGGTGCAACAGGGCCAGGGCAAGCGCGGTGGCCGCACCCGCCAAGCACTGCCAGGACGTCCACTCGCCGAGCCAGGCCAGCAGCCCGTAGCCGGCCGCCGCGAGCGACAGTCCCAGCACCGTGGCGAAGCGCCGCAGGACCCCGACCCACCAGCCGATCCCCGCGCTCAGTCGGCGCCACCAACGCCAGCGATGGACCCTTTCCACGAGACCGTCGAAGGGCCGAAGAAACGCTACGTAGCCCAACGGGCCGGCCAGGATCCTGACGAAGGTGCCGACCGCCCGGTGCGACATGCCGACCCGGCGCAGCACCATGGAGACCAGAACCACGACCAGGCCCACAAGCGCGTAGGGAACAAGCAATGACAACCAGGAGGTCCGGGCGCCGGCGCGCCTGCGCATGCTGCGCCTCGTGCGTCGGCTGGATGGCTTGGATGGCAAGGTCGGCTCCCGCGGCGGGCCCATGGGGCTGCGCCGCGACTCGAGCCCCTTCGAACTGGAGACGAGAAGGGCATGCCGAACCCGTTCCGGGTCAGCCTACGCGAGCCCGGATTCCCGCATTTCCCGTGCGCCGCAAGGGTAGGCAGCGCGTGGGGATATCGCGCTCAGCCTCTGCGCCAGGCGCTGAAGGCCGGCGTGGCCACGTCACCGCGCACGGGATTCGGCGCGACTCCTAGCCAGCACAAGCCTACACTCTGGCCAGAGTGGGAGGTCTGGCGTATGCAAGTCAACATGATCGTGATCGCCACGCGGGGGGTACCGACGGTCAGGCTGGTGCCGGTGAACCCGCCCGAGCAGCCTCGGCGCGACGTGCTGGCGTGGCTGCGCACGCATGCCGTTCCCCACCATGCGCGCCGCGGTGTCGAGCAAATCGACGCTGGAATCCAGCAAGAGCGCAACGCGTGGGACTGATCTTCATCGACTCCTGCCTCATAGCGCCCATTCGCGACGGCAACCTGGCTCTCCAACAGCACTACGAGCATGGCCTGCGGCAGTTCGAAATCCTGAACATGCCCGAGGAGGTCTACCGATCAGCCGCGCAGCTACGCGGGCGATTCGGACTCAAGACTCCGGACGCGCTGCATCTTGCCACGGCGATCACGCATGGGTGTCGCGCCTTTTGGACGGCCGATGAGCGCTTGCGGCGTGTCGCCGGATCTTTTGCGTTGAACGTGCTCGCCGCCTGAGCAGGCCAGCCGGCGTTGCGCGGCGCACACCTGTCCTAGTGCGGCGCCGGTGAAGGGCGGCGCCTTCAACCGGTGCTCAGCGAGCGGCCCAGCCGCGTCTCGACGGCGTCGATCTTGGAGGCCATGCGGCTGTGGTCGCCGCGCCGGTAGTCCATTTTGAGATTCATGGTGATCCGCGGGCAATCGCGCTCGAGTTCGTCGAAGCAGGCCTTGACCACGCCGAACACGCGATCCCAGTCGCCTTCGAGGATGGTGCCCATGGGCGTGAGCTGGTAGGTCACGCCGCTGCGGTCGATGACGTCGAGGATGCGGGCGACGAAGGGGCTGACGCTCTCGCCCTTGCCGCCGGGGGCCATCGCGAATTCCAGCAGGACCATCTCGGATTTCTCCAGGCTTGCCGCGCACCAGCGCGCGGTCCGGGCCATGCTAGCGTCGCCAGACCGGGGCCGCAGGGCGCGCGATCATGCCCCCAACCCCGGTCGCGGTCCGTGCTTGCGCGGGCCCGGTCCCGCGCAAGCACGGCGAGGCTCAGGGCTGGATCTGAACGTAGCCCTGCTGCTGCAGCTCGATCAGGCGGGCCACGGCGCCGCCGTTGACCAGCACGCCGGGCAGCAGGTCGGCATTGCCCCAGTGGTGGGCCATCATCGACACGCGGCATTCCTCGATCTGCACGCCCTGCTTGCGCAGCCCGGCGATGATGGGCGCGTAGGGGTTGCCGGTCTTGACGTGGCGGGCCGCGTCGTAGGCCTTGTCGTTGAGCACCATGTAGGCGCCGGCGCCGTGGAACACGCCGATGATCTTGCCGGTGATGTGGTCCTTGGCGTAGCGCATCGCCAGCAGGTGCATGTAGTTCATGCCCACGGGCAGGTCGCCGACGAAGGCGCGGTGATCCATGTTGAACACCACGTCGGCGTGCTTCAGGGGCACGGGAATGTCGACGTGGATGGGGTCGGCCGCGGCGGGCGCCGGGGCAGCCATGGCCTGGGCGCTCAGCGCGAGGGCGGCACAACCCAGCAGCAGCTGCATGGTCTTGCGAAACGGAGGATTCATCGCTTGGTTCCTGGTGGAGGCGATCGCCGAGGCGAGCGCGGATGTCGGCGCGGCACGATGCGTGCCGCGCCGCATGCCCGGTGGGCATGTGCTGCGGGGCCCGGCGCGCGTCAGAAGCTGACGATGGCGTACAGGTCCAGTTCGTTGCCCATGGCGGCCGCGGTGCTCTGCGCGAGCAGGCGCGCGGGGCTGTTGGCCGGACCGATGGCCTCGGGATGGGTGATGTCCACGCGGCGCGAGAAGTAGTCCAGCACCACGCGGCTCAGCGGCGAGAAGTGGTATTGCACGCCGACCCCGAGGTTCTTGAAGCTGCGCTCCTGCGCGGGGATGTTGGGCAGGCGGTCGTAGTAGTCGTAGCGCGCGTCGAGCTCGATGTTGCGCGTGACGAACAGGCCGCCGCTAAGGTAGTAGCCGTGCGCGGTGTTGTTGCTGCCGGGGTAGACGATGGTGTCGACCTGCGCGGGCAGCAGCCCCGGCGCCGCCACGAAGGGCGACGGCGCGGCGATGTCCCCGCTGCCTTGCATGGTCTCGAACTTGAGGCTGCGCCCGCCCGGGACCATGTAGCCCTGGCGCAGCGTGACGCCCAGGCCGCTGCGGCGCAGGGTGCTGGCGCTGCCGTTGAGTTGCGGGCGTGCCTGCTGGTACCAGACGAAACCGGTGAGGTCGTTGCGGAAGGCGCCGCGGCCGCCGCCGAACAGCCACGAGGCCTGCGCACGGCCGGCCACGATGGGGCCGTTGGCGGTGTCGGCCTCGAGCTGCTTGCCGTACTCGCCGAGCATCAGGCCGTAGGCCAGTTCCAGCGCGGGCCGCGGGCGGAACCAGTCGGTCGCCTCGACGCCGGGGTAGCGAAAGCCGTTGTTGGTCGACATCGACGCCCCGGGAATCAGGTAGCCGCCGGCGCCGGCGCTCGCGTAATGCTGGCTGCGGGCGTAGAAGCTCGGCTGCATCAGTTGCCCGATGACGGTCGGGAACAGGGCGATGAAGCTGTAGGCGGGGTAGCCGTCCATCGCGGCCTCGGGCCCCGGTGCGCGCAGGATGCCCGCCTCCACGCGCACACCGGGCACGTAGCCGCTGAGCAGCACGTGGCCGTCGATCAGCTTGGGCGAATAGCCGTTGGCGTCGTGGGTATACCCGTTGTCGCCGAATTCACCGGCGACGTAGTAGTCGACGTGAGGGTTCAGACGCCCGCCCACCACCAGCTGGGCGCGCTGGATGGAGAGCTCGCTGCTGTGCTCGAAACCCGGGCCGACGAGATTGCTGCGGGGCACCTGGCCGTTGCGTGCGGTGCCGGCCTGCTTGGCCGTGTAGTCGGGCTCGATCCAGCCGCTGACATGGGCCCTGCCCCAGCCCGGCGGCGATACCCCCTGGATCTCGAACCAGTTGGCGGCGTGCGCCCCCGCACACCACAGCAGGCCGCCCGCGGCCAGCAGCGCGCGACGGGCGCGCCTGTTCCCTTGCTTGCTCATGTCCCCTCTCCCCTTCTTGTCGCATTCGGCTCGTCGGCCGGTGGGCCGATGCCCAGTAGGGCATCGGCATGGCGGCGTCGTCTCGAGCGACGCTCGCGCATCCTTCATACATGTACATGTATGAATATTGGGGAGCGATGATTTTTCAGATCGGGGGCGGTGTCAACGTGATTTAATCGCTAGGCTTTATCGATTTTCTGGATGGTTTTATATTGTTTATGGCTATTTTCTGGTAAACCCTGTGCGGGAAATCACGGCTGGGTCATCCACAGCGGCTGCCAGCCGACAAGGCCGGGGCCGACGTGCAGGCCGCTGGTGGCAGCGACCTGGAAGCCGATCTTGCCGTTGGGGTTCTGCGCGGCGCTTCCGTACACGATGGCCGATCCGTTGCCGTTCTGGGCGATCACCGGCGAGTAGGCGATGCCCAGACCGATCTGCGGATTGGAGGTCAGTGCGTTGTGGTTGGTGTCGTAGAAGGTGCCCTTGGGGAACAGCCCGGAGGCGAGCAGGAAAAAGTCGTACTTCGCGACCGGCGTTCCGCAGCTTGCCTGCGGCGAGACCGTGACCGGCACGACCAGGGTGTCGGCCTGCACGCCGGAAGCGTCGGTGATGGTGCCGCCGGCGTCGAGCCAGTACGGCGCGGTGGTCGAGCTCACGCCGGGGTCGGCGGTGGTGGTGGCCATGGCCGTGCCCGACAGATACCCCGAGCCGGAGGTCGAGGACCACCACCACGGCGTCCAGCCGGTGGTGCTCGTGGAGATGGCGCCGCCGGTGAACTTGAACACGGTTACCTGGTGGTCGGTGGTACCCCACACGTAGATGCCGGTGGCGGTCTCGGCCTCGCCGATGAAGCGCAGCGGGCCCGCGGTGGAAGCGTTCGGCACCGTGCCGATCAGCGACGGCGCGCTGAGCTTGCTGGCGGTGCTGCCGCTGGTCAGGTCGACCGACCAGATGTTGCCTGCCGTGTCGCCGACCAGCAGCTGACCCGCATCGGAGTTGAGATAACTCGTGGAGGACGGGGTGAAACCGAGCTTGACCTTGCTGGTGCTGCCGTCGTACAGGCGCATCACGTTCAGATACGAGGTGGAGCCCAGGGTGGTGAAGTAGTAGGCGTAGGCGATGTCGTTGGCGTCCCACCAGATCACCGGTGCCTGCGGCGCGCCCTGCGGTGCCGAGCTGTAGCCGCTTTGGGCATCGAACCAGACGCTGGAGATGCTCGGCGTGCAGGCGCTGGTCGACGAGCTGCAGCTGCTGAGCTTGAGGTCGTAGTGCAGCCCGCCGCCCTGCCCGGTTCCCACCACGTAGGTGGCCCAGTTGCCGCTGGCGTCGGCGCTGTCGACGGTGATGAGCCCGCCGACCATGGTCTGCGCGTTCTGGAAGCCCGAGTAGTTCCCCAGTTGCGGCAGCAGCACCGAGGGCATCCAGGCCCACTGCAGGGTGCCGTTGCTGGACGGGCTGCCCGCGGAGATGGCGTAGAGGAAGCCGTCGTTGGTGGTGAACAACTCCAGCTGGGCGCGACTGGAGTTGGTCTGCGCGAAGCTGCGGTAGCTCGAGCTGCTGAGGAAACTCGGGTTGTTGGGGCGGCTGAGAATCAGCGGCTTGGCCGAAGGAGACGAGATGGTGCCCAGGAAACTGCCACTGACCCGCCCGGCGAGGTAGGCGCCATTGTTGTAGGAGGGGTCGATGGTGTAGTTGATGATGTCCTGCGCGCTCGGGGTGCTGGGGTTGCCGAAGGCGCTCGCGGGCTGGTTGGCCAGCAGGGACACGCCGGTGCCGCTGCCCTGGTCGGTGAACAGGTCCGCGCGGCGCTGGGCCGCCGTCATCTGCAGGGTCCACGCCGGGCTGATCGAGACGTTGCCGTTGGCGTCGAGGCTGAAGGCCTGGAAGAACCCCTGTTCCGAGCCAAGGTTGTTGTTGGTGGACAGCAGATAGGCCAGCGAGCCGCTTTGCACATAGGGCGGCACGGCAGGCGCCGCGGCGACCACGTTGCCGAAGATCGTGGCCGCGATGCTGCTCAGCGCGTTGGTGAACTGCGGCACGTTGTTGGCCGGGTAGACCGTGCTGGTGCCGCCGGCGATGGCCATGGCGTTGAGGGCGTAGGACGCCGCCGGGTTGACCGTCTTGTCGACGCCGGCGCCCAGGCCGATGACGTAGGTCTTGATGCCCGCGCCGGCCAGTTTCTGGATCGCGGTGACCGCGTCCACCAGGGCCGCGTCGTTGGTGTTGGCGATGTCGAGCGCGCCCTTGGTCTGGCCGCCGGGCAGGTTGCCGGAGTCGTCGTTGATGCCGTACTGGGCATCCGCACCGATGCCGTAGAAGGACGCGTTGACGCCGTAGCCGTGTCCGGCCTTGCTGCCCAGCGGCGGCCAGGCGTTGCCCTTCAGGTCGCTGGTGGGCAGGCCGTCGGTGACCAGGATCACGTATTGCCCGGCGCACGAAGCGGTGAGGCCCTTGAGCAGGCTGCCGGCGCCCTGCACCAGCCCGGCCAGCGCGGACTGGCCGGCCGAGGCCTTGATCTCGGTGGTGTAGGCGTTGTTGGTCTCGGGCGCGAGGGCGGCCTGGAAACTGGCCAGATCGGATGCGTACGCCGTCTGGAAGGTGGAACTGCCGGGGGTCAGCGTGTCCAGGTTCGTGGTCATCTGCACCACGGTGGATCCCGTGGTCGAACTCTGGCCGGCGCTGTAGCCGAAGCCGCGTTGGGCGTACATGACCTGCGGCGAGTAGGGAACGTAGCCGGCGTTGGTCGGCCCGGTCATGTAGGTATTGCCGTCGGTGTAGGAGTTGTAGCCCACGCTGACCGCGCCGACGTTATAGTCGGACAGGGAGAAATAGGTGTAGGGCGTCTTGGTGGCCGTGATCGCCCCGAGGTACGTCCTGAAGTTGTACGCCGCATAGGCGCCGCCGTAGTCCAGCGATAGCGGGTCGGTCCCACTGCCGGCGTACAGCACGTCGTTGATGTCGGGGTCGTCGCTGGACGCCGCGATCTGCATGTACTTGTCGCCGGCGAGCTGCCCGCTCGGCAAGGCTCCGGCCTGGTCGATGCCCGAGCAGTACGTGGCGACGTTGGACGATGCGCTCGTGTAGTTGAAGCAGGGGTTGAGCACCCAGCGCGTGGCGGCGGGGTCGGCGTTGGCGTTGGTCGGGTTGTCGACGAAGTTCTGGTAGTCGGTATAGGTGGTGAATCCGTTGGTCGGCAGGTCGTTCTTGAAGCTGAAACCGTCCGGCCCCGACATGTAGTACACCCAGGTCGACCAGTACGAGGGCGGCTGCGAGGTCTTGTAGGTCTCCAGCGCGAAATCCATGCTCGGAAGGTACTGGTTGAGCACGGTGTAGATGCCGGCCTTGGCGACGTTGAGCCGGCTCGCGCTGTTGTCCACCAGGGTGCCGTTGCTCGCCTTCACCGTGTAGGGCGCGGAGGCGGAGCCGGCGGGCGCCGAGGCCGGCGGCACGAAGCCCGAGGGGATGACGTAGTTCTGCGGCGAGCTGGTGTTGTACAGACTGCTCAGGGACTTGGACAGCAGGCCCGAGCCCGTCATGATGGCGCCGCTGAGGTCGCCGTCCATGGACTGGGAATTGCCGATGGCGATGACGATCTGCGGGCGGCTGGGCGCGGTGGCGGACGCCGCGATGGGCATCGACCACGGGGAAAGCAGCATCGACAGGCTGGCGCCGCCGAGCACCAGGCCGCGCAGGGTCTTGTTCATGGTTCGCAGGGTTTGCATGTCCGGATCTCCCGCGCGGTGCGCGCGTCCGCTAGGACTGGATGCAGGCGCGGTACACCGCCTGGGTGGTCGCGGAGCCGGCCGCGGGGTTCGCGCTGGCGGTGGCCTGCACCCACACGTTGTAGAAAACCGCCGTGTACCCGGGGTTGCACAGCGTGTTGTCGACCACCCCGGTGGGCGTGACCAGTTGCAGCACCTGGAAGCTCTGGCGCCCGGTGCCGTTGGCCAGCGTGACGGTGGTGGCCTGGCAGAGATGGTTCTGCTGGCATCCGCTCCAGAAAGAGGCCGAGGCGGGCTGCACGTTCTGGGTGTTGCCCACGTACCAGGCCGGGGGCGAGGCCTGGTATTCGAGCAGTCCGCCGGTGCCGATGGTCTGCGCCAGGGTGCTGCGCAGCGCGGCCATCTGCTGGTTGGCGGCGTCGCGCGCCTGCGCGCGCCACAGGTACGAACCCGAGAAGGTGTCGTTCTGCAGCGTGCGCCCGAAAATCGCCAGCAGGGCGATGGGCAGGATGATCAGGAACAGCGCGATCACCACCAGCAGCGCGGCGCCACCCTGGTTTCGTGCGGATCTCATGACTGGTTCCATGCGACGTTGCGCAGATACACGATCTGCGTGAACACTTGGTATTGCCAGGCGTTGCCGGCGGGGGGCGTGTAGGTCTCGTCGAGCACGCTCAGGCTGGCCGGGTTGTTGGTGCGCGCGCCGGTGTTGGGCTTGCGCACGACGTAGGCCACCTCGACCGCACCGACCTGGCCCTGCTGGTTGGCGCCGGCGATGCTCGACCAGGACACGAAGGATTGCAGCTGGTTGTTGACCACCGGCGCGTACAGCGCGTGCAGCAGCACGACGTTGCTGGCCACCGGAGCGTCGCTGACCACGCTGCCCAGGGCATTGACCACGGTGCGCCACAGGTCCGGCGTGGTGGAGGAGTTCGGGTCCGGGCGGATGCTGTAGCTGACCTGCAGCGGACCGGCGGCACCCGAGACCTGCCCGAAGTCCTGCACATAGGCCTGCGCCAGGTCGGCCGTGGTGAGCGCCGGGCTGATGGCCGGGTTGGCCAGCGTGGACACGCCGGTGAAACCGTTGGGCGGGTTGATCACCGTGCCGTTGCCGGAGTTGTGCACGATCTGGTTGGCCGAGCCGCCGGTGCCGGTGATCTGGAAGCGGATGCAGATGTTGCGCGCGGGCAGCACCACGATGTCGACGTCGCCGGTCTGGAACACGGAGTTGTTGGAGACGAACAGCGCGGCGTTGCTGAGGCTGCCGTTGGTGGCCTTGACCACGCGCACACTGCCCGGCGTGGCGGCGCCGCCCTGGCCGAAGTTGGCGGCGTAGAACATGGTGATGGCGTCGGTGCCGGCGCCGCCGGGGCTGGCGTAGTTGAAGGTGGTCGAGGTGCTCTTGGTTCCGGGCACGTAGCCGCCGGTGGTCTGCACCACGCCGGACACCGGCCACTGGTTGATCACCTGGGCGCTGTTGAGGTTGCTGTTGTAGGTCAGCAGACGCGCGCAGCGGCCCTGGCCGGAGGGGCCGTTCATCATGAAGCCGGCGCGCGACAGGTCGTCGGACAACAGGGTCATGGCGACGCGCGACTGGTCCTGCAGCTTGGCCGAGTCGCTGGCGCGCAGGCCGTTGGACTCCAGGCTGCCGAAGGACACGAACACCAGCAGGCCCAGCAGCGTGGCCACCGCCAGCGCGACCAGGAGTTCGACCAGCGTGAAGCCGCGCGTGCGTTGCGCCGGAGCCTTGGGTGCGTTCATCTCAGAATCCGTCCTGCAGCAGGTAGGTGCGCTGCATGCTGCCGCCGAAGGCCGAGCGCACCGTGATGACCGCGCTGAGCTGACAGGGACTGGCGGGATTGCAGGTGCCGGCGCTGGCGCTGCCCGCGGGAATGGTGCTCACCGAGACGGCCATCAGGTCGGGGTACTGGCTGACCTGGGACTTCCACCAGTTCACCACCGGCGTGAGCGCGGCGTTGCCCGCCGAGGGGTTCTGCGCCGCCAGCTGCATGCCGTTGAGCGAACCCAGCAGCTGGGGATTGCCCTCGACCACCGCCAGCAGGCTTTGCGCGGTGGTGGTGGCGGCGAAGGTGCGCGAGGCTTGCGCATTGGCCACGTAGGCCTGGTTGATCAGCAGCACCAGGCCGCTGGCGGCGGCCAGGAACAGCACCATGGCCACCAGCACTTCCAGCAGGGTCAGCCCGAGTTGGCTGCGGCGCGCCGCGCAAGGGCCGCGCCGCCGGGTCGCGCGAGGCAGGTTCATGATTGGCTCGTGGTGACCACGCCTCCGCTGCTCAGCTGGACCTTCCAGTTGACGCCGCCGCCGCTGACCGTGGTGGTGGGCGTGCTGGTGCTGGGCAGCGCGCTGCAGCTCAACTGGCCCTGCGCGCCCGTGGTGCACAGCGAGACGCTGCCGTCACCGAGAAAGGACACGGTCTGGCCCAGCGGCTGGCAGCTCACGCCGCTGGAGCCGCCCGCGGGCGCGCTGAGCAACTGCGCACCGGCGGAGGTGGACACGCTGTAGCCGCAACCGCTGGGGGTGAAGGTGACCAGGGTGGAGGTGCTCAGCGCGTACTGGCGCGCGTAGCGCAGCGCATCGGCGAGCTTGTCCGCGGTGGACCTGGCGCTGGCTGCGGCCACCTGGGGTTGCAGGTTGGGCACGGCCACGGCCAGCAGCACCGCCGCCACGGCGACGACCACCAGCAGCTCGATGAGCGTGAAACCCCTGAACCCCTTGGCGTGTTGCGCGTGCATCGCCCTGCCCGTTCCCGGCCCTCGACGTGGGCCGCCATGCACGCATCCTGCCGAAGCGCGCTTCAGGCGAGCAAGGGCTTTCCGGCGAAAGGTAGCTGCCGGGCGACGAGCGGTAGGCGCGCGTGCGCGCTCGGCCACGCTACGATGTTCTCCGTCCCGTTCACGCCGCAGCCCCCAGTTCCTTCGATGGCAGGCTCCTCTCCCAAGGCCCCCACCCCGGCCTCCGATCAGGCCGCGGCGCCGACGCCGGGCGCAGCCGCGGCCGGCGCGCCGCCGGACACCTCGATCGACCAGGCGCGGGTGCTGCTGCAGTCCATCCCGGTGGGCTTCGCCGGCAGCGTGGGCCCGGCGGCGGTGGTGGGCTGGCTGTTGCGCAACCACGTGGCGCACGACCGGCTGCTGCCCTGGTTCGGCGTCTTGTGCCTGGCGCACGTCGGGCGCATCGTGGTGTGGATCCTGGGGCGCGAGGACGTGGCGGCCGGCCGCAATGGGCCGTTGTGGTTGCGCTGGTTGCGCCTGAGCGTGCTGGGGCTCGGCCTGATGTGGGCGGGGCTGCCCCTGATCCTTCCCGCCGCTCGCCCCTTCGACGAGATGCTGGTGACCGCGATGATCCTGGCGGTGTGCGGCGCGGGCGTGGCCCAGCAGTCCTCGGACGGATGGTCGGCGCTGTTGTTCATGCTCCCGCCGGCGCTGACCATGAGCGCCCGCTTGCTGCTGTCCGCGGACCCGACCCTGCGCACGGTCGGGGTGCTGATCTTCATCTACTTCGCCTACCTGACCCTGGCCACCTACCGTATCCAGTCCGCCTTCGTCGAGCTGTCGCGCCTGCACGCGGAGGCGGCGAAACTGTCGATGCACGACACCTTGACGGGCTTGCCCAACCGCATGGCGCTACGCCAGCGACTGGAGGATGCGCTGGAGCGGGCGCGGCGCAACGGCACCGAGGTGGCGGTCGGCTACATGGACCTGGACGACTTCAAGCAGGTCAACGACCGCCTGGGACATGCCGCCGGCGACAAGCTGCTGCGCGAGGTGGCGCGACGCTGGAGCGCACGCATGCGCAGCAACGACGTGCTGGCCCGCCTGGGGGGCGACGAGTTCGTCATGGTGATCGCCGACATCGACCCGGCCAGCGCGCACGAGGAACTGGCCGCCGTGCTCCAGCGCATCGAGAATGCCGCCGCCGAACCGCTGCGCCTGACGGCGACGCGCCAGGTGCGCATCCAGCTCACCATGGGCGTGGCGCGCTTTCCGGCGGACGGCGCCGACATGGACTCGCTGCTGCGCAAGGCCGACGCGGCCATGTACCAGCTCAAGCAGCGCAAGGCCACGCGCGAGACCTGGTGGCAACTCGGCGTCAGCACTAGCGAGACGCTCAGCGTGGAGACGGACTCGCGCCCCGCGACAGCAACAGATTGAGCACCGCGTAGGCGGCGTAGCTGAGCAGCGACGCCGTGGCGATCCACGCCAGCCGCCGCGCGCGCGGCGGCTCAGCGCCCAGCCGCCGCCTGCCAGACCAGGCGCAGCCCGAAGCCGCCGATCAGCAGCGAGGTGCCACGCAGCAGGCCGCGGCGCATGCGCGCATAGGCGGCGCGCACCGAGGCGCGGGTGAACAGGGTGGCCAGGCTGAGATGCCAGCTCACCGAGCAGGCGAAGATGGTGGCCACCGCGGCCGCCCGCACGGCCCACGGCGCGCCGGCACCCAGCAGGCCGGCGAAAATGGTGGAGAAGAACACGAGCGCCTTCGGATTGGTCAGGTTGGTGAGCAGGCCGCGCCCGTAGCTGGCCGGCACCGATGTCCGCGCCGCCCGCGCGCCTGCCACCGCTCCCGCCGGCGGCGCGCTGCGCGACTGGCGCCAGATCGAGCGGGCCAGGTACAGCAGGTAGGCGCCGCCCAGCAGGGCCGCCACGCGTTGCGCGGGCCCGGCGTGGCTCAGCAGCAGCCCCGCGCCGGCGGCGGCCAGGCTGGCCAGCAGCGTGCTGCCGCTGGCCACGCCCAGCGCGGTGGCGACGCCGTGGCGCCGCGACACGTCGAGCGAGGCCTGGGTGACGGCCAGGAAATTGGGGCCGGGAATGGCCAGCGCCGGCAGGTAGACCACGACCAGCGCGGCCAGCAGGCTCCAGGTGCTCGCGTGCATGTCAGCTCCGGTGAAAGCGCGGCCAGTTGCGCAGCACCACCTCGCCCTCGGCGCGGTAGGCGTAGCAGGTGTCGATCTGGCGCGGCCGGCCCCGGGCGTCCACCTCCTCGGTGCGTTCGGGGAATTCCGAGACCAGGGACTGGAAGGCCGTGGTGGCGATGGGCCCGAGCAGTTCCTTCAGGTGGGTGCAGTTGGCGGCGTTGGCCAGGCGCTCGCGCACGGCCTTGTTCCAGCCGGCGACCATGCGCAGGCCCACCAGCGCCTGCAGCGCGGCGCCGGCCTGCGGGCACTCGTTGTAGGGCGCGGCGTCGGCGAAGGCCTGCACCGCGCGCACGGTGTAGTCGGCGTCGAACACCAGGCGCATGCCGAGATCGTGGATCGGCTCGCCGGCCTCCACCACGCGCCCGGCCCGGCCGAGCTCCTGCGCGAAGGGCTTGGTGTCGCGCAGCCGGGCTTCGATCTCGTACAGCCCGTCGCTGCGGCGATAGCCGCGCATCTCGATGCGCCGCAGGTGCAGTTCCTCGCGCGTGACGGCGCCCTCGTCGAAAGAGGGGCTCGAGCCGGGAGGCGCTGGGGAAGCTGGGGAAGCTGGGAAATCGGGAGAAGCTTGGGAATCGGGATGGGAGTTCACGGCGGGAATCCGGGCTTGCGGGCGGCGCGCCCGCAGCCAGCATATCCGTTTTGCCCGCGGTGCTGCCGGGGCCGGCCACCGCCGCGGGCACTCCGCCCTGCCCTACCATCGCCCGATGCACGGCATGGACCCCATCGCACTGGCCCTGGTACTCGGCGGCGCCTCGCTGCATGCCACATGGAACCTGTTCGCCAAGAAGGCCGCGGCCGGGCTGCCCTTCATCTGGCTCTACGACCTGCTCAGCGTGCTGGTGTTCGCGCCCTTCGCGCTGTGGGCCTGGCGCGGCGCCGGCGCGCCGCTGGGGCCGGCGGCCTGGGCCGCCATCGCCGGCAGCAGCGTGGCGCACCAGTTGTACGCGCTGGCCCTGCAGCGCGGCTATCGGGAGGGCGATTTCTCGGTGGTGTACCCGGTGGCGCGCGGAAGCGGGCCGCTGGTGGCGGTGCTGGCGGCGGTCGCGCTGCTGGGCGATCGCCCGCCGGCGGCGGCCTGGGCCGGCATCGGCGCCATCCTGCTGGGCATCGCGCTGATCTCCGGGCTGCGACTGCGCGGGCGCCGCGGCGCGCGGCCGACGGGCCCGGGGCTGCTGTGGGGCCTG
>JAKBNS010000112.1 GCA_021830925.1 Pseudomonadota bacterium | reverse complement strand
GGCCTGCTACGCCTTGCCCCTGGGCAGGCTGGACTACGCGTTGCAGATCCTGGTGGCGCTGCTGGTGACGGTGCCGCTGGGCCCGCTGCTGTACCGGCTGGTGTACCAGCCGGTGGCGCAGGCCTCGGTGCTGACCCTGCTGCTGCTGTCTGTTGCGCTGCACCTGGCGATGAGCAGCCTGGGGCTGTACTTCTTCGGCCCCGAGGGCTCGCGCCTGCCGGCCTTCACCGACGGCAGCTTCCAGCTCGCCGGCATGCCGGTGGACCAGCAGACGCTGTGGATCATCGCGCTGTCGGCGGTGCTGGTGGTGGCGCTGTTCGCCTTCTTCAATTACACCCTGTGGGGCAAGGCGCTGCGCGCCACGGCGGTCAGCCGCACGGGCGCGCAGCTCATGGGCATCTCGCCCGCCTTCGCGGGGCGCACGGCCTTCGCGCTGGCGGCGCTGATCGGGGCGCTGTCGGGGATTTTCATCGCCTCGACCACCATCATCTACTACGACTCGGGCTTCGTCATCGGCCTGAAGGGCTTCGTGGCGGCGATCATCGGCGGACTGTCGAGTTACCCGCTGGCGGCGCTGGGCTCGATTTTCGTCGGCATGGTCGAGTCCTTCTCCTCCTTCTGGGCCAGCGCCTACAAGGACGTGATCGTGTTCTCGCTGATCATCCCCGTGCTGCTGTGGCGCTCGCTGGGGCAGCGCCACGCGGTGCACCAGGAGGACGAGGAATGAAGCCCCGCCATGTGTTGACGGCCGGCTTCGTGGTGCTGCTGGCGGTGCTGCCCTGGCTGGTGGGCAGCTACGGGCGCACGCTGCTGGACTACATCGGGCTGGCCACCATCGTGGTGCTGGGCCTGGTGCTGCTGACCGGGGTGGGCGGGCTGACCAGCTTCGGCCAGGCCGCCTTCGTGGGCATGGGCGCCTACACCAGCGCCTACCTGTGCACCGCGCAGGGCTGGAGCCCCTGGTGGGGCCTGCTGGCGGCGCTGGTGCTGGTGACGCTGGCCGCGCTGGTGCTGGGCTGGGTGACGTTGCGCATGAGCGGGCATTTCCTGCCCCTGTCCACGCTGGCCTGGGGCCTGAGCATCTATCTGGTGTTCGGCAACGTGCAGGCCATCGGCGGGCAGACCGGCATGAGCGGCATCGCGCCGATCAGCGTGCTGGGGGTCAAGCTGAGCACGGCGCTGCAGTACCACTACCTGATCTGGGGCGTGGTGCTGCTGATCGTGTGGACGGTGCACAACATGCTGGACTCGCGCGAGGGGCGGGCGATGCGCGCGCTCAAGGGCGGCACGCTGATGGCCGAGGCGATGGGGGTGAACACCACGCGCTTCAAGACCATCCTGTTCGTGCTGGCGGCGCAGTACGCCTGCGTGTCGGGCTGGCTGTACGCGCACATGCAGGGTTTCGTGAACCCCACGCCGTTCTCGCTGGGCCAGGGCATCGAGTACCTGTTCATGGGCGTGGTGGGGGGCATCGGCGACCTGTGGGGCGCGGTGCTGGGCTCCTCGCTGTACTCGCTGCTGCGCCAGTGGCTGCAGGACCTGCTGCCGCACCTGCTGGGACGCAGCGGCAACTTCGAGGACCTGGTGTTCGGGGTGCTGATGATCCTGATCCTGCAACGCGCCCCCGAGGGCCTGTGGGCGCGGGTGCGCGCGCTGGGAGCGCGCTGGAACCCGGCGGCCACGCTGGCGCCGCGCCCGAGCGCGCCGGTGCTGGCCGAGCGGGCCCGCCCGGCCGCGGGCGAACTGGTGCTGCAGGTGCGCGAGCTGACCAAGCGCTTCGGCGGGCTGGTCGCCAACAACGCCATCAGCTTCGAGGTGCGCGCCGGCGAGGTGCTGGCGCTGATCGGCCCCAACGGGGCGGGCAAGAGCACGCTGTTCAACTGCATCTCCCAGGTCGACCGCGCCAGCGCGGGCGAGGTGCGTTTCCGCGACCGCGCGGTGCACCGGCTGGACGCGCGCGCGGTGGCCGCGCTGGGCATGAGCCGCACCTTCCAGCACGTGCGCCTGCTGCCGCGCATGAGCGTGCTGGACAACGTGGCGCTGGGCGCGCACCTGCGCGGACACCACAGTTTCGTGGCCTCGGCCTGGCGCCTGGACCGCGCGCAGGAGGCCTCCATCCAGGCCACCGCCTGGCAGCAGCTGGAGCGCTGCGGGCTGGCCGAGCACGCGCACGCGCCGGCCGGCAGCCTGCCGCTGGGCCTGCAGCGGGTGGTGGAGATCGCGCGCGCGCTGGCGACCGACCCCTGCCTGCTGCTGCTGGACGAGCCGGCGGCGGGGCTGCGCTACCTGGAGAAGCGCAATCTGGCGCAGTTGCTGGACCAGCTGCGCGGCCAGGGCCTGGCCATCCTGCTGGTCGAGCACGACCTGGATTTCGTCATGGGCCTGGCCGACCGCGTGGTGGCCATGGACTTCGGGGAGAAGATCGCCGAGGGGCTGCCGCGCGAGGTGCAGAAGCACCCGGCGGTGATCGAGGCGTACCTGGGCGGGCTCGACGAGCCCCAGGCGACACGCGAGCCGGAGGGGCAAGCAGCATGAACGCAAGGGTGAAGGTGGCGACCGAGGCGGCACTGCTGGCGGTGCGCGGGCTGAGTGTGAGTTACGGGAAGGTACGAGCGGTGCGGGGTGTGGACCTGGAGGTGCCGCGGGGCAGCATCGTCACCGTGATCGGGCCCAACGGGGCGGGCAAGACCACGCTGCTGGGCGCGGTGATGGGCTTGCTGCGCGCCGAGGGGCGCGTGGAGTTCGACGGAATCGAGTTCGGACACGCCGACGCGCAGCGTCGCGTGGAGGCGGGCATCGGGCTGGTGACCGAGAAGCGCGACCTGTTCGGCTCCATGAGCGTGCACGACAACCTGCTGCTGGGCGCCTTCCGGCGGCGCGACGGGCGCGCCGCGCGCCAGCGCGAGCTGGAGCGGGTGTACGAGTTGTTCCCGCGCCTGAAGGAGCGCCGCGCGCAGGACGCGCAGACCCTGTCGGGCGGGGAGCGCCAGATGCTGGCGCTGGGGCGCGCGCTGATGGGCGCGCCGCGCCTGCTCATGCTCGACGAGCCCAGCCTGGGCCTGGCCCCGCGCATCGTGCGCGAGGTGCTGCACGCGGTGGCGCAGTTGCGCGACGCCGGCATGAGCGTGCTGCTGATCGAGCAGAACGCGCGCGCGGCGCTGCAGGTGGCCGACTTCGGCTACGTGCTGGAGCTGGGCGAGGTGTCCATGCACGGCCCGGCGCAGCAGCTGCTGCACGACCCCAAGGTGGAAGCCACCTACCTGGGCATGCTCAAGGAGTGACCCTCCGGAGCGGCCGCCCATGGAGGATGAGCCCATGACCCTGAGACAACTGAACTACTTTGTCTCCATCGTCCTGTCCGGCAGTTTCAGTTGTGCGGCACGGAAACTGGGCGTGGCGCAATCGGCCTTGAGCCGGCAGATCCGGATGCTGGAGGCTGAAGTGGGCGCGCCGCTTCTGCTTCGTAGCGGGCAGGGGGTGGAACTGACCTGGCAAGGCCGGGAGTTGTTGCCGCTTGCCCGGGAAATCGATCGTCTGGCGCGTTCGGCCAGGGGCGTCGTGATCGGATCCGGGCCCGGGGTCTGAGGGGCCCGGGGGCACGCAGGCCGCCCGACGTGGCGCGGCGGATCAGGCGTGCAGAGATACCTCGGGTCCAGCCTTCGCCGTGACTTCTGCTTGTCGGAAGTCACGGGGTGCGAGCCCGAACTTCTGGCGAAAGGCCTTGCTGAAGTGGGTCAGATCGTTGAAGCCGTGATGGAAGGCAATGCAGGAGATGGTTCGGCTCTGAAGCGCCGGGTCGCGCAGGTCCCTGGCCACGCGCTCCAGACGCCGTGACCAGATCATCCGGCTGAGCGACGTTCCTTCTGCCTGCAGCAGCGCGTTGATGTAGCGCGCGGAGAGCCGAAGCTCTGCTGCGACCCGTTCCGGGGAAAGCTCCGGGTCGTGTTGGCGCCGATGCCGATTTGAGCCAGTCGCCGATCGGCAGCTGAGCCATGACCGCCTCACCGCGCCCAGCATCGCGCCTTCATCTTGGCGAATTCCGAGCGGCTCACGCCAAACCTGGCAGATGGCTCAAATCGGCATCGGCGTCAACAGATTGCCTTCATCGGGTCCCTCGGCGTATGTGCATGTATGTGCCTAGCGTACGCTTCTATGTAGCAATCCAACGCCCGGAGCAGCCGTGCAGAATACCGGCAGCGTGGGCGACCGCAGTCCGCACCGCTCCGGCCGCCGGCACCGTTTGCGCCCAATGCCCGCTTCGGCCGAACTGCTGCCGCCCACCACCCCGCGCGCGGCTACCTCTCGTCTGCAAGTGCGGCCCTCCCGTGGCTGGCCTTACCCTTAACTTACCCGTCGGGGGCTCACCACCGACGAGCGTTTGCGCGGCAATTATCTGATTCGCTGCGCCGTCGGGCCAGGGCCAGGGGCGAGACAGCCCACTGGGGAGCGGAGTTGTCTTCCCTTGCATTGTCGCGGCGTGAGGGTTTCGGTTGCGTGCGATTTCGTGGCTTGCTAAGTTGCTGTTTTTATTCAATAATTGTTGATTATTTGAAACTTTGTTTCCCACTTCGGAGTTGGTCTCCGTCCGGATTTTGAGACTTTGTTTCGCTTTTGAGACTTTGTTCCCAGCTCCCTCCTTCCGTCCCATGCTCCGCTATCAGATCCTCCCCGTCACCCCCTTCGCGCAGAACTGCTGTCTGCTCTGGGACGACGCCAGCGGCGAGGCGGTGTTCACGGATCCGGGCGGCGAGATCGAGCGCCTGGTGCAGGAGGCCGAGCGTCGTGAGCTGCGGGTCGGGGCGATCTGGCTGACCCATGCGCACATCGACCATGCGGGCGCCGCGGGCGAGCTGGCGCAGTTGCTGGACGTGCCCATCGTGGGGCCGCATCGCGACGATCAGTTCTGGATCGACATGCTGCCGCAGCAGTCGAAGATGTTCGGCTTCCCGCCCGCGCAGGCCTTCACGCCGGCGCGCTGGCTGGAAGACGGCGACAGCCTGCGGCTCGGGGAGCTGGAGTTCGAGGTGCGCCACTGCCCCGGGCACACGCCGGGCCACGTGGTGTTCCATCACGCGCCGGCGCGGCGGTGCTGGGTGGGGGACGTACTGTTCGCGGGCTCCATCGGGCGCACCGACTTTCCGCGCGGCAACCACCAACAGTTGATCGACAGCATCGTCACCCGGCTGTGGCCGATGGGCGACGACACCGTGTTCATTCCCGGCCACGGGCCGGAGTCCAGTTTCGGCGTCGAGCGCCGCAGCAATCCCTACGTGGGCGGGACCTGATCCCCCTCGGCGGCGCCCGGGGGCATCGGCAGCACGCGCCCGGCGCGCGCCTGCAGCCCGCTGGCCAGGCCCGCCTCCGGGGCGACAAGGGGCGGAGCGCAGGCGGTGGCGCGCTGCAGCGCGAGGGCGAACATGGCCTCGTGGTCGACGTTG
This sequence comes from Pseudomonadota bacterium, assembly GCA_021830925.1. Taxonomy (GTDB): domain Bacteria; phylum Pseudomonadota; class Gammaproteobacteria; order Burkholderiales; family Burkholderiaceae_C; genus Thiomonas_A. The sequence goes on along the minus strand of JAKBNS010000112.1, from coordinate 605 downwards.
CTGCGGCGTCCGGGGCGTGAATTCGTGCTCATGTCGGTCTCCTGGGCCGGGGCGCGGCGTCTTGCCGCGGCTTCCCCCAGTCCTGGAGCAAATGCCGTGCTAGCCCCGGATTCCGGCGCCGCATGTTTGCGCAAGTGCGCGGATTCCCATGGGAAAGTCCGGGCATCGAGGCCTGGTGCGCAGCCATTGCGCGTTGATGCGAGGCATTTTCCGGGGTGTTTTGTCGCCGGGGGGCGACAGGGTGCCGCCCTGTTGCCCTCGGAAGCCCGCAAATCCAGCGTCTCGCACTGTCGCCATGCGGCGACAGGAGTCTGGATGCGCTGAGGCTTCGGGCCGGGACTCAGCCGCGGCTGACCCCGTAGCGTGCGCGGTAATCGCGCACCTCGGGCAGCCAGCGCGCCAGTTCGGGGTCGCGCGCGGCGTCCAGCACGGCGAGCAGCGCGTCCAGGTCGGCGATGGCCACCACCGGCAGGTGGTGCTCGGTTTGCACGTGCTGCACCGCCGAGTGGGGCAGGGTGCTTCCGGCCACCGCGGCCTTCTCCTGACGGTCCAGCGCGATCAGCACGGCCGCGGGCTGGGCGCCGGCGCCGCGCAGCAGGCGCACC
>JAKBNS010000124.1 GCA_021830925.1 Pseudomonadota bacterium | reverse complement strand
CATCGCCCGGGCGGCCGTCGGCATGGGCGATGACCTGCTGGCCACGCTGCTGCTGGCGCGCGACGCGGTGCCCACGCTGCTGGCCCCGGCCATGAACCGCGCCATGTGGGCGCACCCGGCGGTACAGCGCAATGCCGAGCAACTGCGGCGCGACGGCCTGCGCCTGGCCGGCCCCGGCAGCGGCGCACAGGCCTGCGGCGAGGTCGGCGACGGGCGCATGCTCGAGCCCGAGCAACTGATGTGCGAGATCGAGGCCCTGTGGCAGCCCCCGCTGTTGCGCGGCCGGCGTGTGCTGCTGACCGCTGGGCCCACGTTCGAGCCCTGGGACGAAGTGCGCGGGCTGACCAACCGCTCCAGCGGCAAGATGGGTTGGGCGCTGGCGCGGGCCGCCTGGGAGGCGGGCGCCGAAGTCGTGCTGGTGGCCGGCCCGACCGCGCTCGCGCCGCCGCATGGCGTGCGCACCGTGCCCGTGGAAACCGCGCTGCAGATGCGCGACGCGGTACGGGCCGAGCTGGCCGCCGGGGGCGTCGATGTGTTCGTCGCCGCGGCCGCGGTGGCCGACTGGCGTCCCGAGGCGCAACCCGGCAAGATCAAGAAGCAGCCCGACGGCGCGCCGCCCTTGCCGCGGCTGTTGCTCAACCCCGACATCCTGGCCGAGGTGGCCGCGCGCGCCGACGCTCCGTTCTGCGTGGGCTTCGCGGCCGAGGCCGAGCAACTCGTGGCGCATGCCCAGGCCAAGCGCGAGCGCAAGGGAGTGCCGTTGCTGGTGGGCAACCTCGGGCCGCAGACCTTCGGCAGCGATCACAGCAGCTGCGTGCTGGTCGACGCCGAGGGCGTGCGTGAACTGCCCAGCATGGACAAGCTCGACCTGGCGCGCCGACTGGTGGCCGAGATCGCCCCGCGCCTGCCGGCGCGCGCCTGAGTCGCGCCGCCCCCCGCCGCGCACGCCTGCCGCACAACCCCGGCGGGCGTGCGCTCCGATATTTCCCCACAGCCCTAGCCCACCTGGAGACCGCCCTTGAGCACCGCCGCGACCGCGCCCGTGGAACTCGTGATCCTCGACCCCCGCCTGCACCAATGGGGCCTGCCCAGCTACCAGTCGTCGATGGCCGCCGCGGTGGACCTGCACGCCTGCGTCGACGCGGCGCTGGACATCCCGGCGGGCAGCCCCGCGCTGCTGGTGCCGGCGGGATTCGCGATGCACATCGCCGACCCCGGGCTGATGGCGGTGATCGCGCCGCGCTCGGGCATGGGGCACAAGCGCGGCCTGGTGCTGGGCAATTCGCTGGGTGTGATCGACGCCGACTACACCGGGCAGGTGATGGTCAGCGTGTGGAATCGCAATGCGGCGGGCAGTCCGCCCCTGCGCATCGAGCCGGGCGAGCGCATCGCGCAGATGATGTTCGTGCCCATCGTGCGTGCCGAGTTCCGCGTCGTGCCCGCTTTTTCCGCCGGCAGCGAGCGCGGCGCCGGAGGCTTCGGCTCCACCGGTGCCTGAAACGGCGTGCCGCGTGCTGCCGATTTGATCTGACGCGCTTTCGCGGCGCGTCCGAGGCGGCACAATTTCCCTTGAGGTTCCGTACCGGACGGAGCCGGGGGCGAAGAGCATGCGCGGCAAGCTCGGTCGAGGGGGGTGGGCGCTGGCGGCAGGGGCCGTCGCGCTGGGAATTCTGGCCTGGTTCTGGCTGGGCCGTGCGCCGGCGCCCGACGGACTGGCGTCGGGCAACGGCCGCCTGGAGGCGGTGGAGCTCGAGCTTTCCACGCGCATTCCCGCCAGGCTGCTCAGCCTGCAGGTCCAGGAAGGCGAGCAGGTGCGAGCCGGTCAGGTGCTCGCGCGCCTGGATTGCGCGCCGCTGCAGGCGCAGCGGGGCGAGGCGCAGGCGCAGCTGCAGCGCGCGCGCGATGCCGAGGCCACGTCGCGCAGCCAGGTCGCGCTGCGGCGCAGCGAGCGCGATGCGGCGGTGGCGCAGATCGGCCAGCGCGACGCCGAGCTGCAGGCCGCTCGCAGCCGACTCGAACGTTCCCGGCAACTGCTCGCGGTGGGCGGGGTGTCGCGCCAGCAGTTCGACGACGATCGCGCTGGCGTGGGCAGTGCCGAGGGGGCGCTGACGGCCGCCCGCGCGCAGGCCGCGGCGGCGTCCGCGGCGATCGAGGCTGCGCGCCTGCAGGCCGTGGAGGCGGGCTCCGCGATCGGCGCGGCGCAGGCCGCGCTGCGGCGCGTGGACGTGGACCTGCAGGACTGTTCGCTGCTCGCCCCGGTGAACGGGCAGGTGCAGTACGTGGTGGCGCGCCCGGGAGAGATGCTCGGGGTCGGCGCGCGGGTGGTCAGCCTGCTCGACACCTCGGACCTGGGCATGTCCTTTTTTCTTCCCGAATCCGATGCCGGCAAGGTCGTGATCGGCGACGAGGCGCGCATCGTGCCGGACGCCCTTGGCGGGCGGGTGGTGCCAGCCGTCGTGTCCTACGTTTCGGCGGTGGCGCAGTTCACGCCGAAGACCGTGGAGACGGCCAACGAGCGCCAGAAGTTGATGTTCCGGGTGCGCGCGCGCGTGGATGCGCGCTGGGCCGCGGCGCACCGCCCCGAACTCAAGAGCGGCATGCCCGGCATGGCCTACGTGCGCCTGCGCCGCGACCTGGCCTGGCCGGCGCGGTTGCTGGTGCGGCCATGAGCGGCCAGGCGCGGTCCCCGGCCCCGCGGGAGACCGCACCCGAGGCGCTGGCCCGGTTTCGCGAGGTCGGCCTGCGCTATGGCCGACGCGAAGTGCTCGACGTCGCGCGGCTGGAGCTTCCCGCCGTGGGCATGATCGGCCTGATCGGTCCCGACGGCGTCGGCAAGTCCAGCCTGCTCGCTTTGCTGTGCGGTGCGCGCGCGCTGCAGCGCGGCGACATCGAGGTGCTCGGCGGCAGCCTGCGCGATGCGCGTCACCTGTCCCACCTGCGGCACCGCGTGGCCTACATGCCGCAGGGGCTGGGCCGCAGCCTGTACGGCGGGCTTTCCGTGGCCGAGAACCTGGAGTTCTTCGGGCGCCAGCGCGGATTCTCGCGGTCGTGGCGGGAACAGCGTGCTCGCGAGCTGTTGCGAGCCACCGGGCTGGAGCCCTTCGCGCGGCGTCCGGCGGCCACCTTGTCGGGGGGCATGAAGCAGAAACTGGCCCTTTGCTGCGCGTTGCTGCACGATCCCGATCTGCTGGTGCTGGACGAGCCGACCACCGGAGTCGATCCGCTGTCCAGGGTGCAGTTCTGGGCGCTGATCCGCGACATCCGCCAGCAGCGGGCCGCGGAGCGGGCGTTGACCGTGGTCGTGGCGACCGCCTACATGGACGAGGCACGGGATTTCGACTGGCTCGTGGCCATGAACAGCGGTCGCGTGGTCGCCGACGGAACCCCGGCCGAGCTGCTCGAGCGCAGCGCCTGCGCCGATCTCGAACAGGCCTTTGTCCAGCTGGTGGGCGCGCGCGCCCATGCGCGAGCGGCCTTCGAGATGCCGGCGCCGCCGCCGCGCGAGCAGGCGGCGCCGGTGGTCGAGGCGCGCGGACTGTGCCGGCGCTTCGGCGATTTCACCGCCGTCGACCACATCGACCTGAGCGTGCGTCAGGGCGAGATCTTCGGATTCATCGGTTCCAACGGTTGCGGCAAGACCACCACGATGAAAATGCTCACCGGCCTGCTCGAGCCCAGCGAGGGCAGCGTGCGGGTGCTGGGGCGCACGCCGGACGCGCGGGACCTGGCCACGCGCAAGCGCGTGGGTTACATGACCCAGGGTTTCTCGCTGTGGAACGAATTGAGCGTGCGCCAGAACCTGGAGTTGCATGCGCGCCTGTTCGGCCTGTCCGCGCGCCAGCGGGCCGCCGCGGTCGAGCAGGCCGCCGAGCGCTTCGAGCTGCGCGAGGTGATGGAGCAGTTGCCGGCGCGCCTGGCGCTCGGGCAACGCCAGCGCCTGTCCTTCGCCGTGGCGACCCTGCACGGGCCCGAGCTGCTGATCCTGGACGAGCCCACGTCGGGCGTCGATCCGCTGGCGCGGGAGTGGTTCTGGCACCAGATGCAGGTCCTGGCACGGCGCGATGGCGTCACGGTGTTCGTCTCCACCCATCGCATGAGCGAGGCCCAGCGCTGCGACAGGATCGCGTTGATGCATGCCGGGCGCGTGCTGGCCAGCGGCACGCCGGGCGAGTTGACCGAGGCCCGCGGCGCCGCATCGCTCGAGCAGGCCTTCGTGCAGTGGATCGAGGCTTCGCCGGGCAAGGCTCCCGAGGGCGCGCAGCGCCGGGGCCCGGCGCCTGAGCCCGAGGCGCGGGCCGAGGCGGGGCAGTGCGCCCGACAGCCCCCCCGACAGCCCCCCCGACAGCCCCCCTCGCGCCCGCCGTGGCTGCTGCAGCGCTCGCTGACCCGGCTGTTCAGTCACAGCTGGCGCGAGAGCCTGGAGTTGTTGCGTGACCCGGTGCGCGCCAGCCTCGCGCTGCTGGGCAGCGTGCTGCTGATGGTGATCATGGGCTATGGCATCAACCTGGACGTGCAGCACCTGCGTTTCGCCGTGCTCGACCGCGACGGCAGCACGCTGAGTCGGGACTACGTGCGCTATTTCGCCAGCGCCCGGGAATTCAGCGAGCGCGCGCCCTTGCGCAGCGACGCCGACATGCGACGGCGCCTGCGCGACGGCGAGCTCGCGCTGGCGCTGGAGATCCCGCCGCATTTCGGTCGCGACCTGCAGCGCGGCCTGTCTCCGGAGGTCGGCGCCTGGGTCGACGGTTCCATGCCGGCGCGCGCCGAGACCGTCGACGGTTTCGTGCAGGCGGTGCATGCCTCCTGGCTGGCTCGGCGCGCCGCCGAGCGCGGGGCGCAGGGGGCGCCGGCGCAGCCCGCCGACATCGAGATCCGCTACCGCTACAACCCGGACGTGAGCAGCCTGGTCGCCATGGTGCCGGCCATCATCCCCTTGCTGCTGATCATGATTCCCGCCATGCTGGCCGCGCTCAGCGTGGTGCGGGAGAAGGAGCTCGGATCGATCCTGAATTTCTATGTCGGGCCCGCCACGCGACTGGAGTTCCTGCTGGGCAAGCAATTGCCCTACGTGGCCCTGGCCCTGCTCAACGCCGCCGTCCTTTGGGCCTGGGCGCGCTGGGTGTTCGGCGTGCCCTTTCGCGGCAGCACCGCCGCCTTCGCGCTCGGCTCCCTGCTGTACGTGATCGACGCCACCGCGCTGGGCTTGCTGATGTCGAGTTTCCTGCGCACCCAGACCGCGGCGATCTTCGCCACGACCATCGGCACGGTGCTGCCGGCGGTGCAGTTCTCCGGCCTGCTCGACCCCACGTCCTCGCTGCAGGGCCTGGCCGCGTGGGTGGGAAGGGTGTACCCCACCACGCATTACCTCATCGTCTCGCGTGGCACCTTCTCCAAGGGGCTCGGACTGGGCGACATGGGGCCGCAGATGTTCGCGCTGCTGCTCGGCGCGCCGGTGCTGCTGGGCGCGGGTGTCGCGCTGCTGCGGCGCCAGGAACGTTGACGAGACAAGCCACGGGATGGCCGCCATGCGACAAGGCCTGCGCAACGTCTGGTACCTCGGGCTGAAGGAATTGCGCAGCCTGCGCCACGATCGGGCGATGCTGGTGCTGATCGCCTTCGCCTTCACGCTGGCCATCTACAGCGCCGCCACCGGGGCGCCCGAGACCCTGCAGCGCGCGCCGCTGGCGGTGGTCGACGAGGACCACTCCGCCTTGTCGATGCGCCTGCGCGAGGCCTTCGGGCCGCCGTACTTCCTGCCTCCGCCGGTGATTTCCCTGCGCGACGTCGATCCGGCGATGGACGCCGGACGCTACACCTTCGTGCTGGACCTGCCGCGGCATCTGCAGCGCGACCTGCTGGGCGAGCGCGCGCCCACGCTGCAGCTCAGCGTGGATGCCACGCGCATGACCCAGGCCTTCACCGGCGGGGCCTACGTGCAGGCCATCTGCCAGGCCGAGATCGCCGAGTTCCTCCAGCGCCATCGCAGCGGCGACGCCCAGGCCGGGGCGCTCGCCCGCCTGGTGCTGCGCAACCGCTTCAACCCGACTCTCACGCCGTCGTGGTTCGGTGCCGTGGCCGAACTGATCAACAACGTGACCATGCTGGGCATCGTGCTGACCGGCGCGGCCTGGCTGCGCGAGCGCGAGCACGGCAGCCTCGAGCACCTGCTGGCCATGCCGCTGAGCCCGCTGGAGATCATGGCCGCCAAGGTCTGGTCCATGGGGCTGGTGGTGCTGCTGGGGTGCTGCGCGTCGCTGTGGCTGATCGTGCACCTGCTGATCGGCTTGCCGCTGCCGTCGACCACGTGGGTGTTCGTGCTGGGCGCCGCGCTGCAGATGTTCGCGGTCACCTCGCTGGGCATCTTCCTGGCCACCATGGCGCGATCCATGCCCCAGATGGGCCTTTTGCTGATCATGGTGCTGCTGCCGCTGGAAATGCTTTCGGGAGCCAGCACCCCGCGCGAGAGCATGCCCGAGGCCGTGCGCCTGCTGATGCTGGCCGCGCCGACCACGCATTTCGTCAGCCTCTCGCAGGCCACGCTGTTCCGCGGGGCGGGGCTGGCCGAGGTCTGGCCCCAGCTGCTGGCCATCGCGGGCATCGGCGCGGGTTTTTTCGGCATCGCGCTGACCCGCCTGCGCCGCGCCATAGGCGCCATGGCCTGAGCGCAGCCTGCGGGGGAGGGCTCAGCCCGAGCCCTTCACCAGGAACATGCCGCTGTCCACGTCTTCGAGCAGGGCGCTGCGCGCCTCGCGCTCGTCCGGGTCGGGCTCGCGCACCTCCAGAATGCGGTAGTGCACGCGCAGCGCCATGCCGGCCAGCGGGTGGTTGCCGTCCAGCATGACCTTGCTCTCGGCGATGTCGGTGACCGTGAACAGGCTGCCGGGCTCGGCAGGCGCGCAACCCGGCGGCAACTGCTCGAACTGCATGCCCGGCTCCAGCAGTTCGGGGAACAGCGACCGGTCCTCCATGCGCAGGCGCTCGGGCTCGTAGTCGCCGAAGGCATCCGGAGGCTCGATTTGCAGCGCGCCGCGGTCGCCGGCGGACTTGCCCAGCAGATCGCGCTCGATGGCCGGCAGCAGATCGCCGCCGCCGACGTAGAAATCCGTGCCGGCCTCGTCGTCGGCCAGGTCTTCGTTCTGGGCATCGGTCAGGCGCCAGGCCAGCGTGACCACGGTGTCGGGAGCTACTTGCATGTCGGGTGTCCTGCGCGGGGATGGGCCCAGGCGCGCCGCGCGCCGGGGCCGACATTGTGCGCCACAAGTGCATTCTCGGGCCAGCCGGAGGGCTACACTGCCGGGCCTGTCGACCACTGCCTGCGGAGTATCGCGTGTCCACCAAGTTGCTTGACATCCCCGGCATCGGCCGCCAGCGATTCCTGCGCGAATACTGGCAGCGCAAGCCCCTGCTGGTGCGCCGCGCCCTGCCCGGGATGCAGCCCCTGCTGTCGCGGCGCGAGCTGTTCGAGCTGGCGCTGCGCGACGACGTGGAAGCGCGGGTGGTGCAACGCGAGGGCCGGCAGTGGGACGTGCGCCACGCGCCGCTGGCGCGCCGCGACCTGCCCGCCGTGCGCACGCCGCGCTGGACCCTGCTGGTGCAGGGCGTGGACCTGCACGACGAGGGCGTGGCCGGGCTGCTGCGGCGGTTCCGCTTCGTGCCCGACGCCCGTCTGGACGACCTGATGATCTCCTGGGCCAGCGACGGTGGCGGCGTGGGGCCCCATGTCGACGAGTACGACGTGTTCCTGCTGCAGGCGCAGGGACGTCGCCGCTGGCGCATCGGAGCGGTGGATCGCCCGCGCCTGCAGCCGGGGCAACCGCTGAAGCTCCTGCAGGGTTTCGTGCCCGAGCAGGATTTCGTGGTCGAGCCCGGGGACCTGCTGTACCTGCCGCCGGGTTGGGGCCACGACGGAATCGCCGACGGCGAATGCATGACCTATTCGGTGGGCTTTCGGGCGCCGCCCGGGGACGAACTGCTGCGCCAGCTGTTGTGGAAAATGGCCGAGGAGCTGCAGCCCTCGCCACGCTACAGCGACCGCGGCAAGTTGTCCGCGAGACGGGGGGCGCATCCGGCGCGCCTGCCGGAGGACATGGTGGAGTTCGTGGCCGAGGCCTTCGCGCGTCTGCGCCCCGGGAAGGCCGATTTCGCGCGAGTCCTGGGCGAACTGCTCACCGAGCCGAAGCAGGAAGTGGTGTTCGAGGCCGGCGATGCGCGGGAGGCCGCGCGCATCGTCGCGCGACGGGGGCTGCGCCTGGACCGTCGCACGCGCATGTTGTGGAGCCGTTCCGGCTTGAGCATCAACGGCGAGAGCGTGCCGGGCGAGGCCGGGCGCTCGCCGCTGCTGCGCTGCCTGGCCGATGCGCGCGAACTCGATGCCGCACAATACGCGCAAGCCAGCCCGGCTGAACGGGAACTGATCGCGCAGTGGTGCGAGGCGGGCTGGGCCCATGCCGGTCGGGACTGAAGCGCGGCGGCGCGAGCGGGAGGTCTGGATGGATGCGACACAGGACAGCGCGGCGCAACCCGAGGCGCGGATCATCGAAGGTCGCCTGGCCTGGCACCAGGCCTTGCGCGAGCTGTTGCTCGATCCCGGCGCCCAGGTGTGCATGTACAGCGACGACTACGCCGAATGGCCGCTGGACGAGTCGGTGCTGGTGCAGGGGCTCGCGCGCTGGGCCCTGCCGCGGCGGCGCCCCTGCATGCGCATGCTTGCGCGCGACTATTCAAAATTGCTTGCGGGAAACTCTCGTTTCGTCCGGTGGAGAGAAGCGTTCTCTCACGTGATCCAGTGTCGTGAGCTTTCTTCCGGGATCGAGCCTCCTCCCGAGGGCTTGTGGCTGGGCGAGCGCGCGCTGGTGGCACTGCCGGCGCAGCGCGAACGGCGTGCCTTGCTCCAGGCGGGACGCGACTGCCAGGGCTCGCTGCAGATGTTCGAGCAGGCCTGGGACCTGGCCGAGCCCGGCTTCGCGCCCCGCGCACTGGGGTTGTGATCGTTTCGCAACATTTAGATGCAAAGATGACAAGGGCATCGGGGCAAACCCGGGGTGGAGCTATACTTTTCCATTGAACTGTGTGCCATCGATGTGGATGGCGGGTTCGAGCTTCACAAAATTCAGCCGGGAATCCCCGGTTCCATCGCCTGTGTCTTGTACTGACGCTTGAGGAATCAAATGAAAAAGTCCGTGTTGTTGGCTTCCATGATCGCTGCTCTGGCTCTGGCTGCCTGCGGCAAGAAGGAAGAAGCTGCTCCTGCCTCGGCCCCGGCCTCCGCCGCCGCCCCGGCCTCCGCCCCCGCCGCCTCGGCTCCCGCCGCTGAAGCGTCGAAGGCCGCCCCGGCTGCTTCCGCCGCCGCTTCGGCCCCGGCTGCCGCCCCGGCCGCCTCCGCCGCCAGCAGCGCCGACAAGAAGTAATTCGGCATTGCCGCGCAGCGGGCCTCGGCTCGCTGCCGAGTCGTGCAGAGAAGCCAGCTTCGGCTGGCTTTTTTGCGCCCGCCGCGCAGGCGAGCGACGGGCCGGGCGCAAAAAAACCCGCCTCATGGGCGGGTTTCTTGGGGCAGAGCGGGTCCGACCCGCCAGGCTCAAGCGAACTTACTTGAGCTTGGTTTCCTTGTACACCACGTGCTTGCGCGCGACCGGATCGAACTTCGCGATCTCCATCTTCTCGGGCTGGATGCGCTTGTTCTTGGTCGTGGTGTAGAAGTGACCGGTTCCGGCGGTCGACTCCAGCTTGATCTTTTCACGTCCGCCTTTGGCCATGGCGCGTCACTCCTGTTGCTTGTCGAATTCAGACTTCGCCGCGCGCACGCAGATCCGACAGCACGGCATCGATGCCGACCTTGTCGATCAGGCGCAGGCCGGCGTTCGAGACGCGAAGGCGCACGAAACGGTTCTCGCTTTCCACCCAGATCCTGCGATATTGCAGATTGGGCAGGAAGCGACGCTTGGTCTTGTTGTTGGCGTGGGAAACGTTGTTGCCCACCATCGGCGCTTTGCCGGTAACCTGACAGACGCGTGCCATACAGCACTCCACTTAAATAAGCGTTGGCAAAAAGGGGCATTGTACACAGGATTCCCCCACATGGCCAGTGCGCGGGGCCTCGCCGGACATTCAGGTGCCCGGCGTGCGCTGGCCGACACAGGGCAGGCCATGCAATTCCAGCCACGGGCGCTGCGGCGATTCGAGGCGCACGCAGCTCAGTGCGCCGCCCCACAGGCAACCGCTGTCCAGGCACAGCGCGCCGTCGCTCCACGACAGTCCGAGGGTGGACCAGTGCCCGAAGGCGATGGGCGTGGCGCGCGTGGCGCGCCCCGGCACCGCGTACCAGGGCAGCAGATGGGGCGGGGCGCTGGCGGGGGCCTGCTTGGCGTGGAAATCGATGCTTGCGTCGCGGGTGTCGATGTAGCGCAGGCGGGTCAGCGCGTTGACCGTCAGACGCCAACGCTCCGGTCCGCGCAGCTCCGGCGACCAGCGTGCCGGCTGGTTGCCGAACAGATCGGCGAGAAAGGCGCGCGGCGCCTGCGTGCGCAATTGCTGTTCGACGTCGGCGGCCAGCTCCAGGGTCTGCTCCACGCTCCAGTCCGGCAGCACTCCGGCGTGCACCAGCAGCCAGCCCTGTTCGAGCAGCGCCAGTGGGCGCTGGCGTACCCAGTGCAGCATGTCGTCCCGATCGGGCGCGTGCAGGATGTCGTCCAGCGTGTCGCTGCGATGCGCGCGGCGCACGCCCTCGGCCACGGCGAGCAGGTGCAGGTCGTGGTTGCCGAGCAGGCACTGCGCGCTGTCGCCCAGGCGCATGAGCCGGCGCAGGCAGGCGGCCGAGGCCGGTCCGCGGTTGACCGCGTCGCCCAGCACGACCAGGCGATCACGGCCCGGTTCGAAGCGCAGGTGATCGAGCAGGCGCGCGAAGGCGTCGTCGCAACCTTGAAGGTCGCCGATCAGATAGGTGGCCATGGCGAGGCGGCGTGAGAAAATGGCATTTTGCCTCGACCTGGCGGGCCGCGTGTCCCCAGGCCCATCGCAAGCAAGTACGCACGCAAGCACGCAATCCATGGCACAACTCGATCCCTCGCTGTTCAAGGCCTACGACATCCGCGGCATCGTCGACCGCTCCCTCACCGAATCCGCCTGCGAGCACATCGGGCGCGCTTACGCCACGGTGGCCCGCGCACGCGGCCAGCGGGCCGTCCACATCAGCCGCGACGGACGCGACTCGGGCCCCAGGCTGGCCGGCGCGCTGAGCGCGGGCCTGCGCGCCGGCGGGCTCGACGTGATCGACCTGGGCATGAACGCGACGCCCATGCTGTATTTCGCCTGTGCCACCACCGAGGTCGCCAACGGCATCCAGATCACCGGCAGCCACAACCCGCCCGAGTACAACGGCTTGAAGATGGTGCTGTGCGGCGACGCCCTGCATGGCGAGGACATCGCCGCGCTGCGCGAGCTCACGCTCTCCGAGGCCTATGCCCAGGGCAGCGGCGCGCTGCGCGAGGCCAGCATCGTCGAACCCTACCTGCAGCGCATCGTCTCCGACATCCGCCTGGCCCGTCCGGTGCGCGTGGCGGTGGATTGCGGCAACGGCGTGGCCGGCGCTTTCGCGCCGGAGCTGTTGCGTCGCCTGGGCTGCGAGGTCACCGAGCTGTTCTGCGAGGTCGACGGCAGCTTTCCCAACCACCATCCCGATCCGGCGGATCCCCACAACCTGGAGGACCTGCAGCGCGTGCTGCGCGACGGCGACGCCGAGATCGGCCTGGCCTTCGACGGCGACGGCGACCGCCTGGGCGTGGTCACCAAGGACGGCCATGTGATCTGGCCCGATCGCCAGCTGATGCTGTACGCGGCCGACGTGTTGCAGCGTCACCCCGGCGCTCCGATCATCTTCGACGTCAAGTGCACGGCCAACCTGGACCCCTGGGTGCGGCGTCACGGCGGCGAGCCGATGATGTGGCGCACCGGGCACTCGCTGATCAAGGCGCGCATGAAGCAGGTGGGCGCGCCGCTGGCCGGCGAGATGAGCGGGCACATCTTCTTCAAGGATCGCTGGTACGGCTTCGACGACGCCCAGTACGGCGCCGCGCGCCTGCTGGAACTCCTGGCGCGCGTGGCCGACGTGCAGGCCGAGTTGCTGGCGCTGCCCGATTCGGTGTCCACGCCCGAGCTGAAGATTCCCACCGAGGCGCAGCAGCAGTTCGACCTGTGCGAGCGCCTGCAGCGCGAAGGGCGCTTCGCCACGGCGCGCCACGTGCACACCATCGACGGCGTGCGCGCCGAGTACGACGACGGTTTCGGACTGGCTCGTCCGTCGAACACCACGCCCTGCGTGGTGTTGCGTTTCGAGGCCCACGACCAGGCCGGTCTGCGGCGCATCCAGGAGGAATTCCGCGCCGCGCTGCTGCAACTGCAGTCCGACCTGAAACTGCCCTTCTGAATTTCCCGGTGATGCCCGATTCCAGGCCCCTGCGGGTGCTGCTGGTCAAGACCAGTTCGATGGGCGACGTCGTGCAGGCGCTTCCGGTGGTGCACGACATCCTGCGCAACCGGCCAGACACCAGCATCGAATGGCTGCTCGAGCCCGGCTATGCCGATCTGGTGCGCCAGCATCCGGGCGTCCAGCGGGCGATCCCGGTGCCATGGCGCGAGTGGCGACGCCATCCCCTGGCCGCGCGCACCCGGGCGCAATGGCGTGCATTGCGCGCCGAGCTCCAGGTCCGGCGATTCGACGCCGTGATCGATCTGCAAGGCCTGTGCAAGAGCGCGATCCTCGCGCGTCTCGCACCGGGACCGCGCTACGGCTGGAAGGGCCGGGCCTGCCGCGAGCCGCTGGCAGCCTGCCTGTACGACCGGCGCATGAGCGCGCCCCCCTTCGATGCCTTGGCCGCGGTGCAGCGTTATCGCAACCTTTGCGCGTGGGCACTGGATTACCGGGTCGAGGGCGAGCCGGTCTACGGGCTGCGCCCGTGCGCGCAGCGTCCCGCGTGGTTGCCGGGCGGCGCGCCTTTCGCGGTGCTGCTGTCGGCCACCGCGCGCGACGAGAAGCTCTGGCCCGAGGACTCGTGGGTCGAACTCGGCATCCAGTTGCGCGCGCGCGGCCTGGGCCTGGTGCTGGCCTGGGGCAGCGAGGTCGAGCGCGGGCGCGCCGAGCGCATCGCGACGCGCGTTCTGGCGGCGCCGGGCGCCACCGGGGCGCCGCCGGTCGCGGTGGCGCCGGGCAGGCTCGGCCTCGTGGAGTGGGCCCAGGTGTTCGCTGCGGCCGCGCTGGTGGTGGGCGTGGACACGGGCCTGAGTTTTCTGGCCGCCGCGGTGGAGCGCCCGGTGGTGGGCATCTACACGGCGACCTCGCCGCTGCACGTGGGCATCCAGGCCAGCTCGCCGCACCGCAACCTGGGCGAGGTCGGCCGCGCGCCGAGCAGCGCGCAGGTGCTGCAGGCGGCACTCGAGATGCTGGCCGCCGCGGCCCCGACGGGCGCGCCGGCATGAGCGCAGCGAGGAGGGTCGTTCCATGACTGCGGTCTCGCAGCGCCGCGCGCTGCGGCTGTACACCCTGGCCTGGTGGCTGCTCGCGCCGTTGGCCGTGCTGCGCCTGCTGTGGCGTTCGCGGCGCGACGCGGCGTATCGCATGCGTCTGGGCGAGCGTTTCGGGCGCTATGCCTTGCCGACCACGCGCGCACGCCATGCGCCGCTGCTGTGGCTGCATGCGGTCTCCCTGGGCGAGACGCGCGCGGCGGCGCCGCTGCTGGAGGCCCTGAGGCGCGAACTCCCCGATCTGCGCCTGCTGCTCACCCACACCACGCCTACCGGGCGGGCGGCGGGCGGCGAACTGCTGCGCGGCGGCGACGCGCAGGTCTGGTTGCCCTACGACCTGCCCTGGGCGGTGAGCCGTTTTCTGGACCATTTCCGCCCTGACGTGGGGGTGCTGATGGAAACCGAACTGTGGCCGAACCTGGCGCGCGCCTGCGCGGCGCGGGGCATCCAGCTCTTGCTGGCCAATGCGAGGCTGTCCGCGCGCAGCGCGGCGCGCTGGGCGCGCTGGCCGGCGCTGGCGCGTGCCACCTGCGGCGCGCTGGCCGGCGCGGCCGCGCAGACCGGCGGCGATGCCTCGCGCCTGCGCGATCTGGGGGTGCGCGACGTGGTGGTGGCCGGAAACCTCAAGTTCGATCGCCGCGCCGATGCCGCGTTGCGCGCGCAGGGGCGGCAGTGGCGCGAGGCCGCGGGGCGTCGCGTGCTGGTGCTGGCCTCCACGCGCGAGGATCGCGGCGTGGCCGAGGAGCAGCTCCTGCTGGACGCCATGCCCAAGGGCCTGGGCCGACGCGCGCTGGTGGTGCTCGTGCCGCGCCATCTGGAGCGGGTCGCCGCGCTGCGGCTCCTGCTCGATCAGCGATGACTGCGGCATGGTTCGCGCAGCGCCGGGCCGCCCGACGCCGAACTCGACGTGTGGATCGGCGACAGCATCGGCGAGATGCCGGCGTACTACGCGATGTCCGATGCCGCCTTCGTCGGCGCGAGCCTGCTGCCGCTGGGTGGGCAGAACCTCATCGAGGCCTGCGCCGAGGCCTGCCCCGTGGTCATGGGACCGCACGTGTTCAATTTCGCGCAGGCCGTGGAGCAGGGCGAGCAGGCCGGCGCGGTGGCGCGCGCGGCCGACGCCGCCGATGTCTGGCGGCACCTGCTGGGCTGGCTGGACGACGGCGCGGCGCTGCAGCGCGCGCGCGCAGGCGCTCGGGATTTCAGTTCATCCCACCGCGGCGCGGCACGCGCCCAGGCGCACTGGATCGCCCAGCGCCTGCGCGGCGCCGCCGCGCGCGAGGACGCGTCCTCGCAGCCCGCGGGCGGTCCCGGGTCGGGTCAATAGGTGGGGATCGAGGGGTCGATCTCGCGCGACCACGCGGTGATGCCGCCCTGCAGGTTGTAGACCTGCTCGAAGCCGTTCTGCACCAGGAAATTCGCCACCTGGGTGCTGCGCCCACCAGTGCGGCACATGATCAGCAGCTTCTTGTCCCGCTCGAGTTCGCCCTGGCGCAACGGGATCGTGGCCATCGGAATCGCGGTGCTGTGAAAGCGCGCATGCCGGATGCTCGCGCGTTCGAGTTCCCAGGGCTCGCGCACGTCCACCACCTGCCAGGAACCCAGTTCCTCGGGATGGTTGTCGAGCATTTCACTGAGTTCGCCAACGGTCAGTTGCGCAATGGTCATCGGGAGATCCTGCAGGGCAGGCGACGGCGGGGGCGCCGTCGCCGGTTGGGTTCAGAAGCGGAAACGCGGCGTCTCGGCGAAGCCGTGCAGACGCGCAGCCACGGTGTCGAACAGGTCGACCACCCGCGACTGGCGCTCGCCGCTGCGGGTGAGCAGTTGCGCGCGCATCATCGGCGTATCCCCGACCACCGCGCACAGGCGGCCGCCCGGCTTGAGCCGGTCCACCAGCGCCTGCGGGATCTGCGCCACCGAGCCGGACAACACGATCACGTCGAATTCGCCCGGGGGCAGTTCCTTCGATGCATCCATGCAGCGCACGGTGGCGTTCATCACCCCGGCCTGACGCAGGTGCTGCTGCGCCGACTCGGCCAGCTCCGGATGGATCTCCAGGCTCATCACGTGCGCGGCGCAATGGCCCAGCAGCGCCGCCATGAAGCCGCTGCCCGCGCCGATCTCCAGCACCCATTCGTGCTTGCGCACGCCCAGTTCCTGCAGCAGGCGCGCTTCCACCTTGGGCGCCAGCATGCTTTCCCCGCTGGGCAGGGGAATCTCCATGTCGGTGAAGGCCATGGCGCGATAGGCCGCGGGCACGAAGTCCTCGCGCTTGACCGCGCCCAGCAGGTTCAGCACGTCCTGGTCCAGCACATCCCAGGGGCGGATCTGCTGCTCGATCATGTTGAAACGGGCTTGTTCGAAATCCATCGCTGTAGTGGGCTCGTACGGGAAAACCGTGATTTTATCCGCCCGCGGCGTCGCGGCGCTCGAAAATCAGGTCCCACACCCCATGGCCCAGGCGCAGCCCTCGCTGCTCGAACCTGCTGGGCATGCGCCACGACGGGCGCTCGGCGTAGGCCTCGACCGTATTGCGCAGCGCGGGTTGCGCCTGCAGCACCCGCAGCATGTGTTCGGCGTAGTCCTGCCAGTCGGTGGCGCAATGCAGCAGCCCGCCGGGGCGCAGGCGCGAGGCCGCCAGCGCCACCAGCGCCGGCTGGATCAGGCGCCGCTTGTGGTGGCGCTTCTTGTGCCAGGGGTCGGGGAAATACACGTGCAGCGCGTCCAGCGAGTCCGGCGCGACCATGTCGCGCAGCACCTCCACCGCGTCGTGCTGGACGATGCGCACGTTGTCCAGGCCCAGATCGCGCATGCGCAGCAGCAGCGAGCCGACCCCGGGAGTGTGCACCTCGACGCCGATGAAATCCCGTTCGGGCTGTTCGCGGGCCAGTTGCGCGGTCGCCTCACCCATGCCGAAGCCGATTTCCAGCACCCTAGGCGCGCTGCGTCCGAACAGCGCGTCCCAGTCGACGGGAACGGGGGAATGGGCGAGGGCGTAGCGCGGTCCCAGCTCGGCCAGCGCGCGGGCCTGGCCGCTGGTCAGGCGCCCGGTGCGCAGCACGAAGGAGCGCACGCCGCGGCGCACCAGTTCAGGCGCCTCGGCCGCGGCGTCGTGCGCGCCGGCTTCGGCCTCGGGGGGCTGCATCGGGGGGACTGGAGCGGGTGAAGGGAATCGAACCCTCGTATGAAGCTTGGGAAGCTGCCGTTCTACCATTGAACTACACCCGCGCTGGATCGCGAGCCGAGAGTCTACATGAACCGCGGCCCGCGGGGATGCGCGCTGTCAGAGGCCTCCCAGGCGCTGCAGGGCCGCATCCAGGGTTTCGTCGCGCTTTGCGAAGCAGAAGCGCGCGGTGCGCCGCGCGAGGCGGGGTTCGGGTTCGAAGGCGGTGATGGGGATCGCGGCCACGCCGATTTCCCGGGTCAGCCAGGTGCAGAACTCCGCCTCGGGCAGATCGCTGACCGCGCTGTAGTCCACGCACTGGAAGTAGGTCCCCTCGCAGGGCAGCAGGCGCAGGCGCGTGGCGCCCAGTCCGGCGCGAAAGCGGTCGCGCTTGGCCTGGTAGAAGGCGGGCAGTCCGGTGTGCGCCTCGGGGTGCTCGCGCAGGTACTGTGCCAGCGCCCATTGCATCGGCGTGTTGACCGTGAACACGTTGAACTGGTGGACCTTGCGGAACTCGGCGCTGAGCTCGCGCGGCGCCGCCACCATGCCCACCTTCCAGCCGGTGGCGTGGTAGGTCTTGCCGAAACTCGACACCACGAAGGCGCGTTCGGCCAGCAGCGGCTCGGCCGCGGCACTGTGGTGGGCCTGGCCGTCGTAGACCATGTGCTCGTAGACCTCGTCGCTGATCAGCACCACGTCGGTGGGGGCGAGAAGTTCGCCCAGGCGCCGCATGTCCTGCGCGCTCCATATCCGCCCGCTGGGGTTGTGGGGGGAATTGATCAGCATGGCGCGCGTGCGCGGGCCGAGCGCGGTGGCGATGGCGTCGAAATCGGGGCCGAAGTCGGCGTTCAGGGGCACGCAGCGCGCCACGCCGCCGGCCAGTTCGATGGACGGGAGGTAGCTGTCGTAAGCCGGCGTGAGCACGATCACCTCGTCGCCCGGATGCACGACGGCCAGCACCGCGGTCAGCAGGGCCTGGGTGGCGCCGGCGGTGATGGTGATTTCCTCGCCGGGGTCGTAGCGCCGCCCGTGCGACTGCTGGATCTTGTGCGCCAGCGCCTCGCGCAGCAGGGGCACGCCGGCCATCGGCGGGTACTGGTTGTGCCCCTCGCGCAGCGCGCGCGTCACGGCGTCGAGCAGCACGGGGTCGGGTTCGAAGTCGGGAAAGCCCTGGCCGAGATTGATGGCGCCGCAACTCTGCGCCAACGCCGACATCACGGTGAAGATGGTCGTGCCGACCTGCGGCAGGCGGCTGCGCGGGGCGGGGCGATGCGCGGTGGTGGGCGGGGTCAGGCTCATCGAGAAGGCTCCAGGGGCAGGCCGGGCGGCGCCGCGGCGAAATCCCTACCATTGGACACCAAGCATGTCCAAGTCCGCTTCCGCCCCGCGCCTGCGCGGCCTCGCCCCGGTGGCCGGGGCGGGCACGCGCCTGCTGCTGCTGGGCAGTTTTCCCAGCGCGGCATCGCTGGCCGCCGGCCAGTACTACGCCCATCCGCGCAACCAGTTCTGGCCCCTGCTGTCGGAGCTGTTCGGCGCGGATCTGCGCGCGCTGCCCTACGAGGCACGGCTGCGCCAGCTCGAGCGACTCGGGCTGGGCATCTGGGACGTGTACGCGGCCTGCGAGCGCGAGGGCAGCCTGGATGCCAGCATCCGGCATGCCCAGCCCAACGCGCTGGGCGAGCTGGTGGCCGGCCTGCCGCAACTGCGGGGCATCGCGCACAACGGTGGCGAGTCGGCGCGTTCCATGCGCATCACCCGGGATCTGGGCGTGCGGGTCTGGCGCCTGCCGTCGAGCAGCCCGGCGAACGCCTCGTGGAGCTTCGCGCGCAAGCTGCAGGCCTGGCGCGAGGTGTTCGAGGCCTGCGGTCTGACCAGCCACGGCGCGGGCTAGCCGCCGCCGGTCCGCACGGTGATCGCGGCGCGCCCGGCTCGTTCTACACTGGGCCCATGCCGTCACGCAGCTCCCCGGATCCCCAGCAGGTTCCCCCGCAGCCTCCCGCGCAGGCCTCCCCGCGGCCGGCGCCCGCCGCGGGCGGGCGTTCGCGCCTGCAGGGCGCGCTGGACTGGCAGCCGGTGCTTCAGGCGCTGTTCGAGGACGACTGGATCGACGAGCCGGCCCTGCGACGAGGCCTCGACCGCTGCGCGCACGGCAGCGCACGCCTGCACGCCCTGCAACGCGTGGCCGCGGCCTCGCTGCCGCGCAAGTCGGACGGCAAGGTGCTCGACCTGGATGCGCTGAGTGCCTGGCTGGCCGAGCGGGCCGGTCTGCCGCTGCTGCGCATCGATCCGCTGAAAGTGGACATCGGACGCATCGGCGATCTGCTCTCGCGCCACTACGCCGAGCGCCACCGCATTCTTCCGGTTTCGGCCGACGCGCAGGGCGCGACCATCGCCACCGCGGAGCCCTTCGACACCGGCTGGCTGCCCGAGGTGGAGCGCATGCTGCGCCGCCCGATCCGGCTGGTGGTCGCCAATCCCGCGGACATCGCGCGCTATACGGCCGAGTTCTTCAGCCTGGCGCGCTCGGTGCGCGAGGCCCAGCGCAACGGGGCGATTCCGGCGCCGGGCGCCAACCAGTTCGAGCAACTGGTGGAGATGGGGCGCAGCGGGCGCGCCATCGACGCCAACGACGCCGGCATCGTGCAGGTGGTGGACTGGCTGTGGCAGTACGCCTTCGAGCAGCGCGCCTCCGACATGCACCTGGAGCCTCGGCGCGAGTTCGGCGTGATCCGCTTTCGCATCGACGGGCTGCTGCACGTGGTCTACCAGGTGCCGCCGTCGGTGATGAACGCCATGACCAGCCGCATCAAGCTGCTCGGACGCATGGACGTGGTCGAGCGCCGCCGTCCCCAGGACGGACGCATCAAGACCCGCCGGCCGGACGGCGAGGAAGTCGAGTTGCGCCTGTCCACGCTGCCCACGGCCTTCGGCGAGAAGCTGGTCATGCGCGTGTTCGACCGCGACGTGGTGTTGCGCGAATTCTCCGCGCTGGGCTTTCCCGCGGCCGAGGCGGCGCGCTGGGAAGACCTCACGTCGCGCCCGCACGGAATCGTGCTGGTGACCGGACCCACCGGCAGCGGCAAGACCACCACGCTGTACTCCACCCTCAAGCGCCTTGCCACCGACGAGGTCAACGTGTGCACGGTGGAAGACCCCATCGAGATGGTCGAGCCGGCCTTCAACCAGATGCAGGTGCAAAGCGGCATCGACCTGGGTTTCGCCGACGGGCTGCGCGCGCTGATGCGCCAGGACCCGGACATCATCATGGTGGGGGAGATCCGCGACCGCGAGACCGCCGACATGGCGGTGCAGGCCGCGCTGACCGGACACCTGGTGCTGTCCACGCTGCATACCAACGACGCCGCCGGCGCGATCACCCGGCTGCTCGAACTCGGGGTGCCGGCGTACCTGCTGGGTGCCACGCTGCTGGGCGTGCTGGCGCAGCGCCTGGTGCGCACGCTGTGCGTGCACTGCCGGCAACCCGACGCGGCCTTCGACCAGGCCGCCTTCGAGGCCGCGGTGGCGCCGTGGAAGCCCAACGCCCAGGGGCGCCCCTGCCGCGCCGTGGGTTGCCTGGAATGCCGCAATACCGGCTACCTGGGACGCGTGGGCCTGTACGAACTGTTGGCGGTGGGCGCCGCCCAGCGCGGGCTGATCGCCGGCGGCGCGGCGCTGGACGCGCTGCGCGCGCAGGCGGTGCGCGACGGCATGCGGCCGCTGCGCCTGGCCGGCGCCCTC
This sequence comes from Pseudomonadota bacterium, assembly GCA_021830925.1. Lineage (GTDB taxonomy): Bacteria > Pseudomonadota > Gammaproteobacteria > Burkholderiales > Burkholderiaceae_C > Thiomonas_A. The sequence continues at coordinate 4,181 of JAKBNS010000124.1, read as the reverse complement.
AAGGTGGCCGAGGGCGTCACCACGCTGGAGGAGGTGCTGCGCGCCACTCCCGCGCCGCAAGGCTGAGCAACGGTGAGCGAGCCCGCCGTGCACATGACGGATTCCGCGGCCTGGGCGCGTTGGGAGCCGGCGCCGGCGGGAGGCGATTTGAACTCGCAGGTCCCGCAGGGCGTGCTGCGCATTGGCGGCGCCTGGACCGTGCGCGAGCTGCGCGAGGCGCCGCGCCTGGACATCCCGGAGCAGGTGCGAAAGCTCTTGCTGCAGGCCGAACCGGGGGATCTGCGCCTGGACACCGCGGGAGCGCGCGTGCTGCTGGAGCGCCTGCAGGACCTGCAGCGTGCCGGCGTGGAACTCGACGCCTCCGGACTGCCCGATGCGTTGGCGCGCCTGCTGCGCCTGGTGCAGGAGCGGGCGCTGGAGCTGCCCGCGCAGCCGCCGCGCGCACACGCCGGACTGCTGGGCGACGTCGGCCGGGCCGTGTTCACGGCCTGGCGCGAGGGACGCGACTTCGTCACCACGCTGGGCGAGCTGGCGTGGCTGGGAACGCCGGTGCTGCTGCACCCGACGCGCCTGCGCTGGCGCGAGGTGGTGGCGGAGCTGGAATCCGGCGGGCTGCGCGCGATGGGCATCATCGGCCTGCTGTCCTTTCTCATCGGCATGGTCATGGCCTACCAGGGCGGCGCGACGCTGGCCACCTACGGCGCCAACGTACTGATCGTGAACCTGGTGGCCATCATCACCCTGCGGGAGATGGGCCCGTTGCTGGCGGCCATCCTGGTGGCCGGGCGCACCGGGTCGTCCTATGCGGCGCAACTCGGCACCATGCGCATCACCGAGGAGATCGACGCGCTGCGCTCGCTGGCCCTGTCTCCCTTCGAGATGCTGGTGCTGCCCAAGGTGCTGGCCCTGGTGGTGGCGCTGCCGCTGTTGTCCCTGCTGGCCGACGCGATGGGCTTGCTGGGCGGCGGCATGGTGGCCTCGCTGGGCTATGGCGTGCCCTGGCGCGAATACCTGAGCCGCATTCCCCAGGTGGTCGACGTGCGCACCCTGATGGTCGGTCTGGTCAAGGCCCCGGTGTTCGCGGTGATCATCGCCCTGGTCGGCTGCATGCAGGGGTTGCGGGTGCGCGGCAGCGCCGCGGCCGTCGGGCGTGCCGCCACCACCAGCGTGGTGCAGTCGATCTTCCTGGTGATCGTGATCGACGCCGCGTTCTCGGTGCTGTACAAGATGCTGGGGCTCTGAGCCATGGACCCGAACTCGGCGCCGGCGCAGCAGCACAGGGACGACGCGGTGGTCCGCGCCAGCGGGCTGGTCAACCGTTTCGGTGCAAGCACGGTGCACGACGGGGTCGATCTGGTGGTGCCGCGCGGGTGCATCATGGCCCTCGTGGGCGGCTCGGGCAGCGGCAAGTCGGTCTTGCTGCGTACCCTGACCCTGCTGCGCGACCCCCAGGCCGGTACGCTCGAGCTGTTCGGCGAGGACGCGCTGGCCGCCGACACGGCGCGCCGCACGCGACTGCGCACCCGCATCGGCGTGCTGTTCCAGGGCGGTGCGCTGTTCACCGGGCTGAGCGTGCTGGAAAACGTGGTGCTGGCGCTGCACGAGCATTCGCCCCTGGATCCGCGCCTGTTGCCCGAGGTGGCGATGCTCAAGATCGGTCTGGCCGGGCTGCCGGCGGACGCGGCGCACAAGTATCCGTCGGAACTGTCGGGTGGCATGGTCAAGCGCGCGGCGCTGGCGCGCGCGCTGGCGCTGGATCCGGAACTGCTGGTGCTGGACGAGCCCACCTCGGGCCTCGACCCGGTCGGCGCCGCCGCATTCGACCAGCTGGTCGCGCAATTGCGCGAACTGCTGGGGCTGACCGTGCTGCAGGTCACCCACGACCTGGATTCGATCTGGCACGGCAGCGACGTGGTGGCCTTCCTGGCGCGCAAGAAGGTGCTCGCGGTGGGCAGCGCGGCCGAACTGTCCGAGCGCGAGGAGCCTGAACTGGTCGAGTATTTCCGAGGCGGGCGCTCCGGCGCCTTCTGGCGCAGCGCCCGCGCCGCCGCCGGCGGCGCGCTATGCTCGCGCGAAACTCCTCCCTGAGCAGACCCGCGGCGCGAAGCCAGGCCCACCCGATGGAATCCAAGGTCAACTACACCGCAGTCGGCGCCTTCGTCATCGCGATGGTGGTGGCGCTGGCGGGCGCCGTCTGGTGGCTCAGTACCGGCGCACGCCAGACCGACACCACCACCTACCTGATCTACGCCACCGACAACGTCAACGGACTGAGTCCGGCCAGCGACGTGCTGTACCGCGGCGTAGCCGTGGGGCGGGTGACTTCCATCGACATCGATCCGCGCAATGCCACGCTGATCCGCATCCAGGTGGCGATCAAGAGCAACGTTCCCGTACGCAAGGACACCGTGGCGCAACTCTCGCCGCGCGGCGTCACCGGTCTGTCGGTGATCAACCTCAGCGGGGGGCATTCCGCGCAACCGCTGCTTCCCCAACCCGGGCAACCCTACGCGGTGATTCGTTACGTGCCCTCTGTGTTCTCGCGCCTGGAGGGCGGGCTCAACGACGCCGCCGTGACCCTGTCCAAGATCGCCAACCGCCTCGACACGCTGCTCAGCCCGGCCAACGTGCGTGCGATCAGCCAGACACTGCACCATGTCGAGCGCACCACCGCCGAGCTCGATGCCCATCGGCAAGACATCGGCGCCACGCTGGACAACCTGCGTCGCGGCAGCGAGGAGCTGGCCGCGCTGGGCCTGCAGGGCCAGCGCCTGGGCGACCATGCCGACGTCACGCTGGAGCAGGTGCGCCACACGGCGGCCGCGGCGCAGGATGCGCTTGGGCAACTCCAGCGTGCCGCGCAGGACTGGCAGCGCGCCGGCGACAACGCGGCGCGCCTGGGCGAGGTCGGCACGCAGGCGGCGCAGCAGCTGCGCAACCGCACGCTTCCCGACTATGAGCGCCTGGGCGTGCAGTTGCAGGCCCTGAGCCGGCAACTCACCGAGCTCAGCCGCAGCCTGCAGCACAACCCCAATCAACTGTTGTTCGGCGCGCCGCTGCCGCCGCCGGGGCCGGGAGAGCACTGAGGTGATGTCCGCGATCCGCTTGCGAGGCACGGCGGCCGCCGTGCCGGTCCTGGCCGGCCTGGCCGCGGCACTGGCGCTCAGCGCCTGCTCGTTGCCCCGCGTCACCCAGCGTCCGGCGCAGACCGATTACCGGTTGCGTGCGCCACGGGTGGAGCAGCCCGCGCCGGGGCTGGCCCCGGTCATCCTGCGGGTGCAGCCCGTGCGCGCGGCGCCCGGGCTGCAGGGCGTGGACATGCTGTACAGCCCCACGCCGCTGCAACTCCTGCCTTATCGCGACAGCCGCTGGCTGGTGCCGCCGGCGGAAATGATCGATGCTGCATTGCGCGATACCCTGGCCCGCCAGCCCTGGGTGGCCGCGGTCGTGGGGGGCGATGCACCGGGGCGCGCGGACGGCTCGCTGCGCTGCCGCCTCGACAGCCTCGAGCACGACGTGTATGCACACCGGGTCGAACTGGGGCTGCGCTGCCAGATCTACACCGGGGACGAGCAGGCGCTGCGCGGGTCGTGGAGTTTCCAGGCCGCCCGCCCGGTGGCCGAACAGAACGCCGCGCAGTATGCCCAGGCCACACAGGGCCTGTTGAACCGGGCCGTGGCCGAGTTGCTGGGGCAGGTCGCGCGCACCCTGTCCGCGCCTCCGCCGGGGGGCGCCGCGGCGCAGGCGCCGCCAGCTTCGCCCGCTTCCGTGGCCTCGGCCGCTTCAGGCACACCGCCGCCGGCCGCGTTGCCAGCGTCGCGCTGAGGACCGCGCTGAAGACCGCGCCGCGGGCCGCGGCAGGGGCCGCGCGACGGCGCGCGCGTCAGGCCGGGGCGTGCTCGGCGATCAGGCGCACCAGCGCCGGGCCGTAGGTGTCGCGCTTCTTGTCGCCCACGCCCGAGATGCTGCGCAGCTGATCCAGATCGCGCGGGCGCGCCACCGCGATGGCACGCAGCGTCGCGTCCGGGAACACCACGTAGGCCGGCACGCCGTGGTCGCGCGCCGCCTCCGCGCGCCAGGCGCGCAACTGCTCGAACAGGCTTGCGTCCTCGTCTCCCAGCGCGATCGCCGGCTGGGGCGCGGCGCGGCCGCCGGCGCGGGGAGGCCGCCGGGCCGCGGCC
>JAKBNS010000252.1 GCA_021830925.1 Pseudomonadota bacterium | reverse complement strand
GGGGAAGGCGAAGCCCGAGCTCATGATCTCCCGAAAGCGGTGCGTGTCGGCGAAGCGCCGCTGCGCGACGTCGGGAATGCGCCGCTCCGACCTGCCGGCAAGATCGGCGAGCACCGCCATGACGAAGGGAAGCTGGACCTTCTTCTCGCTTCCGTAGGTTTCCACGTCGTACTCGATCTGCACCCGAGGCGCGCGGTTGCGGGCGATGAATTTCTGGCTGCTCTGGTTCATGGCGTGCGGGGCGGATCGAAGGTGGAGCGACGGCGGAACGAAGGTGGAACGAAGGGGCCACTGGCGGGCCCGGCCTGGTGCGGGAACGAGGCGCCGAAACAGTGCCCGCCATGACATAGAGTGCGTTGCGCGACGAAAGTTCCGCATCCCGCACAAAGCGTGAGGACGTTGTCGGATGTCCGCCTGGCCGGCGGGGCTTGGGGATCGGCGCAAAATGCGCGTACCGATCTCGCACACCACGCTCGCCATGTCCGTCACCGACCCCAGGCCCGATCGCGCCGTCGAGGCGCGTCGTTTCGTGCGCGCCCACCCGCACGGGGTGCTGTCCACCTTGTCGAAACGTCTGGATGGAGCCCCGTTCGGCTCCATCGCGCCCTTCGTGCTGGACCACGAAGGCAAGCCGGTGATCCTCATCTCCACGCTGGCCGAACACACGCGCAACCTCGACGCCGATCCGCGTTGCAGCCTGATCGCGCATCCCTGCGCGCAAGACCCCCAGGCGGCGGGGCGCGTCACCCTGGTGGGCAGCGCCGAGCGACTGCCGGACAAGCACGCGCTGGGGCCGCGCTACCTGCGGCGCTTTCCCGAGGCGGAGGAGTACTTCGCCATGCACGACTTCCACTTCTACCGGCTGAAGGTGCAGGCGGTGCGCTACATCGGCGGCTTCGGCAGCATCCACTGGATCGACGCCGCGGACTTCGCGCCGCCCCCGAACAGCCTGGGCGAGAGCGAGGAGTCGATCCTCGAGCACATGAACGCGGACCACGAGTCCAACCTGCGCGCCTACTGCGGCCACGTGCACGGGGTACGGCCGACCAGCGTGCGCATGATCGGCGTGGACGTGGACGGCTTCGATGTGCGCGCCGACGAAGTCGTGCTGCGCTTCGACTTCGGACAACCCGCGCCCGACGCGGTGGCGGTGCGCGAGGCGCTGGTGGCGCTGGCGCGCGCCAGCCGCGAGCCGGGCTGAACGCTCCCGGCGCGGCTCAGGCGCCTCGACGCAGGCGCTTTGCGGGCGGCAGGAACACTTCGGTCAACGCCAGGTCACTGCCTCGGCGCACGAAGGCCGAGCGCCGGGCCCACAGCGCTCCGGTGCCGGCCGCCTCGGCGCGAAAACCCGTTCGCGCCAGGGCGCGGGCGACGGCGCGCGCCGCGGGGTCGGCGCTGCCCAGGCGACGCAGTTCGAGCGGACCGCGCCGCACATCGCCGCGCTGGAACAACCAGTCCCCCAACGCGCGCGTGCCGAAACCGCGCAAGGCGCGCCAGGCGCCGCGCAGCGCATCGGCCGGCAGCACGCTGCGCGCCCACACCACCGGCACGCCATCGACCAGCAGCAGTACCTCGCGAGTCCACAGCACTCCGGCGGGGCCCGCATGCAGGCCCTGCCCCAGACGCAGCACGCGAAACTCCCTGCCGTGCGCGCGCAGCAGCTGGCTCAGCGAGCCGCGTTCGAGCAGGAAGGGAAGCAGCACTCGCGGCGCGCAGGCCGCGGCACCCGGCAGTTCGCGCCAGCGCGCGCATGCCCGCGCGCGGCCTTGCGTCAGCCCGGCAGCGCCGCGGCGGCTCGTCGCGACGACGCCGGGCATGGGCGTGCGGCTATTTGACGGAGTCGAGCGCCTTCACCAGGTCGGCGTATTCGATAGCGCCGGTGATGCGGGTGCCGTCATGCAGGAAGGTGGTGGGGGTGCTCTGGATGTTGAGCTTCTGGCCCAGTGCCAGGTTGGCCTGCAGCGCGTCGGAATTGCAGCTGGCCGGCGCCACGGGCGGCTCCTTGTGATCGCCCATCCAGGCCAGCCAGGCCTGGCCGCGGTCGGGTGCGCACCAGATCTGGCGCGACTTGGCGGGGGAGTCCTTGCTGATCACCGGGTACAGGAACACGTGCACGGTCATGTTCCCCGCCTTGGCCAGGTTCTTGTCGAACTCGCGGCAGAAGGGGCAGTAGGGATCCTCGAACACCGCCACCTGGCGCGCGCCGTTGCCGTAGACCACCTTGAAGGAATCCTTCAGGGGCAGCTTGTTCCACTCCACCTTCTGCAACTGCTGCACGCGCGCCTGGGTGACGTTCACGCCGGAGCGGGTGTCCAGGATGTTGCCGGCGAACAGGAAGGTGCCGGTGGCGTCGGTGTAGAACACGTGGTCGCCGAAATCGACCTCGTACAGCCCGGCATAGGGCGTCTTGACGATGTGCGCGGAGGCGGGGAAGTTGGGCAGCACCTTGGACAGAGCGCGCCGCACCCCTTCGGTGTTGTCGGCCGCGTGCGCGGCGCCGGCCAGCAGGGCCAGCGCGCCGACGGCGCTGATCAGGAAACGACGGAAGTTCATGGCGGGATTCTCGTGCGAAAGGGGCCGGGACGCTGGCGGGCGGCGCGAGGCATCGCGGCCGTCCGGGTTTCTCGGGCGAAGTTCGGCGCCGCGTTCAGGTCAGCACCGATCGCCCCGAAGCATAGCCCGCCAGCCAGGATTTCAGCAGGGGCAGGCGATCGGTCGCGCGCAGACCCAGCGCCCGCAGCGGCGCCGCCCATCGAAGCCCAGGGGAGTACAGGCGGTGCAAGCCGTCGGTCGCCAGCTCCAGCGCCAGCACCTGTTCGGCGCGGGCACGCGCGTAGCGCTGCAGCAGCGGCAGCTGGCCGAGCGCCTCGCCGGCCGCGCGCCGGCCCAGCACGGCGGCCAGGGCCTGCACGTCCTGCAGGCCCAGATTGAGGCCGTGGCCGGCCATCGGGTGCACCACGTGCGCGGCGTCACCCAGCAGGGCCACGCCTTCGGCCGCCACGCTGTCGGCGCGCTGCAGCACGAGTGGCCAGGCGCCGACCGTGCCCGCGGCGCGCAGCGGCGCCAGGTGCCCGGCCTGCAGTGCACCCAGTTGGCCCTCCACGCGCTGCGCGAGCTGCTCCGGCGCGAGTTGGCGCAACTCCTCGGCCAGGGCATCGGGAGCGGACCACACCAGCGAAACCTGCTGACCGGGCAGGGGCAACAAGGCCAGCACCCCGCCGTCGGCGGTGAAGGTCTGGCGCGCCGTCGCGCCGTGCGGGCCCGCGCAGTCGAAATTGCAGACCACCGCGGTCTGTTCGTAGGGGCGCGAGCGCAGACCGATGCCGCTCCATTCGCGCACGCGGCTCGAGCGCCCGTCGGCCCCCACCAGCAGGCCGGCGCGCAGGCGCGCGCCCCCCGAGAGTTCGAGTTCCCAGCCGTCCTGCTCCCGCCGCGCCTCGGCCACGGTGTCGGAGACCGCCTGCACGTTGCGCTCGAAGCGCAATGCCAGGTCCAGCGCGCGCTCGACGGCGTCGGACTCGACGATCCACGCCAGCGACTCGACGCCCTGCGCATAGGCATCAAACCGAAGGGCCGCACCGTCGGCGACGATGCGCATGGCCTGCACCACCTGCACGCGCTCGTCCGGAACCTGATCCCAGGCACGCAGCGCCTGGAGAAGATCGCGGGAGGCGGCGTTGAGCGCGTAGATGCGCTGCGCGAAGCCCTGCGGGACCACCGCGGGAGCCGCCCGCGCGCCGCACAGGCTCACACGCAGGCCGACCCGGGCCAGCGCGAGCGCGGCCGCCTTGCCCACCAGTCCGCCACCCACCACCGCGACATCGTCGCCCAGCATGAACGTGCCCTCTTCGCTATGTCTAGAATCCATCGCAAATGCCTGATTCCTTGGTCCGAGGACCATGGGGTGCATTGTGCACCCTCGGGCCACCCGGAGCCTGCCGCACCATGCCCAGCCCGCACTCCCGCGAATCCGCCTCGCCGCCCTCGCGCCACCCCGGCCGGGTGCCCGCCGCCGCATGGCCGCGCGCCTGATCCGCATTCTCGTCGCGGCGCTGCTGGCGCTGGCCATCCTGCTGGTCGGCGGGGTGGGCCTGGCGCTGCTGGCCTTCAATCCCGACGCCTTCAAGTCGGTACTCATCACCTCGGTGCAACTGCGGTATCACCGCCGCCTGGAACTGCCGGGCACGCTGCGACTGCGCCTGTTCCCGCCCTTCACGCTGCAGACCGGGCCGATGCGTCTGAGCGAAGCCGACGATCGCACGCCCTTCGCCCAGGCCGCGGACATGCGTCTGCACCTGGACCCGCTGGCTCTGTTGCGCCGACGCTTCGTGGTGGACGGCATCGCCTTCGATGCCCCGCACCTGGAATTGCGCCGGGACGCCAACGGACACTGGAATTTCGCGGACCTGCTGTCGGCGCCCGGCGGCAAGATGCCGGCGCTGGACATCCACCAGTTGAGCGTGCAGGGCGGCGACATCGTGCTGCGCGACCAGGCGCGCGGTCTGGATGGCCGGCTCAGCGAAGTCGATGGGAGCGCCAGCGGCATCGGGCGCGGCGGTTGGCACCCCCTGACGCTGCGCGGCCGCGCCGTGCTGGCTTCTCCCAGCGCAACGGCCGGCTTCGACCTGCAAGGACAGCTGCATGCCGACTCGGCCACGGGGCTGTCGCTGCGCAACCTGCTGCTGCGCAGCGACAGTCGCATGGCGGGCGATGCGCATCTGCTGAGCAACCTGCGGGCCCAGTTGCACTGGAGCGCGGGACCGACCCCCAGCCTGCTGATCCAGGATCTTCGGTTGCGCGCCCAGGGCCGCGCAAGGGATGGCAAGCCGCTGCAGCTGCAGCTCGAGGAGCCGCTGCTCGAGTGGCGCGGAAACAGGGTGCATGCCGCGGCGCTGCGCGGCCAGGCGCTGCTGGGAGCGGCGCCGCGCACGCTGCACGTGGAATTGCGCGCGAGTGCGGGCGACGGCCCCGACGACAATCTGCAGCTGCCCGAGCTGCGTCTGCAGTTCAGCCGCGCCGCGCCGCAAGCCCTGAGCCTCGCGCTGCAACTCGGCGCGCACCTGAACCTGCGCGCGGGCGACGTGCGCATCGACGCGCTGCAGGCGCATGCCACCTGGGGCACGCCGCCGCGGGCCGGCCAATGGCAGGCGCAAGGCAAGGGCAGCTACTCCGGCGACAAGGGACTGCGCCTGCAATTGCAGGGCGATCACCAGGGCTCGCCGCTACGGCTCGAGTTGCGCCACGACGCCACCGGCTGGCAGATCCAGGCGCGGGCCGGCGCGCTGGACCTTGGGCCGCTGCCCGACGCGAAGACGTGGGCGCGTACCGGCGCCTGGTTGCGCGAGCTGCCCCCGGCGAGCCTGAGCCTGCAGGCGGACTCGCTGCACTGGGGCTCGCTGAGACTTTCGCAGTTGCAGGTGCAGGCGCACGACAACGCCTCGGATCTGGTGCTCGACAGCCTGCAGGGCCAGGCCTGGGGCGGCACGCTGCAGGCCCATGGCAGCGCCGCGCTGGATGCGCGTCGCGCCACCCTGCAGGCCGACCTGGACAAGGTGTCCATGAGCTCGCTGCTCGATGACCTCGTGGGGCATGCGGCGCTGCGGGGCAGCGCGACGCTGAACACCGAGCTGACGTGGCGGGCGCCGACCGCCACGACTCCGCGGAGCACCGACGGCAGCGTGACCTTGACCATGGGCAAGGGCGAACTGCAGGGCGTGGACCTGCGCGCGCCGGGGCGTTCCATGGCACACGCATCGACCACGTTCAGCGCGCTCGACGCGCGCGCGGCCGTCGCGCAGGGGGTGGCCACGCTGGCGGCGCTGCAATTGCGTGAAGGCTCGGGCAACTGGTCGGGCAGCGGCAGCGTGGATGCTCTCGGCCGAGTGCTGCGGCTACGCCTCGCGCCGGTGCCCGCGACAGGCTCGACGCGCCCGCCGCGCATGCCGGAGCAACTGCTGATCGGCGGCAGTGCGTCGCAGCCCAGCTATCGCTGGACGTCGGCGCAGATCGCTCAGAGTCCGAAGTAGGCTTCGCGCACGGCGTCGCTGGCCTCGAGTTCCTCGCGGGTGCCGCTGGCGCGCACCTTGCCGTGGTCCAGCAGGTAGCCGCGGTCGGCCAGTGCCAGGAAGGCCACGTTC
>JAKBNS010000256.1 GCA_021830925.1 Pseudomonadota bacterium | reverse complement strand
CCCTCCGCGCCCGCCCGGGCCCGCGCGGCCGCCGCGGTCGCGGCTGCGGCGCGCATGCCCATGGCGTGTCAGAGTGCTTCGGGAGCGGAAAGTTCCGCTGGGCCTACGGGGTGTGGGGGATTACGGGCGGGAGGGTCCGGTGCCACGCAGCGCGCGCAATCGCTCGTGAAACGACGCCGTCGCAGACTGGCGGCCGGCCTGGCTGCCGGCCTCGGGGCGGTGCGCTACGCCCCGCTTTCGTCCAGCACCTCGTCGAGGTGCCCGCAATCGTTCCAGCCCACCAGGCCGACGTGGTCCTCGCTGACCAGCAGGCGGTTGATGGCGGCGTTGCGCAGTTCCCAGGTGCGCGGCGCGCCGAGTTCCTGGCCGGTGGCGATGCGGTACAGGCAGTCCAGGGCGCCGCCGTGGGTCACCATGGCCACCGTCTGGCCGCGATGGCGTCGCGCGATGGACAGCAAGGCCCCGCGAATGCGTTCGTGGAATGCCTGCAGGGCTTCGCCACCGTCGGGCGCGCCCCAGTGCGGATCGCGCTTGCGCCAACGTTCGCAATCCTGCGCATGCAGGCTCTCGAGCTCGGTGAAACTGCGCCCCTCGAAACTGCCGAAGGCTCGCTCGCGCAGTGCCGGCTCGAAGCCCAGGCTCAGGCCGCACTCGCGCGCCAGCGGCTCGGCGGTATGGCGCGCACGCCGCAGGTCGCTGCTGTACAGGGCGTGCAGGGTCTGCCCGGCCAGCGCCTGCGCGAGCGCCCGGGCCTGCGCGAGGCCGCGGGCGTTGAGGTCGATGTCGGTATGGCCCTGGATGCGCCGCGCGGCGTTCCAGTCGGTCTCGCCGTGGCGTATGCACAGCACCAGCGTGGAGGAGTCTTGGAGCATGCGCGGATCCTAACCCGGGATCCGCGCCGCTCCGCCGTCTGGCGTCAGTGCGCCGCGCCGGCGTCGACCTTGGCGCCGTTGCTCGCGGGCTTGACCAGCCACACCAGCACGATCAGCGCGAGGAACAGCCAACCGCTCAGCCGGAACATCTCGTCCACCGCGATGGTGTAGGACTGCTGCTGCACCAGGCGGTCGATCAGACCCAGCGCCTGCTGGTGGTTCAGCCCGAGGTGTCTCGCCAGCCCCAGCGCGCGGTCCGTCGCCGGGTCGCCCTGGTAGATGTGCTCGGACAGTTGCACGTGGTGCAGGATGGCGCGGTTGGTCCACCAGGTGGTGTAGATGGACGTGCCGAAGGAGCCCGCGGTGATGCGCGCGAAATTCGACAAGCCGGAAGCCGCGGCGATGCGCTGCGGAGGCAGCCCGCCGAGCACGATGGACAGCAGCGGGATGAAGAACATCGCGGTGGAGATGCCCTGCACCAGCGTGGGCAGCGAGTAGTCCCAGTACGTGTCGCCGATGGTGAACTTGGACCGCATCCAGAACACCAGGGCGAACACCGCGAAGGACACGGTGGTCAGCCAGCGCGTATCCACGGTCTGCACGTAGCGGCCGATCACCGGCGAGATGGCCAGCGCGAACAGGCCCACCCAGGCGAGTACCTCCCCGGCATCCGTCGCCGTGTAGCCGACGAATTCCTGCAACCACAGGGGCAGCAGCACCAGCGAGCCGAAGAACATGGCGTAGGCCAGCGCCAGCATGATGGTGCCGATGGTGAAGTTCGGGATCTTGAACAGGCTGAGGTCGACCACCGGGTGCTCGTCGTGCAACTCCCAGATCAGGAACAGCACGAAGCCGGCGACGGCGGCGGCCGCCAGCGCGCGGATGGCGCCGGAGCCGAACCAGTCCAGCTCCTGCCCCTTGTCGAGCATGACTTGCAGCGCGCCGACCCACACGACGAGCAGGCCCAGGCCGGTCCAGTCGATCGGCAACTTGCGCGTGGGAGTCTCGCGGCTGCGGTAGATGGTCAGGGTCACGCTGGCGCAGATCAAGCCCACCGGCACGTTGATGTAGAAGATCCAGGGCCAGGAGATGTTGTCGGTGATCCAGCCGCCGAGCAGGGGCCCGGTGATGGGCGCGACCAGCGTGGTCATGGACCACATCGCCAGGGCCATGCCGGATCGCTCGCTTCGATAGCTCGACAACAGCAGGGTCTGCGACAGCGGGATCATCGGACCCGCCGATGCGCCCTGCAGCACCCGGAACAGGATCAGCACCGGCAGGCTCGGCGCCTGGCCGCACAGGAAGGAGAACAGCGTGAACAGCAGGATGCTGGTGACGAACACCCTCACCGCGCCGAAGCGCTGGGTGACGAAACCGGTCAAGGGCACCGCGATGGCGTTGGCCACGCCGAAGGATGTGATGACCCAGGTGCCCTGCGAGGAACTGACTCCCAGGTCACCGGCGATGGCCGGCAAGGACACGTTGGCGATGGACGTGTCCAGCACGTTCATGAACGTGGCCAGGCTGAGCGCCACGGTTCCCAGCACCAGCGCGCCGCCGGTGAGCGGGCGCAGGTGCGTGGGGTGCGAGGGCTCCGGCGTGGCGCCCGCGGCGGCTTCCTCGATGACGACCGTATCGGTCATGGTGGGACTCCGGTGCGACGGCGTCGATCAACGGCGCGCGGCACGGCCGGCGCGCAGCCCGACCTCGGCGGCGGGCATGCCGCTGACGTTCTCGGCGATGATGCGTGCCACCAGCTTGTCCGCCTTGGCCCAGTTGGCCGCGTACATGTCGGTCTGCGCCACCGGCTGGGTCGGCGACAGGCCGATCACCGGGGTGCCCGAATGGTCGCGGATGTCCACGGTGGCCTCGGTGGACAGGCCGACGCGCAAGGGATGCTTGCGCAGCTGCGCCGGATCCAGCGCGATGCGCACGGGAAGGCGTTGCACCACCTTGATCCAGTTGCCGGTGGCGTTCTGCGCCGGCAGCAGAGCGAAGGCCGAGCCGCTGCCCGCGGAAATGCCCACCACCTTGCCGTCATAGGTCACGTCGCTGCCATAGATGTCGGCGACTACCTTGGCCGGTTGGCCGATGCGCAGTTCGCGCAGCTGGGTTTCCTTGAAATTGGCGTCCACCCACAGGGTGTCCAGCGGCACCACGGTCATCAGCGGCGTGCCCGGGGCGACGCGCTGGCCCAGTTGCACGGTACGCCGCGCCACCACGCCGCTGACCGGGGCGACCACGTCGGTGCGCTCGAGCGCCAGGTAGGCCTGGCGAACGCGCGCCGCTGCCAGGCGCACGGTCGGGTTGTGGGCGAGCACGGTGCCGGCGGTCTGCGCCTCGTTGGCGGCCACCTGGGCACGCGCGGCCTTCACCGCGCTCTGCGCGGTGCGCACGGTACTCTGGGCTTCCTGCACGGCGATCTGCGCCTGGCGCAGTTCCTCGGCGCCGACGGCGCCGGTGCCGGCCAGCTTGCGCCGGCGCTGCAGCGCATCTTCGGCCTTGGCCAGGTTGGACCGGGCGGTGGCCACGTCGGTCTCGCGCACCGCCACCTGCGACTCCAGGGCCGCCGTCTGCGCATAGGTCACGCGCAGGCCGCGCACGGCCTGTCCGAGCTGGGCCTCGGCCTGCTGCAGCGCGACGCGGGCATCGGCCCCGTCCAGGCGCACCAGGGTCTGGCCGGCGCGCACGACCTGCGTGTCGTCGGCGCCGATTTCGGTGACGGTACCCCCGACCTGCGGGGTCACCTGCACCAGATTGCCGTTGACGTAAGCGTCGTCGGTGTTGACCTCGCGCGTCGACAGCCAGTACTGGTAGCCGCCGTAGACCACGCCCAGCACGACGAAGGTGCCGATGGCTCCGAGCATCAGCTTGCGGCGGCGCGCGGCCTTCGCGTCGGCTTCACCGTTCGGGGTCGGGTTGTTGGATTGCGGATTGGCGCTCATTCGAAGCTCCGTGGAATTCTTGGTTGTCTTGGGGTTGTGTTCGGGTGTTCGGCTTCAGCGGGCCTGGTCCGCCGCCGGCTGCTCGTCGCGGGCTGCGTCGTAACCGCCGCCCAGGGCGCGAATCAGCGCGACGTCGTCCACCAAGGCCTGGGTCTTCAGGCGCGCGCCGAGCTGCTGCAACTGCAGCACGGGCTCCTGGGTCTGCAGCACCACGATCTCGTTGCCCAGGCCGGCGGCGTAGCGTTGTCCGGCGAGGCGGTGCGCCTGGCCGGCGAGCTTCAGGGCCCGGCTCTGGGACTGGATCTGCGCCTGGGTCGAACGCCGCTGCGTGATGGCATCGGCCGCTTCTCGCACCGCGCCCACCAGGGTGGCGTTGTACTCGTCGATGGCCTGGTCGGCCTGGGCGTCATGCGCGCGCAGGTTGGCGCGCAACTGCCCGCCCTCGAAGATCGGCAGGTCGATCGCCGGCCCGACCCCGAATTCGCGGCTGCCCGTGTCGAGGAACTTGCTGAAGCTGACGGTATCGAAGCCGATGAAGGCCGACAGGTTGATGTCCGGATAGAACCTGGCCTTGGCCTCGTCCACCGAGGCCAGGGCGCTTTGCACCTGCCAGCGTGCGGCCGTCACGTCGGGGCGGCGCCCGATCAGGCTGATCGGCAGTGCCCGGGGCAGCCCGGGCACCGGCACGCGGGCCAGGCTGGGACGCAGCCCGGCGGTGACCTGAGGGCCGGCGCCGATCAACGCAGCCAGCGCGTGGCGGGCCTGCTGCTGGGCCTGCAGATTGGCGTCGAGGTCCACGCGCAGTTGCGGGATCTGCGCCTGCGCCTGGCGTTGCTGCAGGGTGTTGTCCAGGCCGGCGCGGGCGCGCTCCCCGACCAGGCGCGCGATGGTGCGACGCTGGTTCAGGCTGGCGCGCAGCACCTTCTCCTGCGCGACCAGTCCGGCGAGCCGGAAATAGGTGGCGGCGACGTCGGAGGTGAGCATCACGCGCGCGGCCTGCACCTGCGCCTGCGCGGCGCGTTGCTGGCCGACGGCGGCGCGCAGGCGCGCGCGGTTGCGCCCGAAGAAGTCCAGCTCGTAGCCGGCGTTGAGGGTGAGCTGCTCCTCATTGAAGATGCTGCCGCCGATGGGCGGCGGGAAGTAGCCGTTGCCGCTGAAGCGCTCACGGGTGGCCGACAGGCCCGCGCCCACATGGG
The DNA here is from genome assembly GCA_021830925.1 of Pseudomonadota bacterium. Lineage (GTDB taxonomy): Bacteria > Pseudomonadota > Gammaproteobacteria > Burkholderiales > Burkholderiaceae_C > Thiomonas_A. The sequence goes on along the minus strand of JAKBNS010000256.1, from coordinate 20,066 downwards.
GCAGCAGTGCGCTGTGGGCGACGCCCGCCGCAGCCTCGGCCTCGCGCTCGCGAGCCTGCGCCTGCTGCAGATCGGGGCTGCCGGCCAGCGCCTGCTGCTCCAGGCGGTCGAGCCCAGCGTCACCGAAGCCGGTCCACCAGGTCTGGGTCGGGAACGTGGCCGCGGTGGCCTTCAGCCCCAGCTGTTTCGCGTCCATCATGTGCGCCTGCGGCGTGCTCGATCCTGTCGAGGCGCAGCCGCCCAGCACGGCCAGCACGCCGGCCAGCGCAGCCAGGCGCCATGCCGGGCGCGCCCGGGAGCCAAAGGGGTGCAACAAGGGCTTGAGATTCATGGTTGGGGTTCGTCGGAAGGGGCGGTGGCGTCGCCACAGGCGCCGCCGTTGCTCACGAAACGCCGCAGCAGGCCGAGCAGGTTGTCGACCTCCTCGCGGCTGAAACCGCGCAGTTGGCGGTTCAACACTTCGGCAAGACAGTAGGGAATGCGATCGGCGGCCTCCTGCCCCCGTTCGGTCAGGCTGACGTGCACCACGCGTCGGTCCTGCGTGCTGCGCGTGCGCTCGAGCAGGCCCTTGGCCTCCAGGCGGTCAAGCATGCGGGTCATGGCGCCGGCGTCGATGCCGGCCTCGCGGGCGCATGCCGCCACCGTGTCGGCCTTGCCGCGGCTGATCAGCCACAGCGGGCCCCATTGCATGCCGGTGAGGTCGCAGCCCTGCATCTCGTTGTCGAGGTTGCGCTGCAGCGTCTGGTAGGCCTGCTTGATCCAGTAGCCCGCCGACTCCTCGCCGGAGAACTTCGATCCGTCGTAGAAACGGACGGCCGGCTCGCCCTGGCTGGGCTGGCTGGCGGGAGTGAACATCGGTTTCATGCCCAAATAATATTTGCACAGGCAAATATTGCACGGACATCTACATAGACCACACTCATTGTGTGGTCTATTGGCAACTCCGCCCCTACCAGTCCTGCACGGAGAACAGCTTGCGGTGCTCGCGGATCGCGTAGCGGTCGGTCATTCCCGCCACGTAGTCGGCGATGGCGCGGAGCTGGCGCTGCCCGCGCTGGTGTTCCACCGGCAGGAGGCGCGGATCGTCGGCGTAGGCGGCGAACAGTTCGCGCAGCACGCGCGAGGCCTTGGTGGTGGTGCGCAGCACGCGGGGGTGCCGGTACAGCGCCTTGCGCAGCAACTGCTGCAGCTGCGCGAGCTGCTCGCGCACGGGCGCGCTGAACGCGGCCAGCGACGGCGCGGCGCGCACCTCGTCGGGGCTGGCCACGCCGCTGTCGCGGATGCGCGCGGAGGTCTGCTCGACCAGGTCGGCGACCAGCGCGGAGATCATGCGCCGGATGGTCTCCGCCAGCACGCGCTTGGCGTTCAGCCCCGGGTAGGCCGAGCGCACCGCGTGCAGGTGCCCGCCGAAGAAGGGCACCGCCTCCATCTGCTCCAGCTCGAGCAGGCCCGAGCGGATGCCGTCGTCGATGTCGTGGTTGTTGTAGGCGATCTCGTCCGCCAGGTTCGCCACCTGCGCCTCCAGGCTGGGCTGGCGCCCCTGCAGGAATCGCTCGCCGACGTCGCCCAGGCGTTCGGCGTTGCGGCGCGAGCAATGCTTGAGCACGCCCTCTCGGGTCTCGAAGCACAGGTTCAGTCCGTCGAAGGCGGCGTAGCGCTCCTCCAGCCGATCGACCACGCGCAGCGACTGCAGATTGTGCTCGAAGCCCCCGCCGCCCGGCTCGCGCTCGCGCATGCAGGCTGCCAGCGCGTCCTGACCGGCGTGACCGAAGGGTGTGTGGCCCAGATCGTGGGCCAGGGAAATCGCCTCGGTGAGGTCTTCGTTGAGTCCGAGGCCGCGCGCGATGGAACGCGCGATCTGCGCAACCTCGAGACTATGGGTGAGCCGGGTGCGAAACAGGTCGCCCTCGTGGTTGAGGAACACCTGGGTCTTGTATTCCAGTCGACGAAAGGCTCCGCAGTGCACGATGCGGTCGCGATCGCGCTGGAAGTCGTTGCGATCGCGCGGCGGAGGTTCCTCGTGGCGGCGGCCGCGGGAGCGGTCGGGGTCGCAGGCATAGGGGGCGATCACGCGGAGCTCCGGGAGTTCATCCGCCGGCGCCCGGCGTCGCGCCGTGCGCCAGCAGCGCGGCCGCGGCCGCGGCGTCGTGCGCGGGCAGCAACTGCGCGCTGCCCAGTCCGTCGAGAAGCACGTAGCGCAGTTCGCCACCTTCGGCCTTCTTGTCCACGCGCATGAGATCGAGATAGCGCGAGACCGGCAGCTCCGGCACCCGCGTGGGCAACCCGGCGCGTTGCACCAGTTCGCGCAGGCGGCGCAGTACGTCGCGCCCGAGCAGGCCCCGCTCCACCGAGAGTTCGGCGGCCACCACCATGCCCGCGCCGACCGCTTCGCCGTGCAGCCAGGTCCCGAAACCCATCGCGGCTTCCACCGCATGGCCGAAGGTGTGCCCGAAGTTGAGCAACGCGCGCGCCGCGCTCTCGGTCTCGTCGCGGGCCACGACCTCGGCCTTGATCTCGCAGCAGCGCCGCACCGCGTGGGCCACGGCGCCGGGCTCCAGCGCGCGCAGCGCCTCCATGTTGTGTTCCAGCCAGACGAAGAACTCCGCATCGGCGATCGCGCCGTGCTTGATCACCTCGGCCAGGCCGGCGCTGAGTTCGCGTGCCGGCAGCGTGCGCAAGGTGTCGATGTCGGCCACCACCAGGCGCGGCTGGTGGAAGGCGCCGATCATGTTCTTTCCGGCCGGATGGTTGATACCGGTCTTGCCGCCCACGGAGGAGTCCACCTGCGCCAGCAGCGTGGTAGGCACCTGCACGAAGGCCACCCCGCGCATGTAGCAGGCAGCGGCGAAGCCTGCCATGTCGCCGATCACCCCGCCTCCCAGCGCGAACACCATGCTGCGGCGATCGCAATGCTGCTCCAGCAAGGCGTCGAATACCCGGTTCAGGGTCTGCCAGTCCTTGTGCTCCTCGCCGTCCGGCAGCACGCAGTGCAGCACGCGCGCGAACTGCCCCCGCAGGGACTCTTCCAGGGTCTGCGCGTACAGGGGCGCCACCGTGGTGTTGCTCACGATCAGCGCGCTGGCTCGCGGACGCGCCACGCCGGCGAAGCTGGAGGCCTGGCGCAGCAGGCCGCTGCCGATCAGGATGTCGTAGGAGCGCGAACCGAGTTCGACGCGAACGCTGGTCATGGGCGGATGGCTCGGCAGGCGAAGGGCTGGGAAGCCCCGCATTGTAGAAGCCGCCCTCGTCGGACTCGCCCGTGCGGGCTCAGGCAACGATCCCGGCCAGCTCGAGCTGGGCCAGCACGAGCTGGCTGAGCATGGAGGGCGACGGACGCCCGGTCTCGATCACGAAGTGGGCGCATTCGCGATACAGCGGGTCGCGCTGGCGGAACAGTTCGCGCAGGCGCGAGCGCGGGTCGGCCCCGCGCAGCAAAGGGCGCGTGCGATCGTTGCGCATGCGGTGGGCCAGCTCGTCGGGCCCGGCGCGCAGGTACACGACGGTCCCCCGTTCGCGCAGCGCACGCCGGTTCGGCTCGCGCAGCACCGCGCCGCCGCCGGTGGCCAGCACGACGCCGTCGAGACGCGTCAGCTCGTCGATGACCTGTTGCTCGAGTTCGCGGAACGCGGTCTCGCCGTCCTGGGCGAAGATCTCGCTGACGCTGTGCCCGCGTCGACGCTCGATCTCGTGGTCGCTGTCGACGAAGCGCAGGCCCGTGCGCTGGGCCAGCGAACGCCCCACGGTGGTCTTGCCGGCCCCCATCAGGCCGACCAGGAAGATGCGGGGTTGCGGCGGCACGGGAGAGGCGGGCTGCTGTGCGCCGCGGCTCGCCGCCGCGGCGCGATGGCCCTCAGCGGGCGAGGTCCGCGCTGGTGACGATGCGCGGCGTCAGGAACACCATCAGCTCGTCCTTCTGCACGCTCTTGCTGTTGGTCTTGAACAGGTAACCCAGCACCGGGATGTCGCCCAGCAGCGGCACCTTGTCGGTCTGGTTGCTCTCGGTGGACGAGTAGATCCCGCCGAGCACCACGGTGCCGCCGTTCTCCACCTGCACCTGGGTGGTGACGGTGTTGGTGTTGATGGCCGGACCGTTGTTGGTGTTCTGGCCCACGCTGTCCTTGTGCACGGCCACGTTCATGATGACGTTTCCGTCGGGCGTGATCTGCGGGGTCACGTCCAGGCTGAGCACGGCCTTGGCGAAGGACACCGCCGTGGCGCCGCTGGAGGTCGCCTGCTGGTAGGGGATCTCCGTGCCCTGCTCGATGTGCGCCTCCTGCATGTCTGCGGTGATCACGCGCGGCGCCGAGATCACCTTGCCCTTGCCGTCGGCTTCGAGCGCCGACAGTTCGAGGTTGATGAACCGATTGGCTCCGGCATTGAACAGACTGATCGCCAGGGTACCCGGGTTGGCGCCCGACAGCACCGAGTTGGCGATGGTGGTCGCCGGCAGGTTGACGAACTGGGTGTCCGTCAGCGCGGCGCCGGTGGCCAGGCTCTGGCCGGTGGCCTGGGCCACGCCCAGGTAGTTGCCGCCGAAGCCGATGCCCGGGTTGTTGCCCGCGCCCGGAGTGTTGTTGTTCCAGTAGCCCAGTTTCGCGCCGAGTTCGCTGCCGAACTGCGAGGTCGCCTCGACCACCCGCGCCTCGATCAGCACCTGACGCACCGGTTTGTCGATCTTGTGGATGAAGTTGGCGATCTCGGTCAGCTTGGACGGCACGTCGGTGACGAAGATCTGGTTGGTGCGCGGATCGGCGATCACCGTGCCGCGCGGCGACAGGATGCGCGAGGTGCTGGTGCCCGTGCTGCCGCTGGTCAGCACCGGATAGGGCACCGGAGCGGTGTTGGGCGTGCTCTGCTGCACACCGCCGGTGGCGCCGGTCAGCAACGCGACCACGGAGGCCGCCTTCTGGTAGTTGAGCTGGAAGGTCTCGGTCTTCAGGGGCTCCAGCGCCTGCACCGACTTGGCGGCCTCGAGCTCACTGCGCTCACGCGCGATGATCTCCTGGCGCGGCGCGATCCACAGCACGTTGCCGTCCTTGCGCTCGCCCAGCCCCTTGGCCTGCAGGATGATGTGCAGGGCCTGATCCCAGGGAACGTCCTTCAGGCGCAGCGTCAGGTTGCCCGTGACCGAGTCGCTGACCACCACGTTCAGGCCGGTGAAATCGGCGAACACCTGCAGCAGCGAGCGCACGTCGATGTTCTGGAAGTTCAGCGACAGCTTCTGGCCGTGGTAGCCCGGACCGTTTCCGGCGACCAGCTGATTGGGCTTGGGCGTTTCCGGGTGCACTTCCAGCACGAACTGGTTGTCGGCCTGATAGGCGCTTTGCTGATACGCGCCGGTGGGTTGCACCACCATGCGCACGTTGTCGCCCATCTGGAAGGTCGTCACCGACTTCACCGGCGTGGCGAAGTCACCCACCTCCATGCGCCGACGCAGGTCGGCCGGCAGCGAGGTGTTGAGGAAGTCGACGACGATGTTCTGGCCCTGCTGGCGGATGTCCACGCCGACCTGGTTGTTGGGCAAGCCCACGACGATGCGCCCGGATCCGTCGGCGGCGCGGTGGAATTCCACCGTGCGCAACGCCAGTTGCTGGGAGTTCATCGACTGCGCGAAGTGCACCGGGGCGCTCACCGGCGTGGTGCTCGCGCTGCTGTTGGCGGGTCCGTTGCGCGGCGCCGCCATGGTCACGAGCAGGTCGTTGCCGTGGATGGCGGTGGTGTAGGTGGTGCTCTCGCGCAGGTTCAGCACCACGCGCGCACGACCTTGGGCCTGCACCACGTCGGCCGAGCGAAGATTGCCTTCGGAGGAGCTCAGCGCGTGCATGCCCAGCCCGGAGCTGACGCCGGGAAAGTCGAGCACCACGGTGGCGGGCTGGTCGATGGTGAAGCCGGCCGGCGGCGCGCTCAGCGGCTGCGCGAACTTCAGGTCCACCACCACCTGGCCGCTCTGGGTGCTGGCATTGAGGCTTTGCAGGACATTGGCGGCGTGCGCGACGCAGCCGGCCGCAAGCCCCCACAGCAGCGCCGCGCCGGCCAGGCAACGGGCCACGGTCGCACGTTCAGGCCGAAGGGACGTCATTTGCTGCTCTCCTGCAATTGAAGGGTTGCGGTGCGTTGCACCCAGTCGCCGGTCGCGTCCTGCACCAGTTCATTCAGGACCACCTGGTCTTCGGTGATTTGGGTGATGCGCCCGTAGTGCTGCCCGGCGTATTCGCCGACGTGCGCGCGGAACAACAGGTTGCCGGCTCTGAGCAGCGCGTAGCGCTGGCCCTTGATGAGCAGGCTGCCCACCATCTGGATCTGGTCCAGCGTGTACTGTTCCAGCGGCTGCTTGGGCCGGTTCATCTGGGCCAGCACCTCGGGGCTCAGGCGGTTCATCTCCTGGCGCACGCCGGTCTCCAGCTTGGTATCCGCGAAGGGATCCACCTGGGACGTCAGGGTGTAGCTGGCCGGGATGTAGGGCTTGGGCGGCTCGATCGGCTGGACCTGCGGGTGCAACTGCGCGCGCTGCTGCGCCATCCAGGCGCGCAGGTCCTCGTGCTGGCTGCCGCCGCAGCCGGCGAGCAAGGCGGCCACCCCGACGGCACAGCCCAGGCGGAACACACGGGCAGCCATCATTTCCTGCCTCCACCCGGATGGGCCTGGCCCTGCTTGGCGGCGATCTCGTCGGCATCGAGGTAGCGGTAGGTCATGGCCGTGGCGTCCATGCGCAGGCGACCCTGCGTGCCCTTGTTGATGCTGACGTTGTTGATGGTCACGATGCGCGACAGCTTGGCGATATCGGACGTGAAGGCCGCCAGATCGTTGTAGCTGCCCTGCACCTCGATGGAAATGGGCAGCTCGGCGTAGTAGTTGCGCACGTCCACCTGCCCGGGGCGGAACAGGTCGAACTGCAAGCCGCGGCCGATGCCGGCCTGGTTGATGTCGGACAGCAGCGCGTCCATCTCCGCCTTGCCGGGCAACTGCTTTTCCAGCACCAGCACGTACTGCTGGACCTGCGCCTTCTGCGCCTTGAGCAGGTCCAGGCTCACCGCCTGCGCGAGCTTGGCCTTGTAGGTGGAGCGCAATTGCACCTCCTGCTGGCGCGCGCTGTCGAGCTGCTGCTTGACCCCGGACAGCCAGAAGTACCAGCCGGCGGCAAGCGCCATCACCAGGATCACCCCATAGACCGTGAAACGCGGCAGCGGCGGCCACGTGCCGGGGTCGTTCTGGTTCAGGCCGCGGAATTGCCCGGCGACACGCTCCTGGAGCGTGGCGAAATCGATCCGCATCGACAAGGGATTGGCCATGCTGGATGGTTCTCGGTCAGTGCGCGCCAGCCTTGTGCGCTGCCTCGCCCGGCGCGCCGGGCGTCTTCAGCGTGGCTCGCAGCTGGAACGAAGACACCGCCTGGCCGATGCCGGGGCGCTGCGTGGAACGAATCTCGATCAGCTCGGGCTTTTCCAGCCAGCCCTTGCCGTTGGACAGATTGCGCAACAGATCGGCCACGCGCTCCTGGCTCAACGCGGTGCCCTGGATCAGCACGTTGCGCCCCTGCTGGCTCACGCTGGTCAGCTGCACGCCCGACGGCGTCTTGCTGGTCAGGTCCTGGAACAGGTAGACGGGCAGGTTGCGATCCGACTGCAGGTCCTCCACCGCCTTCTGGCGCGCGCGCAGGCTGTCGATCTCCTGGCGCAGCGTGGCGATGTCGCGGATCTGGTGGTCCAGGATGGCGATCTGCGACTGCAGGAACTGATTGCGCGATTGCTGCACGTCGATCATCGCGCTGAGCACGCCATCGCCCAGCGCCAGCAGCAGTCCACCCAGCACCACCGCCACGACGGCGCCCACGTAGAAGGCCTCGCGGCGCTTCTTGCGCCGCGCTTCGCGGTGCGGCAGCAGATTGATCAGGACGATGTTCATTGCAGGAACCTGCGCATGGCCAGACCGCAACTGGTGAGATAACTCGGAGCCTGCAGGCGCAGCTTCTTCTCGCGCACTTCGGAGCCGATGGCCATGCCCTCGAAGGGATTGAGCACCAGGCAGGCGGTGGAGGTCAGCTCGGTGATGCGCTCGACCAGTCCGGCCAGCGCCGCGGTGCCCCCGGCCAGCAGGATGTAGTCCACCTTGCTGTTCGGCGTGGCGCGGAAAAAGAACTGCAGCGCCCGCATGACCTCCTGCGCCATGCCGGCGACGAAGGGCTCCAGCACCTGGCTGGCGTAGTCGTCGGGCAGGTCGGCGTTGCGCTTCTTGGCTTCCGCCTCTTCCTGCGAAAAGCCGTAATGGCGGGCGATGGCCTGGGTGAGCTGCTGGCCGCCGAAGGCCTGGTCGCGGTCGTACAGGGTCTCGCCGTTGCGCAGCACCTGCATGGAGGTGCTGGAGGCGCCGATCTCGAACATCGCCACCAGCAGATCATGGCCGCCGCGGGGCAGTCGCTCGATCAGGCGCCCCGCGGCCAGGCGCGAGGAAAAGGCGTCGATGTCGAGGATGCGCGGCTTGAGTCCGGCGGCCTCGGCGATCGCCTGGCGTTCGAGTACCTTGTCGCGGCGCGAGGCTGCGATCAGCACTTCCTGGTCGCCCGGCGAGCCCAGGCTGGGCCCCAGCACGCAGAAGTCCAGCGCCACGTCCTCGATGGCAAAGGGGATGTACTGGTTGGCCTCGCTCTCGACCTGGACCTCGATCTCCTCCTCGCGCAGATCGCCGGGGAGGATGATCTTCTTGCTGATCACGGCCGACGATGGCAGCGCCAGCGCCACGTCACGCGTACGGGTACCGCTGCGCTTGATGAGCCGACGCACGGCTTCCGCCACCTCGTCGGGCTTCTCGACGGTGCCGTCGGCGATGGCGCCCTTCTCCAGGGGCTCGATCGCGGCGCGCACGAGCGTGTAGCGTCCCTGCTGGTCGAGATCCAACTCCACCAACTTGACGCTGGAGCTGCTGATGTCCAACCCCATCAGCGGCGCATAGCGCTTGCGAAACAGGCTGCCGAAGATGGACAACTCGCCCCCCTGTTGATCCAGAACATCCGCTTTGGCCCATAAGTACGCGCCACGGACTGAGAATACGCCATGACGTCAAACGGGCGTTTGTTCCAGATCCTAGCAACAACCATTTTGCAGGCTGTGGAATTTTCCCGGACTGAGGCAGGTTTCGTTGCAAATCACCCACGCATTGAGGGGGTTGCAACCGGCACGGAGTCGAAAACTCCGAACAAAATACGTGCCGCGCTCGCATGTTGCAGCGCAAGAATTCAGCCCAGCGCGGGGTCCAGCTCCAGTTGCGGACCGCCTTGCTCGGTCACCGCGCGGCGCAGCAGCTCGCCGAAAGCGAGGCCCTCGCGGGTATCGATCCAGCGCCCCTGGGTGCAACGGAAATGGTAGGCGCCCGATTTGCTGGCCAGCCAGAGTTCCTGCACCGGAGCCTGCAGGTTGATGATCACCTGCTCGCCGTTGTCGAGTTCAAGATTCAGCACCGAGCCATCGCGCCGGGAGTCGAGGTCGGCCGCGTCGGCCGCGTTTTCCACCGCGCGCATCGCCTGTTCGGCGAGGTCCAGGTACTGCGATTGCGACAAGTCGTCCATGGGCCCACTGATACACTGAAATGATGCTTGGGATGACCATTCTAGGAGCTTCGCACCGCCCGCGAGCCACAAAGGCCTGGCGCCGCGCGCTGCGCGTCGCGCTGCTGGCCGCCGCCGCGAGCCTCGCCGGCTGCGGTCAACCCGGCCCGCTGTACCTGCCGGCGGCGCCCGCGGCCAGCGTGCCGCCCCCGCCGGCGCCGGGCTCCTCGTCGGCACTGCCCGGCGCGTCGGCCCCGGCCCCGGCAGCATCCTGAGGCGCGCATCCGGAAATTCCGGCGACGCCGCGCGCGACCGAATCCCGTTCCCTGTCGTCTGCATCCATGTCCCATTCCTCCCACCTGCCAGAGGCGCTGCCCGGCCACCCCCAGATCGCCCGTCACGGTGCGACCCTGATGATCGAGTCGCTGCCTGCCGTCGAACTGGCCCGGCGCTTCGGCACGCCGCTGTACGTGTACTCGCGCGCGGCCATCGAACAATCGGCGCGCGCCTATGGCGACGCGGTGCAGGGTCGCCCGGTGGCGCTGCGCTACGCGGTGAAGGCGAACTCCAGCCTGGCCATCCTGCAGGTGCTGGCGCGCCTGGGCTGGGGGTTCGACGTGGTCTCCGGTGGCGAACTCGCCCGCGTGCTGGCTGCCGGCGCGAGCGCCTCCAGCGTGGTGTTCTCCGGCGTGGGCAAGACCGACACCGAAATCGCCGCGGCCCTGCGCGCGGGCGTGCAGTGCCTCAACGTGGAATCGCTCAGCGAATTGCAGCGCGTGAATCGCGTGGCCGGCGAGGTCGGCGTGGCGGCGCCGGTGAGCCTGCGCATCAACCCCGACGTCGACCCCCGCACCCACCCCTACATCTCCACCGGCCTGCGCAACAACAAGTTCGGCATCGCGCAGTCCCAGGCGCGCGAGGCCTACGCGCAATGCATGCAGCTGGCCCATCTGCGCGTACTGGGCATCGACGTGCACATCGGCTCGCAGATTACCGAGATCGGCCCCTACCTGGACGCGCTCGACCGCGTGCTCGACCTGGTGCACGACATCGAACGCGACGGCATCCGGCTGCACCACCTGGACCTGGGCGGTGGGCTGGGCATCCGTTACGCCGACGAGACGCCGCCGACCCCCGCGCAATGGATCGACGCGCTGTGCGAGCGGCTGCAGGCGCGCGGCCAGGGGCACCGACAGGTGCTGCTCGAGCCGGGCCGTTCGGTGGTGGGCAACGCCGGCGTGCTGCTGTGCGAGGTGGTGACCCTGAAGAGCAGCCTGGAAAAGCACTTCGCGGTGGTGGACGCGGCCATGAACGACCTCATGCGTCCCGCGCTGTACGAGGCCTGGCAACGCATCGAGCCCGCGCAGGCCCGCGACGGCACGCAGGCCATGCGCTACGACATCGTCGGTCCGGTGTGCGAATCCGGCGACTGGCTGGGCCGCGACCGCCAGCTCGACCTGCGTGAAGGCGACGTGCTGGCGATCCTGTCGGCCGGCGCCTACGGCATGGCCATGGCCTCCAACTACAACACCCGGCCGCGCGCCGCCGAGGTGCTGGTGGACGGCGAGCGCGCCCAGCTCATCCGCGAGCGCGAGAGCCTGCAGGACCTGCTGCGCGGGGAACACCCGCTGGAGGCCTGAGCCACCGGGCGCCCGGCCCGCGCCGGACTCAGGCGCGACGCGCCCTGGCCCGCAGGGCCTGCGCCACGCGCCAGCCCAGCAGCGCGGCCAGCAGCAGCGCGTACACCTTGGGGTCGGCGGTGTTGTTCTTCGCCAGCTTGCCCCACCAGTAATGGAACACCGCGATCACCCCGATCGCGTAGACCAGCTTGTGCAGCGCGCGCCAGCGCGCGCCGCCGAGGCGCCGCACCATCGCGTTGGTGGAGGTCAGCGCCAGCGGAAGCATCAGCAGCAGCGCGCTCATGCCGGCGAGCACGAAGGGGTGGCGCACCACGTCGTGCGCCACTTCCACCAGGCTGAAGTCGTTCACCAAGCCCAGGTAGCTGGTGAAGTGCAGCAGGGCGTAGCCGAAGGCGAACAGGCCCAGCATGCGCCGCAGGCGCGCCAGTTCCACCCAGCCGGTGATCACCCGCAGAGGGGTCACGGCCAGCGTGATCATCAGCATGCGCAGCGCCCACAACCCGGTGGTCCAGATCACCTGCTGCGCAGGGTTGGCGCCGAGTTCGCTGTGCAGGGCACGCCACACCAGCACGACGAAGGGGCTGGCCGCCAGCGCGAACACCACCGGCTTGGTGGCGCGCGACAGCAGCAACGCACGCCGCAGACGCAGACCCGCCGGTACGCGCGTGCGCGCGGCCGGGGCCGCCGCGCGGGGGGCGGCTTCCTGAAGGGGGGCGTTCATGGTCAGAAGTCCTTGCTCAGGTCCATGCCCTTGTACAGCTGCGCCACCTGCTCGCCATAACCGTTGAACATGCGGGTGGGGATCTGCGGCGTGAACAAGCCGCCGAAGGAGCCCTGGCCGATGCGCCGTTCATGCGCCTGGCTCCAGTTCTGCGGACTGACGTTCGGGTTCACGTTGGAGTAGAAGCCGTACCAGTTCGGCACGGCGCGCATCCACGAGGTTACGGGCTGCTTTTCCACCAGACGGATGCGCACGATGGACTTGGCGCTCTTGAACCCGTACTTCCACGGCAACACCATGCGCACCGGCGCGCCGTTCTGGTTGGGCAGCAGCTTTCCGTACAGCCCGAAGGTCAGAAGCGCCAGCGGATGCATGGCCTCGTCCATGCGCAAGCCCTCCAGGTAGGGCCACTGCAGCACGGCGTCGTTCTGTCCCGGCATCTCGGCCGGGTCGAGCAGGGTGACGAACTCCACGTAACGCGCCTTGGACGTGGGCTGCACCTGCCTGAGCAGCTGCGACAAGGGGTAGCCGATCCAGGGGATCACCATGGACCACGCCTCCACGCAGCGGTGGCGGTAGATGCGCTCCTCCATCGGTGCCAGGCGCAGCAGGTCCTCGATGCCGAAACTGCGCGGCTTGGCCACCTCGCCCTCCACCACCACGGTCCACGGCCGCGTGCGCAGGCTGCCCGCGTAACGCGACGGGTCGCTCTTGCTGGTGCCGAATTCGTAGAAATTGTTGTACGTCGTGACGTCGGAGTAGGGAGTCGGCTTTTCCGTCGTGGAATCGCGGGGATCGAGTCTGGCCGGCAACGCCGCGAGGCCGTCCTGCGCGGCCAGGGCCTGCGCCGCCGGCAGCAGCCCGCCCAGAGCCGCCACCCCCGCCGTGCCGAGAAAGGACCGGCGGGCGCGAAACACGCTCTCGGGCGTGATGTCCGACGCCACCGGATGGTCGAAGCCGATTTGTTGCCGCTTGTTCATGGCCTTGCACTCCCTGGGTGATGAGGGGCTGCGCCGCCGCGGCGCCTGCCCATGCTCTTGAGTCGGACTTCGCGGCGAAACCTTACAGTCGGATTTTCAACCCTACTGGCAATGTGCCCATTCACCGGGAACCGGATATGCAAAAAGCCCGCGCAAGGCGGGCTTTTTGCCAGATATTCCGTAGCGAGACCTTACAACTTCCCGTAGGAGTGCAGGCCCGACAGGAACATGTTCACGCCGAGGAAGGCGAAGGTGGTCACCAGCAGGCCGGTCAGGGCCCACCACGCGGCGAACTGGCCGCGCAGACCCTTCATCAGGCGCATGTGCAGCCAGGCCGCGTAGTTCAGCCAGACGATCAGCGCCCAGGTTTCCTTCGGGTCCCAGCTCCAGTACCCGCCCCAGGCCTGCGCCGCCCACAGCGCGCCCAGGATGGTGGCGATGGTGAAGAAGGTGAAGCCGATGGCGATGGACTTGTACATGACGTCGTCCATCACTTCCAGCGAGGGCAGGTGCGCGGCGATGCGACGACGCCCGTACAGGATGCCCGCCACCGCCAGCGCCGAGACCCCCGCGAACACGCCCCAGTACTCGGAGATGCCGCCCTGGCGGAACACCAGGGGCTCGAAGAACATCACGAAGCCCAGCAGCCACAGCGGGGTGAGCTTCCACCACGAGGACTCGTTGCCGTTGAGCTTGACCAGATAGGCGAAGCCGATCATGGCCGAGATGGCGAAGCAGCCGTAGCCGACGAAGTTCGCCGGCACGTGCAGCTTCATCCACCAGCTCTGCAGCGCGGGCACCAGCGGCTGGATCTCGTAGGCACCTTGCACCAGGCTGTACCACAGCAGGAAGCCGACGGCGGCGCTGACCACCAGCATCGCGAAGGCGCCCATCGTCCGGGTGCGGTACTTGTGTTCCATGTACAGGTACAGCGTGGTGGTCAGCCACGAGAACAGCACGAACACTTCGTACAGGTTCGACAGCGGGATGTGGCCGACGTCGGGGCCGACCAGGTAGCTTTCGAACCAGCGCATCATGGTGCCGGTCAGCGCCATGGTCACGCCGACCCAGGCCAGGCGCGACGCGAAGTACTGCGGAAAGTTCGACTGCCAGCCGCGCGCGTCGCGCAGCGCGGTGCCGTCGGCCGACGCGGTGCTGCCGGCGAACATGCCGGCCCAATAGCTCGCGGTGGACAGGAAGAACAACAGCGCCATCCACAAGATCGCGGTCTGGCTGGACAGGAAGAACTTGAGCACGAAGTCCTGCTCTCCACGCGCCAGCACCGGCACCCCGCCGGGGCCGTAGTACTGGCTGATGCCCAGCAGCGACAGCACGCCGACCGCGATGGCCAGGTTCTTCAGCGCGGTCCAGCCCCAGCCCAGCAACAGCAAGGCGGTGGTGGCGCCGAGGAAGATCAGTTGCACCCAGTAGCCCATCGATGCGCCAAAACGGTGCAGTACGTAGCCGTCGGTGCCAAGGATGAGCGCCAGGAAGCCCCAGTCGTAGAGGCTGCGGCGGCTCAGGTAGCCCAGCGGGCCGGAGCGCCGCTCAAGGCCTGCGCCTTCGAGGTCGATGCCTGCGTGCTTGCTTGTCAGTTCCATCGCTTGGGTCCTTCTCAGGTTGGGTCGGTGCTGCCCGCGGCCGGCTTGGCCCGGTGCTGCAGGACGGCGTCCCGCATCGCGCCGAATTCACGCTCGAAATCGATTGTGCGCCGATTCGTGCTCATCGCCATCAGCGTCTTGCTCGAGCCTTCGCCATCGTCCTTCACCAGGAACCAGGCGCGGCGCTCGCGTATGTACAGCATGGTGAACACCCCCAGGATCAGCAATCCCGCGCCGATGTACACGATGATCTTGCCCGGCGCGCGCGCCACCTGGAACACGCTGGCCTCCACCTGCTTGAAGCCGGCGAGCTGCATGTACAGGGGCGCGGGGTAGAAGGAGGCGTCCGACAGCGCCAGCACCGCGGCATTGAAGTAGCGTTGGCTGGTCTCGTCCTGCTTCGGGGGTTGCAGGCCTGCCTGGGCCCGTTCGCCCAGCCACAGCTGCCACAGCGTCCCGTTGAGCACGTCGATGAACACCTTGGAGGCCTTGGTCAGCTGCTCCTTGGGCACGTTGTGTTGCAGGAACTCGGCCAGTGCCGGCAAGCCTCCCGGCGAACTCAGCAGGGGCTTGCCCGTGGCGGGGTCCTTGGGAATGACGCCGGCGAATACGTCCAGCGTGCGCCCGGCGGTTTCGCGCAACTGCGCCGCCAGCTGCGGCGAGGCGTTGGGCGGCAGCGCGTCGCGCACGTAGGCGTCGACCGCCTGGGCACGCATTTGCGGATTGCCCAGCGCGGCACGCAGGCGCATCCAGTCGTCCACGCTGTCGTGGGAGTCGGCCGGAATGCGCAGGTAGTGGTAATTGCCGCCGAGTTCGCTGCGCTCGCCGGCGACGAACACCCGGATGCCGCCGAGTTCGATGGGCAGCATGTAGTTGAAGAACTCGTGCGCCTGGCCCGCCGCGTCGCGCAGCTTGTAGATCACCGCGGGGCCGACGTTGGTCGGATGGGTGGCCGACTTGCTGTCCACCGCGGCGCCGAGATGCTTGTCCAGGCCCGCGAACAGGCCGCCGCGGGGCGCCACGGCCGCCTTGCCGTCTTGCGTGGCCGCGTTGAGGGTTTCCACGTTGATGGCTCGGAAACCCGTGAACTCCAGGTTCAGCTTCTGGTTGCCGTCGCTGAGCTGGCGCGTGCTGCCGACGTCGCCGTCGATGCCGAAGGGCTTGTCGCCGGCGCCGTGCATCGGCCAGGCCTTGAGCTGCAGGTGCGAGCCGCCATCGTCGAAGCCCGACTGGAAAATGGTCACGCCGTCGTAGGTCAGCGGCGAGTTCACCTTGATGGTCGCGGGAAAGCTCTTGCCGGTGCGCGCATCGGTGATCTGCACCTGGCTCTCGAACAGCCGGGGCATGCCGGTGGAGTAGTAGTCCACCTGGAACTTGTGCAGCTTGATGGTGAAGGGCAAGGGCTGCAGCACCGAGCCGTCGCCGATGGTCAGCACCGCCGTGTTGGAACTGCCCCCTTCGGGGATCTGCAGATTGCCGCGGAAACTCGGGTTGTGCACCGACAGGATGTGCTGCGGCGGCACCTGCGAGATCTGCATGTTGCTGGTCAACAGCTTCTTGCCCGTCAGCAACATCTGCAGCCGGATCATCATGTCCCCGTCGAGCAGGCCGCCGACGCAGATGAACACGAAGGCGCCGTGCGCCAGGATGTAGCCCAGACGGTTGATGCCGCCGGTCTTGGCCGCCACCAGCGTGGCCCCCTCGCTTTCGCGCACCCGGCTGCGATAGCCCCGGCTGCGCAGGTGCGCCTGCACGCGCTGCACCATCTGCGCGCGCGACAGCGGCATGCCCGCCTCGGCCTTGTCGTGCAAAGCGCGCAGGCCCTGTTCCCGGAAATGCTCCTTGTAGCTGCGCAGGTCGGCCAGGATCTTGGGCGTGTTGCGCACCAGGCACAACGAGGTCGACACGACCAGCACGCCCATGATCAGCAGGAACCACCAGGAACTGTAGACGTTGAACAGGTCGAAGCGGTGGAACACCGAGGTCCAGAAGGGGCCGAACTCGTCGACGTAATTGTTCAGCGGCTGACCCTGGTCCAGCACCGTGCCGATGATGCTGGCGATGGCCACGACCACCAGCAGGGAGATGGCGAAACGCATCGACGACAGCAACTCCACCCCGGCGCGCCAGGCGCGGGAGCCGCGGCGCAATTGGAGGCCGGAAGTGCTGAGGGTCGTGAGGGTGGAGGACATGGACTGCCGTGGAAAGACCTGGGGACTCGCGCGCTGCGCGCGGCCGTCGCGGTCAGGGCCGCCAGGCGACCCCGTCGCGCAAGCGCGAGACGATGGTGGGGTGTTCGATGGAACGGCTGCCTGCCAGGGCATCGTGCGCGCGTGGCCGATGCGCCCTCATGGATACAGCCAGGTGTATGTGCAGCGTACCTGGAAATGGGCCTCGGACAGCGAAGCCGGAGCAGTGCAATATAGCAAACCCGCACATCGCGCGTGGTAACGAATGGGTCGAAATTGTCTCAAGGAAACGGCATGTCCGGCGCGATCTGGTGGCGGGGGGCGTCCGGGGCGACACGATCTGTCTCCAGGCGGGCTCAGTGCAACCCGGAGGCGAAATCCGCCACCTGGCGGATCTGGTCCTCGGTCATGCGGGAGGCGATATCGTGCATCGGCCCCTGGTCATTGCGCGTACCGTCGCGAAACGCGCGCAATTGCGACACCAGATACTCCGACCACTGCCCTGCCAGCGAGGGGTACAGCGGCGGGATGCCATGCCCGTCGGCGCCGTGGCAGGCCGCGCAGGCCGGCACCCGGCGCCCGGCGATGCCGCCGCGCCAGATGCGGGCCCCATCGGCCAGTTCCGCCGCCCGCGGCGCCAGCGCCGGCTTGAGCTCGCAGGATGCGAAATAGGCCGCCAGGTCCAGCCGATCCTGCGCCGACAGCCCCTGCGCGATGGGATTCATCACCGGGCTGACGCGCGCCGCCGGCGCGCCGGGGCGCTGCGGCCTGAATCGTTCGAGCTCACGTTCGAGGTAGGCCGCGCCCTGCCCGGCCAGCTTCGGGAACTGCGGTCCGGAGGCGTTGCCGTCGATCCCGTGGCAGGCCGCGCAGCTGCGCGCCAGCGCCCGCCCGTGCTGCACTCGCGCGGCCTCGGGCACCGGGGCGCTCAGGCCGGCACCGGTCGGCGCGGGCGCCGCCAGACTGGCCGTCGCCAGGGCGCAGCAGGCGGCGCCCAGCGCGAGCCCGCGCAGCGCCATCCGACGTGCCCCCCGCGATACGCCCCAGCCGATCCGCGCCGTACGCGCAGCGGCCAAATGCGCCTGGGCTTGGGGACACGAACGATCATGCATGGCGGGCTTCGCAAGGATCTCCCGGAACAGGCCCGTCGCGCGTCATCCGCCGGGCCTCGGGCGACGCAGGGCTAAGATGCCGCATGCTAGCGATATATAAGTCATGACGAATATAGGGAATTCCATCAGGCCCGTGCCCGACACCAACGCGCTGCTTCAGTCCGCGCGTTTTTTCACCACGGCCGCCGAAATGCGCCAGTTGCCCGACAGCGAGTGGCCGGAGGTGGCCTTCGTCGGGCGCTCCAACGCGGGCAAATCCACCGCCATCAACGTGCTGTGCGGCCAGCGCCGCCTGGCCTTCTCCTCCAAGACTCCCGGACGCACCCAGCACATCAACCTGTTCGCGGTCGGTCTGGGGAGCGAGACGGTGGGCCTGCTGGCCGACCTGCCCGGCTACGGCTATGCCTCGGTGCCGCTGGCCACCAAGCAGCGCTGGGAGCGATTCATCGCCTTGTACCTGGCCGAGCGCCGTCAACTCGCCGGCCTGGTGCTGATCGCCGACAGCCGACAGGGCCTGACGGCGCTGGACTGGACCCTGCTGGGCTACTTCGCGCCCTCGGGCCTGCCGGTGCACGTCCTGCTCACCAAGGCCGACAAGCTTTCGCGCAACCAGCAACTGCGCCAGGCGCAGTCGGTGCGCGACGACCTGCAGCGCAACGGCGCCCGCGCCGGACTGCTGGCGCCCACGTCGGTGCAGCTGTTTTCCGCCACCGCGCGCATGGGCCTGGAGGAGGCCAGCCAGTTGATCGAAGGCTGGCTGCTGGCACCGCCGCGGCCGGTCTGAGCCAGCCAGCGATCGCGCACGCAAGAAAGCCCGCGCAATGCGCGGGCTTCCGGGTACTTCCGCAAGGCAGCGCGTGCCTCGGAGCCGCAGCCCCGAAGCACGCCGGACATTACATGTCCATGCCGCCCATGCCGCCCATGCCACCACCCATCGGAGCCGCGGGAGCGTCATCCTTCGGGGAATCCGCCACCATGCACTCGGTGGTCAGCAGCAGGCTGGCGACCGAGGCCGCATTCTGCAGCGCGGTACGGGTGACCTTGGTGGGGTCCAGGATCCCCATTTCGATCATGTCGCCATACTCGCCGTTGGCCGCGTTGTAGCCGAAGTTGCCCTTGCCCTCGACGACCTTGTTCAGCACCACGCTCGGCTCGTCGCCGGCATTGGCGACGATCTGGCGCAGGGGCTCCTCGATGGCGCGCATCACCAGCTTGATGCCGGCGTCCTGGTCGTGGTTGGCGCCAGACACCTTCAGGGTGGTGCGGGCGCGCAGCAGCGCCACGCCGCCGCCGGCCACGATGCCTTCCTCGACCGCGGCGCGGGTGGCGTGCAGCGCATCCTCGACGCGAGCCTTCTTCTCCTTCATCTCGACTTCGGTGGCGGCACCGACCTTCACGACCGCCACGCCGCCCGCCAGCTTGGCCACGCGCTCCTGCAGCTTCTCGCGGTCGTAGTCCGAGGTGGCTTCCTCGATCTGAACGCGGATCTGCTTCACGCGGGCCTGGATGTCGTCGCCATTGCCGGCGCCGTCGATCAGGGTGGTGTTTTCCTTGGCCACTTCGACGCGCTTGGCCTGGCCCAGGTCGGCCAGGGTCACCTTCTCCAGGTTCATGCCGGTTTCTTCCGACACCACCTTGCCGCCGGTGAGGATCGCGATGTCTTCCAGCATGGCCTTGCGACGGTCGCCGAAGCCCGGGGCCTTGACGGCCACGGTCTTGAGCACGCCGCGGATGCTGTTGACCACGAGGGTGGCCAGGGCCTCGCCGTCCACGTCCTCGGCGATGATCAGCAGCGGACGGCCGGACTTGGCCACCTGCTCGAGCACCGGCAGCAGGTCACGGATATTGGAGATCTTCTTGTCGTTGAGCAGGACGTAGGGGTTGTCCAGCGTGGCGACCTGACGGTCCTGGTTGTTGATGAAGTACGGCGACAGGTAGCCGCGGTCGAACTGCATGCCCTCGACGATGTCGAGTTCGTTGTTCAGGCTCTTGCCGTCCTCGACGGTGATCACGCCTTCCTTGCCCACCTTGTCCATCGCCTCGGCGATGATCTTGCCCACGTCCTCGTCGGCGTTGGCGGAGATGGTGCCGACCTGGGCGATTTCCTTGCTGGTCGTGCAGGGCTTGGAGATCTTCTTCAGTTCCTCGACCAGCGCGACCACGGCCTTGTCGATGCCGCGCTTGAGGTCCATCGGGTTCATGCCGGCGGCCACGTACTTCATGCCTTCGCGGGCGATGGCCTGGGCCAGCACGGTGGCGGTGGTGGTGCCGTCACCGGCGTTGTC
>JAKBNS010000036.1 GCA_021830925.1 Pseudomonadota bacterium | reverse complement strand
CCTTCGTTGGCCAGATCGACCAGACGGTCGCTGAGGTCGACGTCCAGGCGCAGTTGCGGGTGCTGCTCGTGGAAGCGGGCCAGCACCGGAGCCAGGCGGGAGATCCCGTAGGACAGGGGGGCCGAGATGCGCAGCAGGCCCACGGGACGGCTCGTGCCCCGTGCCGCCGCGGCCTGCGCCTCGGCGAACTGCTCCAGGATGGACACGGCGCGGGCGTGGAAGTCCTCGCCCGCGTCGGTCAGCGACATGCGACGCGTGGTGCGATGGAGCAGGCGCGCGCCCAGGTGGGCTTCGAGCGCGGCGACCTGCCGGGTGACCACCGCGTTGGACATGTCCAGCGCGGCCGCCGCTCGCGCGAAGCTGCCCGACTCGACCACCTGCACGAACACCCGGGTTGCCGAGAGCCAATCCATGGAGCGGGATGTTATTGCGATTTCCGCAACAGTGCGTTGTCCAGCATCGTCTTTTTCAATACCCAACGCGGAAATACAGTGTTGCTCATGGCACGGCCGAGGCACGCCGATCGCGCCGACCTGGCGGAGCCGGCCCTGAAGCCCGCGCCCGCTTTCCCGTCGCCCATTTTCCGGAGCACATCATGACTCGTTCCTCCACGGCCCCGTATGGCGTCACGCTGCTGCGCGTGAGCCTGGGCATCCTGTTTCTCGCCCACGTCGGGCTCAAGATCTTCGTGTTCACCATTCCCGGCTTCGTCGCCTACTTCGCCTCGCTGCACCTGCCGGCCATCATGGCTTATGGCACCATTGCGCTGGAGGCGTTCGGTGGGCTGGCCCTGATCCTCGGCGTGTACGCGCCGTGGGTGGCGATTCCGCTGGCGCTGGAGATGCTCGGCACCATCGTGATGGTGCACGGTGCCAACGGATGGCTGTTCACCAACAAGGGCGGCGGCTGGGAATACCCGGCGTTCTGGGCCGTGACCCTGGTCGTGCTGAGCCTGCTCGGCGACGGCGCCTTCGCGCTGCGCCCCAGCGTCAGGCGCCCGGCCTGAGCCCTGGCGCGCGGCCATCCCCGTCGCGCGCCATCGCCCGCCGCGCCGAACCCGAGACTGTTCCATCGAGGACGACATCATGAGATTCCCGACCCTGTTCGTATCCCACGGCGGTGGCCCCTGGCCCTGGATGCAGGACACCTGGCATGGAGCCTACGACCGCCTGGCCGCCGCCTTGCGCGGCTTGCCCGAGGAGATCGGCGCACGCCCGCGCGCCGTGCTGATGGTCTCCGCGCATTGGGAGGCCGAGGAGTTCACGGTGCAGTCGAATCCCGCGCCGGGCATGATCTACGACTACGGCGGATTCCCCGCCCACACCTACAGCATCCGCTACCCCGCTCCCGGCTCGCCGGAACTGGCGCAACGCGTGCGGGCGCTGCTCGGCGCGAGCGGCATCGCGAGCGCCGAGGACGCGCAGCGCGGCTTCGATCACGGCATGTACGCGCCGATGGCCGTGGCCTATCCCGAAGCCGACATGCCGACGGTGCAGCTGTCGCTGCGTCGCGGCCTGGATCCGGAGCAACACCTGGCGCTGGGCCGCGCGCTCGCCCCGCTGCGCGACGAGGGCGTGCTGATCGTCGGCAGCGGCCTGAGCTTCCACAACCTGCGCGCCTTCGGGCCGGCGGGCGGCCCGGCCTCGGCCGCCTTCGACCACTGGCTCGACACCTCGCTGGCCGAAACCGGCGCCGCGCGCTCGGCGGCCCTGACCGCCTGGCAGTCGGCTCCCTCGGCACGCCAGGCGCACCCGCGCGAGGAACACCTGCTGCCGCTGATGGTCGCCGTCGGCGCGGCCGAAGACGAGGCCGCCGTGCGCGACTACCACGAGGATGACTTCTTCGGCGCGCTTTCGGTATCGAACTGGCGCTTCGGCGAACCGGCGCGGTAACCGCGTGACCGGGCGCCCGAGGCGTGGCGGCGAACCCTCCGTCGCGCGCCGCGGCGCTATCGACCAGGCGCGGCGCTCAGCAGGTCCAGCAGCGTGCGCGCGACCACCTTGGTGGCCCCGCGCAGGTCGTCCAGGCGGATGTGTTCGTCGGCGCGCTTGGCATTCGACTCACGCACCGTGCGCGGCCCGGCTCCGTAGATCGCCGCGGGCACGCCGCGTTCGCTGTACAGACGCACGTCCGTGTACAGCGGCGTACCGGTGACGGGAATCGGCTCGCGAAAGATCTGCTCGGCGTGGCGCTGCAGCGCCCGCACAAGCTCCCGGTTGCCCTCCAGCGGCCTGAGCGCATGGGCCAGCAGCAGGCGCCGCACCTCCACGCGGATCCCCGGCTGGTGCGCCGCGACCCCCCCGATGGCTTCGCGCAGCGCCGCCTCGACCCGCACCGGGTCCTCCTCGGGAATCATGCGCCGGTCCAGCCGGAACACCACCTTGCCGGGGACGACGTTGGTGTTGGTGCCTCCCTCGATGGTGCCGACGTTCAGGTACGGATGGTCGATGCCCGCGACGTGCGAGCGCTGCTCGCGCAAGCCGCGATTGAGCTCGTACAGCATGCCCAGGATGGCCACGGCAGCCTGCAGCGCGTCGACTCCGCTGTGCGGGATCGCCGCGTGCGCCATCACCCCGTGCACCGTCACCTCCAGTTGCAGGCAGCCGTTGTGGGCGGTGACGACCTGATAGGAAAACCCGGCGCCGATCTCCAGGTCCGGGCGGCTCAAACCCTGCTCGAGCAGCCAGCCCGGGCCCAGCTCCCCCCCGTATTCCTCGTCGTAGGTGAAGTGCAACTCCACGCCACCGCGCAGCGGCAGACCCAGGGATTCCAATGCGCGCAGCGCGAAGCTGTAGGTACTGAAATCGCACTTGCTGACCGCGCTGCCTCGGCCGTAGAGCTTGCCGTCCACGATCTGCGCGCCGTAGGGTTCGCGGCTCCAGCCCTCGCCCGCGGGCACGGCGTCGCCGTGCGCATTGAGCGCGATCACCGGCCCGCCCGCGGCGTAGCGTCGACGCACGATCAGGTTGGTGATCGTGCGCAGGCCCTGCGCATGCACCCGCTGCGGCGGCACCTCATGGCGCTCCACGGCCAGGCCGAAGGACTCCAGCCATTGCGCGGTGCGCTCGGCGTGCGGCGCATTGTCCCCGGGCGGCGTATCGCAGGGCAGGCGCACCAGATCCTGCAGCATGCGGATCTGCTCGTCGAAATGGTCGTCGACCCATCGATCCAGGGCCGCGTGATGGGAGGTGCTCAGCATGACGCGCGGAAGTCCTCGAGCAATCGTTGAAAGGCCTGGCAGGCGAGGTGCAGATCGTCCGCGGTGCTCGACTCCAGCGCGTTGTGGCTGATTCCCCCGTGGGCGCCGCGCACGAACAACATCGCCTGCGGCAGCAGCCTGTGCATTTTCATCGCGTCGTGCCCGGCGCCGCTGGACATGCGCAGCACAGGCACGCCCAGGCCCTCCAGCGCGCGCTCCCAGCGCGCCTGCAAGCCCGCGTCGCTGGGGGCGGCCGGCTCGCGCAGGGTCTCGCGCAACTCCATGCGCAGCCCGCGGCGCGCGCACACCTCGCGCAGGCCGACTTCGATCTGCGTGCGCACGCGATCGCGCAGGGCATCGTCGGGCGCGCGCACGTCCAGGCTGAAACGGCAGCGCCCCGGCACCACGTTGACCGAACCCCCCGGCACCTCCAGCTGGCCGACGGTGGCCACCGCGCCCGGCGCCTGCGCCGCGCTGCGTTCGGCCAGCAGAATCAGCTCGGCCACCGCGCAGGCGGCATCGCGCCGCGCGTCCATGGGCGTCGTACCCGCGTGCGCGGCCATGCCGACGACCTCGCCCACCGCGCGCGCACTCGCGTTGATGGAGTGCACGATGCCCAGCGGCAGGTCGAGCGACTCGAGCACCGGCCCCTGCTCGATATGCACCTCGACGAAGCCCAGATAGCGCGCCGGGTCCCGACGCAGAGCGCGAATCGCCTCCATGGTCCCGGGGAGCCCTGCCTCGATCATGGCCTCGCGCAGGCGTACGCCGTGCTCGTCACGCAACTCCAGCCAGGCCGGATCGAAGCTTCCGACCAGGGCGCTGGAGCCGAGGAACGCGGCCTGGAAGCGCTGTCCCTCCTCCTCGGCAAAGCCCACCACCTCGATGCCGAAGGGCAGGCGCCTGCGCGCTCGCGCCAGTTCCCGCACGCCGAGCATCGGCACCAGGATGCCCACGCGTCCGTCGAGTCGTCCGGCATCGCGCACCGTGTCGTAGTGGCTTCCGGTCAGCAGCCGCGGTGCGTCGCGGTGCTCGGCGTGGTAGATGCCGACCACGTTGCCGATCGCATCGAGATGCACTTCGTCGAAGCCACATTCGACCATCCATTGGCGCAGCCGGGCCGCGCACGCGCGGTGAGCCGCACTCAGGTAGGTGACGGTGAGCTTGCCCTGGGCCTGCCACGGCGGCTCGCTGTGCTCGGCCAGCAGCTCGCACCACTCCAGAACCTGTTCGCCCAGCAGCGGCCGCAGGCCCAGGCGGCGGTTCAGGCGCAGCTCGGCGATGCGGTGGAGCTGGCGCAGGCTCTCCACCAGTTCGAGCTCCATCGGGTTGTCGAGCCGGCGCCGCAGGTCCTCGAGCATCTGCGGGGCGCCCGGCTCGCGCACGGGCGGCGCCGACACCTCCGGCACGAAGGGCCAACCGAAGCGAGCAGCGTAGTCGTCGCCGAGTTCGCGCAGGCGCGCCGCGTCCGCGGGGCTCGCCTGCATCGGCCCCGTCGCATCGGCGCTCGCCGCCAGCCTCGCCGCGACGCCATTCCGGCAATCCGCGGGCACCCGCAGCAGTGCGACCTGCTCGTCGCGCGAGGCCTCGCGCACGGTCCGCGCCAGGCACGCCTTCAGCGCCGCCGCGGACGCGAAGGGGCGCTCTCGCCAGGCGCGCTCGGCAAGCCACGGTCCGGCCTCGTAGAGTTCGTCGACCAGCGCGACGAAGCCGGTATGCGTGGCGATCTGGTGCGCAAGGACTTCCGACATGCCTGACTCACCTTCGGAACATGGGCGCCCGAGGGCGGCGCGCGGGCGGGACATCAGCGTGCGCCATGCCCGAGCGCCTCGCGCAGATCCGCGCCGGCCGTGCGCGGGTGATACAGCAGCGAATCCTCGGTGGCCACGAGATGCTGCTCCATCAGGCTCCGGGCGCGCGGCGCGTCGCGCGCCTCCAGGGCCCCAAGAATGGCGGCATGCTCCTGCGAGGAATGCTGCGCGGCACGGGAGGATTGATACATCAGCGTGATCAGCGCGCAGCGCGAGATGAGCTCCGACAGCATTTGCGCCAGCACGTCCAGCCCGACGAGCCGGGCCATCGACACATGGAAGTCCCCCAGCAGGCGCGTGCGCCCTCGCACATCGGTGCGTACCACCATTTCCTGCTCACGCGCGATATGGTCGCGCAAGGCACGGAAGTCCGCCTCCGTGGCCTTGTCGCAAAAGACCTCGACAAGGTATTGCTCCATGTGACGCCGCACCGCGAACACCTGGCGCGCCTCCTCGACCGACGGCGCCGCGATGAAGGCACCGCGCGCGGGCTCGAGCGTGACCAGCTGATCTCGGGCGAGCTGGAACAAGGCCTGGCGCACGATCGTGCGCGACACGCCGTAGATGCCGGCCAGAGTCTGCTCGGTCAGCTTCGCCCCTGGCGCCAGGCGATGCTCGACGATCGCCGCGGTGATGGCCTCGACGATCATGCCGGTCGGATTGGGCGCGGCCGCGGCGGGCGCGCGGGAGCGGGTGTTCATGAGTGCACGTGCCGCAGGAACTGCTGGAGTTCGGGGGTGCGCGGCGACTCGAAGACATCCCGCGGCGCCCCGCTCTCGTGAATGCGTCCCTCATGCATGAACACGACCCGGTCCGAGACACGGCGTGCAAAGCCCATCTCGTGGGTCACCATGGCCAGGGTCATGCCCTCCTGGGCCAGGGCCTCGATCACCCGCAGCACCTCGCCCACCAGCTCCGGATCGAGCGCCGAGGTGATCTCGTCGCACAGCAGCACCGAGGGCTGCATCGCCAGCGCGCGCGCGATCGCCACGCGCTGTTGCTGCCCGCCCGAGAGCTGGTCCGGGGCGGCGTCGAACTTGTGTTCCAGCCCGACCCGCGACAGCAGTTCGCGCGCCTCCCGCGCGGCCTGCGCGCGCGGCGTGTTGCGCACCAGCCCCGGCGCCAGCATGACGTTGCGCCCCACGCTGAGATGCGGGAACAGGTGGAAGCCCTGGAAGATCATGCCCACGCGGCGGCGCAACTCGCGCAGCGACTTCGCGTCGTGGGCCTGCACGGTCTGCCCGTCGACGGTCAGCTCGCCGAT
>JAKBNS010000076.1 GCA_021830925.1 Pseudomonadota bacterium | reverse complement strand
GTCACGCCGATTCCGCTGGTGCACGGCTGCGTGGTGCGCTGCCGCCCGGTGGGCATGCTCAAGATGACCGACGAGGCCGGCCCCGACGCCAAGCTGATCGCGGTGCCGGTGGAAAAGCTGCTGCCGCTGTACCGCAACCTGCGCTCGCCCGAGGATCTGGCCCCCGAGCTGCTGCGCCAGATCGAGCATTTCTTCAACCACTACAAGGACCTCGAGTCCGGCAAGTGGGTGAAGACCGAGGGCTGGGGCGACGCCGACGCTGCGCGCGCCGAGATCACCGCGAGCGCGAAGCGCTACGCGCAGGTCGACCGCGACTGACCGCGGGGGCGGGCGGCGCATGACCGACCGACGCGGCAGCAGCGACCTGGTCGACGACGGGGCGCGCGCCGGCCTGGTGCTGGCCGGCGCCGCGGCGCTGGGCATGCTGCTCAGCAACACGCCGCTGGCCGCGTCCTGGCATGCGCTGCTGGACGCCCGCTGGGGCATCTCGCTGGGGCCGGTGCATCTGGTCGAGAGCAACCTGCGCTGGATCAACGACGCGCTGATGGCGTTGTTCTTCCTGCAGGTGGGCATCGAGATCAAGCGTGAATGGCTGTTCGGCGCGCTGGCCGAGCGCCGCGCCCGCGTGCTGCCGGTGGCGGCCGCGTTGGGCGGCATGGTGCTGCCGGCGCTGGTGTTCGTGGCCGTCAACGCCGAGCATCCGGTGAACCTGAACGGCTGGGCGGTGCCCGCGGCCACCGACATCGCCTTCGCGCTCGGCTTGATGGCGCTGTTCGCGCGCGGGCTGCCGGCGCGCGCCAAGGTGTTCCTCACCGCGGTGGCCGTGCTCGACGACCTCGGGGCGGTGGTGATCATCGCCGCCTTCTACACGGCGGAGTTGTCCGGCCCGATGCTCGGCCTGGCCGTCGCCACCGTGATCGCGATGGCCCTGCTTTCCAGTTTCGGGGTGCGCCGCGCCTGGCCCTACCTGGGCCTGGGCGTGGTGCTGTGGTGGTGGGTGATGCATTCGGGCGTGCACCCGACGGTGGCCGGCGTGCTCACCGGCGTGCTGCTGCCCCAGCAGCGCAACGGCGGCGCCGGGCAGCGCGTGGAGCACGCGCTGGCGCCTTTTGTCAGCTGGGTGGTGCTGCCGTTGTTCGCGCTGGCCAATGCCGGCATCGAACTGCACGGTTCGCTGGGCGAACTGCTGCGCAGCCCGGTGACCTGGGGCGTGGCGCTGGGCCTGTTGCTGGGCAAGCCCATGGGCATCCTGGCGGGCGTGTTCGCCGCCGCCCGCGCCGGAGGAGGCCTGCCGGCGGGCTATAGCTGGCGCATGATGCTGGCCCTGGCGGGGTTCTGCGGGGTCGGATTCACCATGTCCCTGTTCATCGCCGACCTCGCCTGGCCCGACGGCGCGGCAGCCTTCGACGCCGCGCGCATGGGGGTGCTGCTGGGCACGCTGCTGGCTGTGATCGCCGGCACCACGGTCGCGGCCAGGCTGTACCCGCGGCCGCGGGCGCGCCAGGCCTCCGGCGATCCGTCGGGGCGCTGAGGGGTATGGATCCCGCCGCGTACGCGGCGTGGGGGCTTTTTCGCGACGCGGCGTTCCGATGTGTCCGCAACCGGTCTATACTGAACCATGCTTGTCGGAGTGCCGGGCGCGTGCAACGTGCCGGCTGAGACCGCCTCCGGGCGGAATCCGCAGAACCTGATCGGGGTCGTTCCCGCGTAGGAAACCAAGTCGCCCCAGCGCTTCGGCAGGCCTCTCAGACCCAGGAGACCCGCCATGTCCGAAGTTCGCCGCAGCGTCGATCCGGCGCGCCTTTCCAGCCGCATCACCCGCAGCCCCTTCCCGGGATCGCGCAAGGTCTACCTCGACGAGGTCGCCGGCGTGCCGGTGCCGTGGCGGGAGATCGCGTTGTCGGAAACCCTGCTGGAGACCGCGCCCGGCGTGACCCAGCTGCAGAAGAACGCGCCGCTGCGCGTGTACGACACTTCCGGCCCCTACACCGATCCGAAGCTGCCCATCGACGTGCGCGCCGGCCTGCCGGCGCTGCGCGGCCCCTGGCTGGACGCGCGCGACGACATGCAGCGCCTGGACGGCCCCAGCAGCGAATACGGGCGCGCGCGCCAGAACGACCCCGAGACCGCGGCGCTGCGCTTCAGTTCGCCGCCGCAACCCCGCCGCGCGCGCGACGGCGCCAACGTGACCCAGATGCACCTGGCGCGGCGCGGCATCATCACCCCCGAGATGGAATTCATCGCGCTGCGCGAGAACCTGCAGCGCGCGCAATTGCCCGAGGCGCTGCAGCAGAACGGCGGCCAGCACCGCGGCAGCTGGTTCCAGGCGCAACGCCCGATCGACGCCGAGTTCGTGCGCGCCGAGGTGGCGGCGGGGCGCGCGGTGATCCCGGCCAACATCAACCACCCCGAGATCGAGCCGATGATCATCGGCCGCAATTTCCTCACCAAGGTCAACGCCAACATCGGCAACTCGGCCGTGACCTCCGACATCGAGGACGAGGTGGACAAGATGGTGTGGGCGATCCGCTGGGGCGCCGACACGGTGATGGACCTGTCCACCGGCAAGCACATCCACGAGACCCGCGAATGGATCGTGCGCAACAGTCCCGTGCCCATCGGCACCGTGCCCATCTACCAGGCGCTGGAGAAGGTGGGCGGCGTGGCCGAGGACCTGACCTGGGAGCTGTTCCGCGACACCCTGGTCGAACAGGCCGAGCAGGGGGTGGACTACTTCACCATCCATGCCGGCGTGCTGCTGCGCTACGTGCCGCTGACGGCCTCGCGCGTGACCGGCATCGTGTCGCGCGGCGGCTCGATCATGGCCAAGTGGTGCCTGGCGCACCATCGCGAGAATTTCCTCTACACCCATTTCGAGGAAATCTGCGACATCATGAAGGCCTATGACGTGACCTTCTCGCTGGGCGACGGCCTGCGCCCGGGCTCCATCGCCGATGCCAACGACGAGGCCCAGTTCAGCGAACTGCACACGCTGGGCGAGCTCACGCAGATCGCCTGGAAGCACGACGTGCAGGTGATGATCGAGGGCCCCGGCCACGTGCCGCTGCACATGGTGGCGGTGAACGTCGAGGAAGAACTCAAGCACTGCTACGAGGCGCCGTTCTACACCCTGGGCCCGCTGACCACCGACATTGCCCCGGGCTACGACCACATCACCAGCGCCATCGGCGCCGCCAACATCGGCTGGGCCGGCACCGCGATGCTGTGCTACGTGACGCCCAAGGAGCACCTGGGCCTGCCCGACCGCGAGGACGTCAAGCAGGGGCTGATCGCCTACCGCATCTCCGCCCACGCCTCCGATCTCGCCAAGGGCTACCCGGGCGCGCAGCTGTGGGACAACGCGATCTCCCGCGCCCGCTTCGAGTTCCGCTGGGAAGACCAGTTCCGGCTCGCGCTGGACCCGGACACCGCGCGCGCCTTCCACGACGCCACCCTGCCCAAGCAGGCGGCCAAGACGGCGCATTTCTGTTCCATGTGCGGTCCCAAGTTCTGCTCGATGAAAATCAGCCAGGACATCCGCAACGCCGCCGCCGCCGCCGGGCCCAAGCAGGCTACCGACGCCGGCGCGCTGCGCGACGAGCTGGCGCGCAAGGCGGCCGAGTTCCGCAAGTCGGGAGGGGAGATCTACCAGTGAGCGCTGCTGCGCAGCGGCCGGGCGCGAGCGCGCCGCATGTCGGCATCGCCGGTGCCGGGCTGGCCGGGCGCCTGCTGGCCTGGCGCCTGCTTCGCCGCGGTGCGCGCGTGAGCCTGTTCGATGCCGGCGCGCGCGACGACCGCGGCAGCGCAGGGCCGACCGCGGCCGCCATGTTGTCGCCCACCGCCGAGCTGGCGGTGGCCGATGCGCGCATCCATGAACTCGGCACGCGTTCGCTGGATCTGTGGGCGCGCTGGTTGCAGGCCTTGCACGCGCAGACCGGGCGCGAGGTGTATTTCCGGCGCGAGGGCACGCTGGTGGTGGCGCACGCGCCGGATCGTGCCTCGCTGGCCCACTACGCCTCGCTGTTGCGCGCGCATGTACCGGCGACCGAGGCCGCGGACTCGGTGCAGCCGGCCGACGCGCAGCGCATCGGCGCGCTCGAGCCCCTGCTGGCCGGGCGCTTCGCCAACGGCCTGTTCCTGCCGCGGGAAGGCCAGCTGGCCAACGACCAGTTGTACGAGGCGCTGGCCGCGGCGCTGGACGCGGCACAGGGCGCCGGCGCGGCCACCTGGCACGAGCGCTGCGCCGTGGAGTCGGTGCAGCCGCGCGGCCTGCTGACCCGCGACGGCAAGAGCCACGCCTTCGACCTGGCCGTGGACTGCCGCGGCGTGGGCGCGCGCGGCGAGCTGGCCGGCCTGCACGGCGTGCGCGGCGAGGTGCTCACGGTGGCCGCGCCCGGGGTCGAACTGCGCCGGCCGGTGCGCCTGATCCATCCCCGCTACGCCCTGTACGTGGCGCCGCGCCCCGGCGGGCGTTTCATCGTCGGCGCCACCGAGCTGGACAGCGAGGACGCCGGGCCCATCACGCTGCGTTCCACGCTGGAGCTGGGCAGCGCGCTGTACAGCCTGCATCCGGATTTCGGTGAGGCGCGCGTGCTGCGCCTGGCCGCCGCGTTGCGCCCGGCGCTGCCCGACCGGCAACCGGTGGCCGCGCCCGACGCGCAGGGGGTGTGGCGCATCAACGGCCTGTTCCGCCATGGCTACCTGATCGCCCCCGCGGTGGTGGGCGAGGCCGAGCAGGGCATCGCCGAGGCGCTGGGCCTGCCGCGCGCCGTGGACGAGGAGTTGCGCGATGCCGCCTGAGCTCGTGGCGTCCCCGAGCGCGCAGACGGCGCAGGCGGCCACGCTGGCGCTGTCGCTCAACGGCCAGAGCCTGCGCAGTGCCGCGGCTTCGCTGCACGAACTGCTGGCCGAGCGCGGTTTCGACCCCGCGCGCGGCGAATTCGCCTGTGCCGTCAATGGGAGTTTCGTGCCGCGCGCGCAGTGGGCCGCGCAGCGCCTGGCCGACGGCGATTGCGTCGACGTGGTCGCCCCCGTGGTGGGAGGCTGAGCCGCGCGCCAGAGGCCGCGGCCGGCCCGGCCCGCACCGCACCCTCTTGGAGTCCCCTGGAGTCCTCATGGAAACCGAGATCACCGCCCCTGAAACGTTCCTCGCACCGGACGGCGCGCCCGCGGCCGCCGCGCAAGCGCGAGCTCCGGCCCTGCCCGTGGCGTCGGCCGCCGAGTCCGGCGACAGCTGGAGCGTGGCCGGCGTGACCCTGGGCTCGCGCCTGTTCCTGGGCACTTCCCACTACCCCAGCCCGGAGGTCCTGACCCAGGCGGCGCGGGCGTCCGGCGCGCAGGTGTTCACCGTCGGGCTGCGCCGACTGCAACCCGAGAGCGGCGGCGGCAACGCCTTCTGGCGGCGCATCCGCGAACTCGGCGGGCACCTGCTGCCCAACACGGCCGGCTGCCACGGCGCGCAACAGGCGGTGAACCTGGCGCGCATGGCCCGCGAGCTGTTCGGCACCGACTGGATCAAGCTGGAGGTGATCGGCGACGACTACACCTTGCAGCCCGACCCCTTCGGCACGCTGGAAGCCGCGAGCGTGCTGGCGGCGGAGGGTTTCTCGGTGTTCGCCTACACGACCGACGATCTGGTGCTGGCCCGGCGCCTGCTGGACGCCGGCGTGGTCGCCGTGATGCCGTGGGCGGCGCCGATCGGCTCCGGGCGCGGTCCGCAGAACCTGCAGGCGCTGCGCACGCTGCGCGAGCGCCTGCCCGATGCCGTGCTGGTGTGCGACGCCGGCCTGGGCCGACCCTCGCACGCCGCGCAGGTGATGGAAATCGGCTTCGACGCCGTGCTGCTGAACACCGCGGTGGCCGAGGCCGCCGACCCGGTGCGCATGGCCGCGGCCTTCGGCGCCGCGGTGCGCGCCGGGCGCGATGGATTTCTCGGCGGCATCATGCCCGAGCGCGATACCGCGCAGGCCTCGACCCCCACCGTGGGCGTGCCCTTCTGGCACGAGGCGCAACGCGCGGGAGCCGCGGGCAGCGGAGGCGCCTCACGAGAAAACGCAGGGCCGCCCCAAGTTTTCTCGACCCCCACGGGGGATGAGGCGGGACCAGCGGCTGTGCCTGCGCACAGCCGCGCGCCTGCCGAATCCGAGCAGCCTGCGGCTGCGAGGTGGAACGGGTCGGGCGCAGCCCGGCCCTGGGGGCGCTCGTGAGAAAACGCAGGGCCGCCCCAAGTTTTCTCGACCCCCACGGGGGGCGGGTCGGGCGCAGCCCGGCCCTGGGGGCGCTCGTGAGAAAACGCAGGGCC
>JAKBNS010000206.1 GCA_021830925.1 Pseudomonadota bacterium | reverse complement strand
CGGTAGTCGCGCACCTCGGGCAGCCAGCGCGCCAGCTCGGGGTCGCGCGCGGCGTCCAGCACGGCGAGCAGCGCGTCCAGGTCGGCGATGGCCACCACCGGCAGGTGGTGCTCCGTCTGCACGTGCTGCACCGCCGAGTGGGGCAGGGTGCTGCCGGCCACCGCGGCCTTTTCCTGGCGGTCCAGCGCGATCAGCACGGCGGCGGGCTGGGCACCGGCGCCGCGCAGCAGGCGCACCGATTCGCCCACCGCGGTACCGGCGGAGATGACGTCGTCGACGATCACCACGCGCCCCTGCACCGGCGCGCCGATCAGGTTGCCGCCCTCGCCGTGGTCCTTGGCTTCCTTGCGGTTGTAGGCGAAGCCCACGTTGCGCCCGCGGCGCGCCAGCTCCACCGACAGCGCGGCCGCCAGCGCGATGCCCTTGTAGGCCGGGCCGAACAGCATGTCGAACTCGATGCCGCTGGCCAGCAGCGCGTCGGCGTAGAAGGCCGCCAGGCGCCCCAGGCGCTCGCCGTCGTTGAACAGCCCGGCGTTGAAAAAGTAGGGGGTCTGGCGTCCGGCCTTGGTGACGAAGGAGCCGAAACGGATGACCCCGCTGTCGACGGCGAAGCGGACGAATTCCTGGGCGATGCTGCTGGGTTCGGACATGACGACGAAATGCGGCGTGGAAGGAGCCCGGCGGCCTGGAGGGCGATGGGCGAGGACGCCCCGGCGTCGGCGCGACCGCCCGCTATGCTACGGCCTGCCCGACAACCCGCGCGCCGGTGGGGATGTGCCGCGGCGCCCGCCCGAGATGCCCATGCCCGCGCCCAACCGCCGCCCGCCCCGATCCGCGACCACCTTGCGCGCGGTGTTCGCCAACCGCGGCGTGGCCTCCATGCTGTTCCTGGGGTTTTCCTCGGGGCTGCCGCTGGCGCTGAGTTCGGGCACGCTGCAGGCCTGGCTGACGGTGCGCGGGGCCAGCCTGGAGGCCATCGGTCTGGCCACGCTGATCGGCCAGGCCTACGTGTTCAAGTTCCTGTGGGCGCCGCTGATGGACCGCATCGAGCTGCCCGGGCTGGCTTCGCGCCTGGGGCGTCGGCGCGCCTGGCTGCTGCCGCTGCAGGCGGGGCTGGCGCTGTTGCTGGGGGCGATGGCGTGGTCGGGCATTCCCGAGACCGCTGCCCTGCCTTCCTGGCTGGGCGCGTTCGCCGCTCACCTGAGCCCCGCGCAGGCGCGCCTGCTGCCGGTGGTGCTGCTGGCGGTGGCGCTGGCCTTCGTGTCCGCTTCGCAGGACGTGGTCATCGACGCCTACCGTACCGACCTGCTGCCGCCCGAGCAGCGCGGCGCGGGCGCGGCGGTGATCGTGCTGGGCTACCGCCTGGGCATGGTGGTGTCGGGGGGGCTGGCGCTGTGGCTGGCGGCCGAGTGGCTGGGCTGGCGCGGCATGTACGCGGCCATGGGCGGCCTGATGGCGCTGTGCATGCTGGCCACGCTGTGGGCGCCGCGCCCGCCGGCGGGCCTGCCCGCGCCGTCCACGCTGCGCGACGCGGTGCTGGAGCCGGCGCGCGAGTTCTTCGGGCGCCCGCAGGCGGTGGCGCTGCTGGTGGCCATCGTGCTGTACAAGCTCGGCGACGCCTTCGCCGGAGCCTTGTCGACCACCTTCCTGATTCGCGGCGCCGGCTACAGCCCGGCGCAGGTGGGCCTGGTGTACAAGAGCATGGGGCTGCTGGCCACCATCGCGGGCGCGTTGCTGGGCGGGGCCTGGCTGGCGCGCCTGGGGCTGTGGCGCTCGCTGATGGTGTTCGGCCTGGCGCAGGGGCTGTCCAACCTGGCCTACTGGGGCCTGGCGGTGCTGCCGGCCTCGCTGCCGCTGATGGCCGGCGCGGTGGGTGTGGAGAACTTCACCGCCGGCATGGGCACGGCGGCCTTCGTCGCCTTCCTGTCGGCGCTGTGCGACACGCGCTACTCGGCCACCCAGTTCGCGCTGCTGTCCGCGCTGTCGGCGGTCGGGCGGGTGTACGTGGGCCCCTTGAGCGGCTACCTGGCGCAGCACCTGGGCTGGCCCGGGTTCTATCTATTCAGCGTGGCCAGCGCGGCGCCGGGGCTGCTGATGCTGATGATGTTGCGCAGGCTGATCGAGCAGCGCGACCAGCCCGTGCGCGCCGCGGCCTGATCCCCGCGGCGGCGCGCGGGGGGCGGGGCACGGCATGTCCCCGCTGCCTATACTGCTGCCGATGAGATCGGACTTCTCTCCCGACAAGGCGCTGCGCCTGGCGCGCGAAACCCTGCAGATCGAGGCCGCCGCGGTGCAGGCGCTGGCCGAGCGCGTCGAGCGCGAGCCGCTGGCGTCGGCCTTCGCCCAGGCGGTGCTCGCCCTGCTCGAATGCAAGGGCCGGGTGGTCGTCTCCGGCATGGGCAAGAGCGGCCATGTGGCGCGCAAGCTGGCCGCCACGCTGGCGTCCACCGGAACCCCGGCGTATTTCGTGCACCCGGCCGAAGCCAGTCACGGCGACCTCGGCATGGTCACCGAGCAGGACGTCTTCATCGCCATGTCCAACTCCGGCGAGGTGGAGGAGCTCACGCGCATCGTGCCCCTGGTCAAGCGCATGGGCACGCGGCTGATCTCCATCACCGGCCGGGCCGATTCCACCCTGGCGCGCTACGCGGATATCCACCTGGACTGCGCGGTCGAGCGCGAGGCCTGTCCGCTGCGCCTGGCGCCCACCACCAGCACCACCGCGCAACTCGCGCTGGGCGACGCGCTGGCGGTGGCCGTGCTGGATGCGCGCGGCTTCGGCGCCGACGATTTCGCGCGCACCCATCCCGGCGGGGCGCTGGGGCGCAAACTGCTGACCCACGTGGCCGACGTGATGCGCAGCGGCGAGCGCGTGCCGCGGGTGGGCGAGAACGTGCCGTTCTTCGAGGCGCTGCTGGAGATGACCCGCAAGGGCCTGGGCATGACCGCCGTGGTCGATGCCCAGCAGCGCCTGCGCGGCGTGATCACCGACGGCGACCTGCGCCGCCTGGTCGAGCGCGGCGTGGACCTGCGCGGGCTCACCGCCGGCGAGGCGATGCATCCGAACCCGCGCACCATCGATGCCCGGGCGCTCGCGGTGGAGGCGGTGCAGAGCATGGAGCGCCACCGCATCAGCCAGATGCTGGTGGTCGACGAACACCGGCAGGTGATCGGCGCGTTGCACATGCACGACCTGTTCGACGCCAAGGTGGTCTGATGACATCCATGCACGAAGCCCCGATGTTCGACCTTTCCCCGCGCCTGGGTTTCGATGCCGAACTCCTGCTTCGCGCCCAGCCGGTGCGGGTGCTGCTGCTCGACGTGGACGGCGTGCTCACGCCCGGCGACCTGCTGGTGGGTGCGGACGGCGAGCAGCTCAAGCGCTTCAGCACCCTGGACGGCCACGGCCTGAAACTGCTGGCCTCCTGCGGCGTGCGCGCGGCGGTGGTGTCCGGTCGCGACAGCCCGGCGCTGCGCGCGCGCCTGCGCGAGCTCGGTCTGCTGGACCACGCGGTGCTCGGGCGCAGCCACAAGCTGCCCGGCGCGCAAGGCGTGCTGCGCGAGCTCGGCGTGGAATGGGAGCAGGCGGCGGTGATCGGCGACGACTGGCCCGACCTGCCGCTGCTGGTGCGCGCGCGCCTGGCGGCCTGTCCGCCGCAATCCCATCCGGAGGTGCTGGCCCGGGTGCACTACCGCACGCGCGCCGGCGCCGGGCAGGGCGCGGTGCGTGAGCTGTGCGACCTGCTGCTGTGCGCGCAGGGCGCCTACGCCGCCCTGCTGGAGCAGGCCGTGCGCGGGGAGTGAGCGCGATGACGCCGCCACGGCCGCAGGGGCGCCCAGGCGCGCCTCACCCGCGCCTGAACCTGTTCCTGTGGTGGCGGCGCGTGTCCACGATGCTGCCGCTGGCCATGATGTTTCTGCTGGCGGGTTTCAGCGCCTGGGTGGCGCGCGAGGCGCTGCTGGCGATCCACCGCGCAGGGCAGTCCGCCGCGGCGCCCCAGAAGCCGGACTATTTCCTGCGGGATTTCCAGACCCGCGACTTCGACGAGCTCGGACGCTCCAGCGCGGAACTCAGCGGCGCGGCCATGGAACACATTCCCGGCAACCAGACCGTGCGCATCTCGCAGCCGCGGCTGCGCGTGCACGACGCCCAGGGGGCGGTCACGCTGGCCAGCGCCGACGTGGGGCTGAGCAACGCCGACGGCAGCAACGTGCAGCTGTTCGGCCAGGCCGTGCTGCAGCGCGAGGCACCGGCGGCGCGGACCATCACGGTGCGCAGCAGTTTTCTCAACGTGTTCCCGCAACAGCGTCGCATCAGCTCCAACCGGCCGAGCACCGTGCGCCAGGGAGACTCGGTGTTCTCCGGCGACGATCTGCAGATGAACGGCCTGGACGGTACCTTCAGCATGAACGGGGCCGTGCGCGGCAGCCTGCGCCAGGGGGCGGGGTCGTGACGACCGCCGCCGCGGCGCGCGGCGAGGCCTCGGTGGCCGTGATCAGCGGCGCCTCCAGCGGCATCGGCGCGGCGCTGGCGCAGGCCTACGCGCAGCGAGGTTGGCGGGTGGTGCTGGTGGGGCGCCGCGGCAGCGCGCTGGACGCGACCGCGATGGCCTGCGCGCAGGCCCAGGGCCTGCAGGCGGTGGACCCGTCGCGCCTGCGCCTGATCAGCGTGGACCTGCGCGACATCCAGGCCTGGCGCGAACACGCGGTGCGGCTGCTGCGGGACTGGGGCTGTCCCCAGGTGGTGGTGGCCGCCGCCGGCATCAGCCACGGTGTCGACCTGTCGCATGCGCCGGACCTGCAGGTGGCCGGCGAGATCATGCACAGCAACTGGCTGGCCGCGCTGGGCACGCTGTCGCCGTTCATCGCCCCGATGCGCGCGCGCGGCTCGGGCACGCTGGCCGCCATCGCCAGCGTGGCCGGGGTGCGCGGGCTGCCCGGACACGCCGCCTACAGCGCCAGCAAGGCGGCGCTGATCCGTTCCCTGGAAAGCCTGCGCGTGGAGCTGCGCGGCAGCGGGGTGCGCGTGGTCACCGTCAGCCCCGGCTTCATCGCCACGCCGATGACCGCCGGCAATCCCTTTCCCATGCCCTTCCTGCTGGACGCGCAGGCCTTCGCGCGGCGCGCGCTGCGCGCCATCGATCGCGGCAGCGCATACGCCACCATCCCCTGGCCCATGGCCGTGCTGAGCAAGCTGATGCACGTGCTGCCGCGCGGCCTGTGGGATCGCGTGGCACGCCTGCAGGGCCGCAAGCCCAGGCGCGAACCGCCCGAGGACGATCCCTCCTGAATTTCCGGGGTCAGCCGGCCTCGTCGGCTTCGCTGTGCACTCCCAGCGCGACCAGGAAGCGCGACACCATGTTGTAGGAGGCCACGACCCCTACGAGCTCCACCAGTTCCTGGCGCGGGAACAGCGCGGCCGCGGTGGCGAAGTCCTGCTCGGAGGGGGTCACGTCGCGGGTCATGCCCAGTGTCAGGCGCAGCACCGCGCGCTCGCGCGCATCGAAGGACGCCTCGTCGCGCGCGGCCGCATCCACGTCGTCCAGCGCGTCGAGCTGCCGCTGCGGGCCGCCGGCGGCGAGGAACTCGGGGGCATGCTGCTCGAACTCGTAGGGCGCGCGGTTGAGCCGCGCCACCGCGCAGATCGCCAGTTCGCGCAGCCGGGCGTCGAGTTGCAGGCGGGCGCGCACCGCGCCCAGCAGCGCGTTCCAGCCGGCGGCGAATTCGGGGCTGTACAGCAGCATGCGGTCGAGCTTGAGCAGCTCCCCGCCGCGCCGCCGCCGGATCGCCGCCACCAGTTCGGCGGGGTCGGCAAGGTCTGCGGGCAGGTAGGGAATGCGCGGCATGATCGTCGAGGCTCCGGTCGGTATGAGCGGGAAACTGGCGCCCGCAGCGTAGCGTAGCTCGCGCGGATTCGTGGCCGGAGGCGGTCGCCGGGCCCGGGGGCTTGAAGCCGGGGGCGGAGCGCCCCATATACCGCATGGAGTACATGCAACCGGCGCGCGAGCCGGCATCCTTGTCCAGCGGGAGTCACCATGCACGTCGTCTGCCCCCATTGCTCGGCCATCAACCGCGTGCCCGAGGATCGCCTGCAGCAGCATCCGCAATGCGGCAGCTGTCATCAGGCCCTGTTCGGTCCAGCGCCGCTGCAGCTGGGCGACGCCGATTTCGAGCGCTTCGTCGCGCGCAGCGAGCTTCCGCTGCTGGTGGACTTCTGGGCGTCGTGGTGCGGCCCTTGCCGGATGATGGCGCCGCAGTTCGAACAGGCCGCGCAGATGCTGCAGGGGCGCGCCGTGCTGGCCAAGGTGAATTCGGACGACAACCCGCAGGCCTCGGTGCGGCACCGCATCCGCAGCATTC
>JAKBNS010000205.1 GCA_021830925.1 Pseudomonadota bacterium | reverse complement strand
CTCCACGTCCCGCCAATCGCGTTCTTGCGCGCAGGTGGATTCTTCGAGAACTTTCTCTATGGATTGCAGGTCGCCAGCAGCGGGACGCTACCCGTTTTCTACACGCCGACCAGCCGCAGATCGGCCATGGTCGGGACCAGGGACGTGGGGCGGGCGGTCGCGAGCCTCCTCACTGGCTCGGCATGGTCGGGGCAGCGCGTCGTCGAGGTCGGCTCGATGGTCGCCGCAGACGAGGTCGCGCGGCAGTTGGGCCAGGTCTTGGATCTCCCTGTGCAGGCCTTTGCGGTTCCTCGTGACGCTTGGGCGGCAAGCTTCGAGCAATTCGGCATTCCGAAGGGCCTCACTGGGCCTGCCGAGGAAATGTTTGATGCGGTGAACGCGGGATGGATGGATCTCGGAGTCGAGAGCGCGGAGCACATCGTGGGCACAACTTCCGCCCGAGACGTCTTCGCTGCAGCTCGGGGGGGCTTGACGGCGTGAGCCCTGTCGCGGACCGGCGTATATCGGCCACTGAGCTGCCCGTCGTTTTTCGCCTTCCAGGGGCCGATGTGTAGCATCGAGACCTGAAGTGCGCAAAGACACGGCGGCTCGACGTTCCAAGCGTCCGGCGGCGCGGCGAACGCCCGTGCCGCGCGGGCGTTCCGCGCGATGTTCGCGTCAACTCGCCTGCAAGGCCTTGTGCAGGGCCAACCCGCCGAGAACCACAAACATGAGCGCGGCGATCGCGTGCACCCAGCGCGTGGGAAGGCGATCCGCGAAGCGGTGACCGAACAGCACGGCCGGCACGTTGGCGGCCAGCATGCCGAGGGTGGTGCCGGCCACGACGGGCAGCCACTCGCTGTAACGCGCGGCCAGCGCGACGGTCGCCACCTGGGTCTTGTCCCCCATCTCCGCGATGAAAAACGACACCGCCGTGGCGAGGAACACCCCGCGGGCGCTGCGTCGCGGCAGCTCGTCGTCGATCTTGTCGGGCACCAGGATCCACAGGCCCATGAGCACGAAGGACAGCACCACCGCCCAGTCGAGCAGGCGCGGGCTGAGCGCGTGCGCGAGCAGGTCACCGGCGGCGGCGGCCACGCCATGATTGGCCAGCGTGGCGGCCAGGATGCCGGCGATGATGGGCAGCGGAGCCCGGTAGCGCGCAGCCAGGAGCAGGGACAGCAGCTGCGTCTTGTCGCCGATCTCGGCGAGCGCGACCAGTGCGGTCGAGACAAGGAAGGGATGCATGTGCGAAGGTCGAATGCTGGCTGCGGCAGGCGAGCGATGCACCCGGCGCGCCGCAGCCGGCCCACCGGATGCATCGGTCTGGCCAAGCGCTTGCCGCCCGCGCCATGGAGACGCTTCACGCGCTCCAAGCATGTTGACGCGGGCCCGCCCGACACGAATGCGGGCGGCGGCTACTCCCCAATGCAGGCTCAAGCATAGCAAACCCGAGGCCGGGTGCTGGGCGCCACGCGGCCGGAGCCCATTCGCCCATATGCCATAGGGGGGTAGCCTATACTGCGAGGCATGAGCCACACCATCCGCCGCAAGACCAAGCTGCTGAACCGGGTGCGCCGCATCCGCGGGCAGGTCGACGCCATCGAGCGGGCCCTGGAGGCCGAGGCCGGCTGCGAGCAGGTGATGCATGTCATCGCGGCCTGCCGCGGCGCCCTCAACGGGCTGCTGGGCGAGGTCGTCGAGGAACATATCCAGAGCCACCTGGTCGAGCCGCTCAAGGACAAGGACGCATCGGCGGCCGAGGCGGCGGAGCAGTTGAAGGATGTCTTCAGGGGTTACTTCCGATGAGCACAGGCGACAGCCACGCCGTTCCCGTACCCGAGCACGACCACGTGTTTCTCGGCGAGGGCCACGACCGCAACGCTCGCAAGACGTGGTCGGTGATCGTGCTGTGCACGGTCGTCATGGTGGTGGAGATCGCGGGTGGAGTGCATTTCGGCTCCCTGGCGCTGATCGCCGACGGCATGCACATGAGCACCCACGCCGCCGCGATGCTGATCGCCGCGCTGGCCTACGGCTACGCGCGCAAGCACGCGAGCGACCCGCGCTTCAGCTTCGGCACCGGCAAGGTCGGCGACCTCGCCGGGTTCTCCAGCGCGATCATCCTGGCGATGATCGCGCTGCTGATCGGCTACGAGGCGGTCGACCGTCTGCTGCACCCCGTGCGCATCGACTTCGACCAGGCCATCGCCATCGCCTTCCTCGGACTCGGGGTCAACGTGATCAGCGCATGGCTGCTCAGCGGCGGCGACCACGCGCACCACCATGGGCACCACCACGCGCATCACCACGGCCACGGCGCCGCCGCGCACGGGCATGCGGACGAGATTCGAACCATCGACACGCCTTACGGGCGCCTGCGGTTGAGCATTTTCGAGCATGGCGTGCCGCCGCGCTTCCAGGTGCGCCATTTCCAGGATGCCGCCATGCCCGCCCTGCGCCCCGGCGACCTGGTGCTGACCACGCTGCGCGAGGGCGGCGCGCGGCAGCGCTTCACGCTGCGCGCCGCCGGCGACTGCTGGGAGTCGGTAGAGGAGATTCCCGAGCCGCACGCCTTCGAGCTGGGCGTCGAAGTCGGCACGGGCGCCGCGGGCTTCGTCACCACGCTGCACTACGAGGAGGAAGCAGGCCACGCCCATGGGGACCACCACCGGGACCACAACATGCGCGCGGCCTTCGTGCATGTGGCGGCCGACGCCGCGGTGTCGATCCTGGCCATCCTCGGACTGGCGGCCGGCAAGTATTTCGGGCTGAACTTCATGGACCCGGTGATGGGCATCGTCGGCGCGCTGGTCATCGCCAACTGGTCCTTCGGCCTGGTGCGCGACACCGGCGCCATCCTGCTCGACATGAATCCGGACGGTCCCCTCAGCCGCGACATCTCGGCTCTGGTGGCGGCGCAGGGCGACCAGGTCCGCGACCTGCACCTGTGGCGGCTCGGTCCCGGGCATCTGGGGGCCATCGTCGGGGTCCGCAGCCGCGACGCCGCCCGTGACGCCTCGTACTACCAGCGCCTGTTCGAGCGCTTCGACGCGCTCTCCCACGTCACGGTGGAGGTGACGTCGGCCGGCCCGGCATGACGAGGCGGCGCGCATGACCCCGATGGAACACCCCGCGGCGACCGAACTGCTGCGACTTGCGCGCGTCGTAGCGCTGTTCGTGCTGACCGCGATCGCCGAGATCGTCGGCTGCTACCTGCCCTGGCTGGTGCTGCGCCAGGGGCGCTCGTGGTGGTTGTGGTTGCCGGCGTTCGTCTCGCTGGGAGTGTTCGCGTGGCTGCTGACCCTGCATCCGTCGGCCGCCGGGCGCACCTACGCGGCCTACGGCGGGGTGTACATCGCGGTGGCGCTGGGCTGGCTCGCGCTGGTCGAGCGTCTGCCGCTGACCCGTTGGGACCTGCTTGGTGCCGCGGTGGCGCTGACGGGCATGGCCATCATCGCCCTGCAACCGCGCGCCGGCCCGCATTGAGCGCTCGCGGTCTCGGAACGGTCAGTGTCGTGCTCTCGAAGCAGGCGCCGGTAGACGCATGCAAAAGCGCGTGAGTCCTCCCGACGACACGGCACCCGTGCTTCCGCCATGGGCCTCGACGATGGATTTCACGATGGCCAGGCCCAGGCCGGCTCCCTCGCCATTGCGCTGGCGGGAAGGGTCGACGCGGTAGAAGCGATCGAACAGGTGGGGCAGGTGTCCGGCGGCTATGTCGGTGCCCGGGTTCTCGACGCAGATCTCGAGCCAGCCGGAGGGATCGCTTTCGAATCGCACGGTGACCGTGGCCCCTGCCGCGGTGTGGCGAATGGCGTTGGACAGCAGGTTCGACAGCGCCCGTCGCAGCATCCCACGGTCACCCCGGATCCGTGGGGCATCGCCGACCGCCTGCAACCCGACTCCGCGCTCCTCGGCCCAGGCCTCGAAATACTCGAACAGCTCGCCGACCTCGGCACCCGGATCCACTTCGGTCTGCTCGGGCCGGATCAATTGATGCTCGGCCTGGGCGAGGAACAGCATGTCGCCGATCATCGTGCTCATGCGTTCGTACTCCTCGAGGTTGGAGTAGAGGATCTCGCGGTAGTCGTCGGCACTGCGCGCGCGCGACAGCGCGACCTGGGTCTGGGTGCGAAGATTCGTCACGGGGGTGCGCAGTTCGTGCGCAATATCGGCGGAGAAGTTCGACAGGCGTTCGAAGCTCTGCCCGATGCGCTCGAGCATCGCATTGAAGGAGGCGACGAGCCCGGCCAGTTCCACCGGCACCTTGTCCGGGTCGAGACGGACGTCCAGGCGCTCCGAGCTGACCTCGCGCATGCGCGCGCCGATGCGCCGGATCGGTGCGTGCCCCTGGCGCACCGCCAGCCAGGCCACCAGCACGCTGAAGGCGCTGGCGGCCAGCGTGCCCAGCCACAGCGCGCGGCGCAGCGCGGCCAGGAAGCGCAGGTGGTAGTCGATGGCGGTCGCCAGGATCACGGTGTCGCGGTCGATGCGCAGCACCGCGCCGCGGTAGCTGCGCCCGCCGGTGGTCCAGATGCGCAGCGCGCTGGCGTCCAGCTGCGGCACGGCCGGGTCGGCATGCGCGCGCGCGGCAAGGCCCGAAGGCGTCGCGTCGAACAGCACGCGGCCGTCGGCACCCTCGACGCGGAAGTACACCTCGTGGTGATCCGCGATGGTCTCGGCGAAACGCTGTTGCAGGGCCTCGCTCCCGGCGCCGGCCGCCGCATTGTCGAGGGCCAGCCGCAGGGTCTGCGCCACCGGACGAAGCTGCCCCAGGTCCTGGCCCGCGAAATGCTCCTCGATCGATGCTTCCAGCGCCCACGCGGCGACCAGGAAGGTCAGCGTGGTGGCGAGCCCGACCCACGCCGTCACCCGCAGAGCCAGCGACGCCGGGCGGCGTGCGCGGCGCCCGATGCGGGCCGCGTCCGGCTCAATCGTCGGCATCGGGCAGGTCCAGCGTGTAGCCCATGCCGCGCACGGTGCGGATCAGCTTGGGCGAGAAGGCGTCGTCGACCTTCGCGCGCAGGCGCCGGATGGCCACGTCGATCACGTTGGTATCACTGTCGAAGTTCATGTCCCACACCTGCGAGGCGATCAGCGAGCGCGGCAGCACCTCGCCTTGGCGTCGCACCAGCAGTTCGAGCAGCGCGAACTCCTTGTTGCTCAGGTTGATGCGCGTTCCGCCGCGGCTGGCGCGGCGCCGCGGCAGATCGAGCACGAGGTCGGCCACCTGCAGTTTCTCGGCCAGCGCCGGGTTGCGGCCGCGGCGCAGCAGGGTGCGCACGCGCGCCAGCAGTTCGGTGAAGGCGAAGGGCTTGACCAGGTAGTCGTCGGCGCCGAGCTCCAGGCCCTTGACGCGGTCGTCGATGCTGTCGCGCGCGGTCAGGAACAGCACGGGCACGTCGCGCCCGGCCTCGCGCAGCGCGCGCAGGATGCGCCAGCCGTCGACGTCGGGAAGCATCACGTCGAGCACGATCAGCTCGTGGTCGCCGGTCATTGCCAGGTGGTGCCCGTCCAGGCCGTTGCGCGCGAGGTCGACGACGAAGCCGGCCTCGC
Source organism: Pseudomonadota bacterium (assembly GCA_021830925.1). GTDB lineage: Bacteria > Pseudomonadota > Gammaproteobacteria > Burkholderiales > Burkholderiaceae_C > Thiomonas_A. The sequence goes on along the minus strand of JAKBNS010000205.1, from coordinate 20,329 downwards.
TCAATCCTTGGCGCAGGTAGTCGGCCGTCTTGGCCTCGTCTTCGACCACGAGCAATTTCATCGCCGTACCGTCCTTGCCCACACTCTAGCCCGCACAGGGTTGCGCAGGCATGACCGCAAGATGACATCAATGTAATCGACGGGTCATTCGGGGGACAGGCTCCTGATCCTAATCTGGGTATCAAGCATCCGGGATCCAGCGCGCCATGCGGCTCACCGCGACCGTCGGACGCGAACCGACCGAAAGGAGAACAACATGATGTGGTACGGACAACCCGGTGGATGGGGATGGGGCTACGGGATGATGGGCGGCTTCGGCTGGGTGTTCATGCTGCTGCTGGTCATCGTGGTCGTGGCGCTCGTGGTGGGACTGCTGCGCGACGTGTTCATCGGCATGCGTGGGCATCACGCCACGCCGAGGGCTTCCGGCTCCTCGGCACGAGCCATCCTGGACGAGCGTTATGCGCGGGGCGAGATCGACGCCGACGAGTACAAGCGCCGGCGCGCCGACCTGGACCTGCATTGAATCGGAATTCCTGTTCGCAAAGGAGCGAATCATGATCAAGTGGAACAAGCGTCTGGCGCTCGGCCTGGTAGCCGCGCCCGTGATGATTCTCGGCGCGGCCGCGCTTCCTGCCCTGGCGGCAGGCACGGCCAGCGCTCCCGCGGCCGCCACCCAGTCCGACGCCTACGGCCCGGGCTACGGCTATGGCATGGGCCCGGGGATGATGGGCGGCTATGGCCCGGGCTACGCGGGCGGCGCCTGGCAGCGCGGAGCGGTGGGCCCGCATGCGAGGGGCTGGGCACGTGGCGGCTACGGTAGCTATGGCGGCTATGGCCCCGGCATGATGGGAGGCTATGGCGGCTTCGGCCCGGGGATGATGGAAGGCTACGGTGGCTTCGGGCCTGGGATGATGGCGGGCTATGGACGCTATGGCGGCTTTGGCCCTGGCATGATGGGTGGCTTCGGCGCCTACGGCGGATGGGGCGTGAATCCGAAGCTCACTGACGCGCAGCGCACCAAGGTCGTGAGCATCGAGAAGGCCTTGTTCGACAAGCAGTGGCCGCTGATGCAGTCGATGCAGAAGGTCATGTTCGAGGCCTGGGGGCAGGCCGCCGGCGACAAGTTCGATGTCGACGCCATCATGAAGCGCGCCACGGCACTTTCGGACCTGCGCCTGCAGATGCTGCGCAACCGCCTCGAGGCGGTCCGGCAGATGGATGCGGTCTTGACGCCGCAGCAGCGCGAAAGCCTTGGCGAGGCGCGTTGAGCCTCGCCCCGCTGGGCCGGCTGGCTTGACGGGGCGCAGGCCCCGCCTGCCGCCCCGGCGCGACATCTTCGCCCTTGGGTGCCCTTCGGGGTGGACGATGGAACTCGACAGACGGGAGCATGCGATGAGACCGACGATCGGGGGCCGCGCACGCGGCGCCGTGCTGATGGTGGCTCTGCTGGCCACAGCCTGGGGCACCGGTGCCCAGGCACAAATGGCCGGTGGAGATTTCGGAGCTTACGGCGGCATGATGGGAGGCGGCATGATGGGTTTGACCCAGTCCGACCGGCCCGTCGAGCCCGGATGGGGCGGTGCGGTGCTGGATTTCGCGCAGGTGCGTGAATTCCTTGCAGGCAGCGCGCAGGGCGCCCGGGTGGATGCACGCACCAACACGGTGACCTACCGGGGCCGTGACGTGCGCATCGCGATGGTCGCGGTGCAGCCCGGCCACCCGGACCAGACCTTCGAGGTGGCCGGCCTGACCAATCCGACGCTGGTGGTTCCGCGCGGTGCCAACGTGCGCATCGATCTGGTCAACATGGACTATGGTCGCAACATGGAGCACGGATTGATCATCACCCCCATTCCACCGCCCTATCCCTACATGTCCATGATGGCGACCGGGCCGGGGCTGGTGCAGCTCGAGCCCTTGCTGCCGTGGCGCAGCGAAAGCAGCCTGCAGGCAGCGAGCTACGCGGCGCTCTCCACCAGTTTCGTCGCCGGCGAGCCGGGCACGTACTGGTACGTGTGTCCGACACCGGAACACGCCGAGAAGGGCATGGTTGGGCGCTTCGTCATCCGGTGATGACCGCACGCTGCTTGGTCTTCCGCGGTATGGCAGGTGTCGCGCGGACCTGACGGAATCGTCATCGCGCGCTCATCGGCGTGTCGGAAACCGCGCGCGATCATGGTCCCCGCGTTGACTGGATGCGCGCGGGTCGAAGCAATCCCGATCAGGAGGGAACACGATGGACGACCGAACGCACGAGCAGCCGCCGACGCAAGCGCGGGCGCGCTCGCACGACCACGGACAGGACCATGGGCATGCAGCCGCTGGATCGAAGCACGCCGCGCATGCCGGAACCGCGCCCACCGCGCGCTACACCTGCCCGATGCACCCGGAGATCGTGCGCGACGCGCCGGGTTCCTGTCCCAAGTGCGGCATGGCGCTGGAGCCGCGCAGCGTGGCCGCGCAGCCGGAGCGCAACCCGGAGCTGGAATCGATGACCCGGCGCTTGCGGGTAAGCCTCATGCTTGCCGTTCCCGTGCTGGCACTGGCGATGGGCCATGACATTCCCGGCCTGTCAGGCTTGCTCGGGCCGCATCGGGTGGGATGGTCCTGGGCCGAGTTCGCGCTGGCGTCTCCGGTGGTGCTGTGGGGCGGCTGGCCGTTTTTCGTCAAGGGCTGGGATTCGCTGCGCACGCGCAACCTGAACATGTTCACGCTGATCGCCCTCGGTGTCGGAGTGGCGTACCTGTACAGCATGGTGGCGCAACTGGCGCCGCGGATGTTTCCTCCGGCGTTCCGCGATCCGTCCACCGGCGCGGTGGATGTGTACTTCGAGGCGGCCGCGGTGATCGTGACCCTGGTGCTGCTGGGCCAGGTGCTGGAGCTGCGCGCGCGCAGCAACACCAATGCGGCGATCCGCGCGTTGCTGGGTATGGCGCCGAAGACGGCGCGGCGCATCGCGCCCGACGGCTCGGAGTCGGACGTTCCGCTCGAGCAGGTGCAGGTGGGCGACCGCCTGCGCGTGCGTCCCGGCGAGAAGATGCCGGTGGACGGCGTGGTGCTGCAAGGCGCCTCGTCGGTGGACGAGTCGATGATCACCGGCGAGCCCATCCCGGCCGAGAAGTCGGGCGGCGACAAGGTGGTGGGCGCCACCGTCAACGGCAGCGGCTCTCTCGTCATCGAGGCGCGCCGCGTGGGGGCCGACACGCTGCTGGCGCAGATCGTTCACATGGTGTCGGAGGCCTCGCGCAGCCGGGCGCCCATTCAGCGCCTGGCCGACGTCGCGGCAGCCTGGTTCGTGCCCATCGTGGTCGTGGTGGCGCTGCTGACCTTCGCGCTGTGGGCATGGCTCGGCCCGGCGCCGTCCATGGCCTACGCCGTGATCAACGCGGTGGCCGTGTTGATCATCGCCTGCCCCTGTGCGCTGGGCCTGGCCACCCCGATGTCCATCATGGTGGCCACGGGCAAAGGCGCCACGATGGGGGTGCTGTTCAAGAACGCCGAGGCCATCGAGACCCTGCGCAAGGTCGACACCCTGGTGGTGGACAAGACCGGTACCCTCACCGAAGGCAAGCCGCGCCTGCAGGAGGTGGTGCCGATGCAGGGCTGGGCGGCCGACGAGGTGCTGCGCCTGGCGGCCAGCCTGGAGCGCGGCAGCGAGCACCCGCTGGCGGCGGCGATCATGCAGGGCGCGCAGCAGCGCGAGCTGGCGCTGGAGAACGCCGCGGACTTCCGGGCCGCGGTGGGCAAGGGCGTCAGCGGGACCATCGGCGGGCGCGAGGTGTTGCTGGGCAACGCCGCGCTGCTGTCGGGGCACGGCATCGGCATCTCGGCGCTGTCCGCGCCGGCCGAGGTACAGCGCACGCAGGGGCGCACGGCCATGTTCCTGGCCGTCGACGGCCAGCCGGCCGGCCTGGTGGCAGTGGCCGACCCGGTCAAGGCCAGCACGCCGCAGGCGATTCGCGAATTGCACCAGGACGGCCTGCGCATCGTCATGCTCACCGGGGACAACGAGACCACGGCGAAGGCCGTGGCCCGGGACCTCGGCATCGACGAGGTGATCGCCGGGGTGCTGCCGGACCAGAAGGCGCAGGAGGTCAAGCGCCTGCAGGCCGAGGGGCGCTTCGTCGCGATGGCCGGGGACGGCATCAACGACGCGCCGGCGCTGGCGCAGGCGCAGGTGGGCATCGCGATGGGTACCGGCACCGACGTCGCGATGGAGAGCGCCGGCGTGACCCTGGTCCAGGGCGATCTGCGGGGCATCGTGCGCGCGCGCCGCCTCAGCCGCGCCACGCTGGGCAATATTCGCCAGAACCTGTTCTTCGCCTTCGTATACAACAGCCTGGGCGTGCCGGTGGCGGCCGGCATCCTGTACCCCTTGTTCGGCGTCCTGCTGTCGCCGGTGATCGCGGCCGCGGCGATGTCGTTCAGCTCGGTCTCGGTGGTGGCCAACGCGCTGCGCCTGCGCCAGGCGAAGGTGTAGGCGCGCGAGCAGCTTGACCGCGCGTGCCGCTTCGGCATGCGGCGCGGCGCACCTGCAGGTACGCGTGCAAGCCTGCGAGGAATCGGGCTTGTGCCTGCCGCCGACGACCATCGTGGCGAGACCGCCGTCTGGTTGATCCGAGCGGCATGACATCCGTGACGCCGTAGATGACAAAACCGTCATCTGGCGGTCATGCTCCAGCAAGTATGGCGTTTCTAGCATGCGTTGTTCGGGGCGAAGAGTCTTCGCTCCCCAACGGTCCGCGCGGCAAGACGTTTCCGCGCGGCGAATTCCCGCAAGAGCCGAGGAATCCATGCAACGTTCATACGCAGATGCGCTCCGTGGGGCCGGAATCGCCCGGCGCCGCTTCGTCCAGGGCCTGGCTGCCGGTGGTGTGCTGTTCGGCCTGCCCACGCTGTCAGCTCGGGCCCAGGGGCGCACCGCGCCCACGCACACGGGCAGCGCGCCGGAGCTTCGCGGAACCGAATTCGACCTGGTGATCGCCGAGACGCCGGTGAACTTCACCGGCCATGCACGCATGGCCACCACCGTCAACGGCTCGCTGCCGGGGCCCACGCTACGCTGGCGCGAAGGCGATACGGTGACCATCCGCGTGACGAATCGCATGTCGCACATGACCGCCATCCACTGGCACGGCATGCTCGTGCCCTACCAGATGGACGGGGTCCCGGGTTTGAGCTTCGCCGGCATCGCTCCCGGGCAGACTTTCGTCTACCGCTTCCAGGTGCGCCAGTCGGGGACCTTCTGGTACCACTCGCACGCCGGCATGCAGGAGCAGACGGGGTTGTACGGAGCCATCGTCATCGATCCGGCCCACGGGCACGCGGTGCAGTCCGACAGCGACCACGTGGTGCTGCTGTCGGACTGGATGGACGCCGATCCCATGCGCGTGCTGGCCAAGCTCAAGGCCGACAGCGGATTCGACAACTACCACGAGCCTACCGCGTTGGACTTCTTCCGCGACGTCGAGCGTCACGGCCTGCGTGCGGCGCTGGACCGGCGCACCATGTGGCAGCAGATGCGCATGAGCTGGGGCGACCTGTCCGACCTGTCGGGAGCCACGCTGACCTACCTGGCCAACGGCACCACGCCGGCAGGCAACTGGACGGGGCTGGTTCGCCCCGGCAGGGTGGCGCGACTGCGCTTCATCAACGGCGCCGGCGACACCTTCTACGACGTCCGCATTCCGGGCCTGAAGCTCACCGTGGTGTCCACCGACGGCCAGGAGGTCGAGCCGGTGTCGGTGGACGAGTTCCGCTTCGGCCCCGGCGAGACCTACGACGTGCTGGTGCGCCCCACCGACGACGCCTACACGATCTTCGCGCAGAGCATGGACCGCACCGGCTACGCGCGCGGCACGCTGGCGGCGCGCCCGGGGCTGAGCGCGCCGGTGCCGGCGATGGACGCGCGCCAGAACCTGACCATGCAGGACATGATGGGCGACATGTCGTCGATGTCCGACATGGCCGGCATGGGCTCGATGCCCGGCATGGACATGGACGGGCCCAAGCCCGTGCACCACGCCGCGGCCGAATATGGTCCCGGCGTGGACGCCCGCGTCGACCATCCCCGCAGCAACCTGGACGACCCCGGCGTGGGATTGCGCGACAACGGCCGCCGCGTGCTGACCCTGGCGGACCTGCACACCGTGGGCGGCCCCCTCGACGCGCGCGAGCCCGGGCGCACCCTGGAGTTCCACCTCACGGGGAACATGCAACGCTACGTCTGGTCCATCGACGGGGTGAGCTTCGGCGACTCCGCGCCGATCCTGTTCCACCACGGCGAGCGCCTGCGCGTGAGGCTGGTCAACGACACCATGATGACCCATCCGATGCACATGCACGGGATGTGGAGCGAGGTCGAGGACGCGAAGGGCCGGTTCCTGGTGCGCAAGCACACCGTGCCGGTGCAGCCGGCGCAGCAGATCAGCTACCGGGTCAGCGCCGATGCGGTGGGGCGCTGGGCCTGGCACTGCCATCTGATGATGCACATGGATGCGGGCATGTTCCGCGAAATCCTGGTGGCTTGAGGAAACGAACATGCACAAGACAATCCACACGAGGTTCCATGCAAGCATTCTTGCGGCAGCCGTCGCGGCCGCGATTCCGGCTTCGGCCCGTGCGATGGACATGCAGGGCATGGCCATGCCGGCCAGCCCCGCCGCGGCGATGCCGGCCACGCCCGCGCCCGCCCCGGACGCCTCCATGGCAGGAATGAACATGTCGGACATGGCGATACCCGCGAGCGCGCCCCCGGCTCCCGCGCAGGCCGCGGCAAGTACGCCCAACGCCGATTCGGGCGGCTACACGCTGACCACCGGCCCCTACATCCCGGCCGGCGTGAAGCCGCCGCGCCTGGCGGATCAGGAAAGCTTCGGCTCGGTGCTGGTGGACCGCCTGGAGCGCGCCTACAGCCACGACTCCGGCAGTTGGACCACCTACGACGTGCAGGCCTGGTACGGGCGTGACTTCAACCGCGCGGTGCTCAAGGCCGAGGGGCAGGCCTCGCAGGGGCGCCTGCAGGATGCGCGCACCGAACTGCTGTGGGGCCACGCCATCGCTGCCTACTGGGACTCGCAACTCGGCCTGCGCCACGACAACGGCGGCGGCCCCGACCGCAACTGGCTGGCCTTCGGCGTGCAGGGCCTGGCGCCGTACTGGTTCAACGTCGAGGCCACCGGCTACCTGGGCGACCAGGGCCGCAGCGCCTTGCGCCTGAGCGCCAGCTACGAACTTCTGCTGACGCAGCGCGTGGTGTTGCAGCCGCAACTCGAACTCAACGCCTACGGCAAGGACGATCCGGCGCGCGGCATCGGCAGCGGTCTGTCCGACGCCGCCGCCGGGCTGCGCCTGCGTTACGACATCTCGCGCCAGTTCTCGCCCTACATCGGCGTGGAGTGGCGCGGGCGCTTCGGGCGCACCGGTGACATGGCCCAGGCGGCGGGCGAGCGCCGCGACACCACCGACGTCGTCGCCGGCGTGCATTTCTGGTTCTGACGTTCCTTCAACCCGACTTCTGGATGCGCCGCATGTTCACGCTCAAGCATGATCCGGCGCCCCTGGTGTCTGGCGGCCCGCATGGGTTTCCTGCGCGCGCAGCAGCACCCACGCCCCGGAGGCCAGCAGCCACGCCGCGCTGACCCAGAAGGCCGGCTCGATGGCGCCGCGCGCCTGCGCGACCAGCCCGAGCACCAGCGCGCCGATGGCGTAGCCGGTGTCGCGCCAGTAGCGGTAGGTTCCCAACGCCGAGCTGCGCCAGCTCGGGTGGGCGATGTCGGCCACCGACGCGATGAGATTCGGGTAGAGCAGGGCCATGCCCACGCCCATGACCACGGCGCTGGCCAGCCAGGCGGCGAAGCCGCGCACCAGCACCGCCGCGGCCACGCCCGCGGCCAGCAACCACAGCCCGGCCACCACCGGGCGCTTGCGCCCGATGCGGTCCGACAGCGGCCCGGTCCACAGTTGCGAGGCGCCCCAGCTCAGCCCGTATGCCCCGGTGACCCAGCCGACCCGCACCAGGCCCAGTCCGTGGCCGTGCAGGTACAGCGGGAAAAGCACCCACAGCAGGGTGTCGGCGACCTTGTTGGCGACCCCCGCCTGGCACAGCGCCGAGAAGGTCGGGTGCCCGAAGGACACATAGGCGAATACCTGGCGCGATGTGGGGTGCTCGGCCAGGCCGTCGGCGAAGCGCGGTCGCGCGCCCGTGTGGGTGCCGCTGGCGTGTCGATGGTGCGCGGCGCGCGCCCACGGCAGGGTCTCGCGCACGAACACCAGCGCGGTCAGCAACGCGATGGCGATCACCACGCTGGCGAAACCGAGCAAGGCCTCGCGCGGCCCGGCCATCTGGGCCAGCCATGCGGTGGCCAGCCCCGCCAGGCCGACCGCGGCGTAGCCGGCGAACTCGTTGATTCCGGTGGCCAGCCCCCGCTGCTCGGCGCGCGTGATGTCCACCTTGCTGGTGACGGTCATGCTCCACGCGAGGCCCTGGTTGATGCCCAGGAACAGGTTGGCGGCGACGATCCACCACCACGACTGCGCGAAATGGATTAGCAGCGGGATGGGGATCGCGGCCAGCCAGCCCAAAATCAGCACGCTCCTGCGCCCGATGCGCTCGGACAGGCGCCCGGCGACGAAGTTCAGCGCGCCCTTGACCAGCCCGAAGGAGATGACGAAGGACAACAGGTAGAGGAAGGAGGTCCTGGGCACGCCGAAGTCGCGCGCCGCGACCACCGGCAGCACCGTGCGCTCCATGCCGACGAGCAGCCCGACGAGGAACACCTGCACCGCCTGCCAGACGAACTGCGGCAGATTGACGCGGATGCCCTGGGGATACGCGTCGTGCGACGCCGTGGTCGCGGGGCCGGGAGGCGTCATGGTCGTGCCCCCCGGGCGCGTCGAGCCGATCACGCCGCGACGTTCGCGGCGACGATGCGCAGCATGTCGGCCGGGCGCGGCGGGATCTCGGCGCACAGCTGTTCGATGAAGGCCTCGCGCGCCAGTCCGAGCAGCGGGTTGAAGCGTTTCTCGAAGGCCAGGGTCGACGCCGGCTTGCCCGACAGCCCGGCGCCGCAGGCGCTGCCCGCCTGATGGCCGGGGTAGATCTCCAGCTCGGCGGGCAGGTTCAGCAGGCGCTGGTGCAGCGAGTCGTACAGGCTGCCCGCCATCTCGCGCTCGCGCCCGGCAAGGTCCGGGCGGCCGACGGCGCCGACGAACAGAGTGTCGCCGGTGAGCACGAACCATGGCGCGTCGCCGCGCCGTTTGTCGGTGACCAGCAGGCACATGCTGTCGGGCGTGTGGCCGGGGGTGTGCAGCACCCGCACGCTGACGTTGCCGATGTCGATGATCTGCTGGTCGTGCAGCGCCTCGAAGTCGAAGTGCACGAACTCCCGCGCCGCCTCGTGCAGGCAGTAGGGCGCATCCACCATGCGTGCCAGGCTGCGGCCGCCGCTGAGGTGGTCGGCGTGCACGTGGGTGTCGATCACTTGGGTGATCCGCGCTCCCGCCTGGCGCGCCTGTTCGACGAACCAGTGCTCGTCGCCGGCGACCACGTCGACGGCGACGGCCTTGCCGAGCCCGGCGCAGCCGAACAGGTAGGACAGGCTGGCGTCGCGCGTGGGGAGTTGCTGGAAGAACATGGTGCGACCTCGATCAGATGGCTTCGCATTCCAGCGGCAGCCCGGCGGCCCGCCACTCGGGCACGCCGTCTGCGCATTTGCGCGCCCGCAGCCCATGGCGCGCGAGCAGCGCCACGGCGGCGTCGGACATCACGCAAAACGGGCCTCGGCAGTACGCCACGATGTCCTTGTCGCTCGGCAGTTCCCGAATGCGCGCTTCCAGTTCGTCCAGCGGGACCGAGCGCGCGCCGGGGAGGTGGGCCGTGCGGAACTCCGCCTCGGGACGAACGTCGAGCAACACCACGTCCCCCGCGCGCACCTTGTCGAGCAGCGAGCGGGCGCTCTCGGGCCTCAGGCTCCCGGGCTCGGCCGCCAGGCCGGCCATCGCGAGTTGCAGTTCGGCCAGGTGGGCCTGCGCAAGTTCCCGCAGGTTCACCCACAGATCCGATACGTCGGCGCCGCTGAGCCGGTGGATGCGGTTCTTGCCTTCACGCCGCGCATCGACCAATTGCGCCTCGCGCAGCACGCGCAGGTGGGCGCTGGCCAGCTTGACGTCGATGTCGGCCGCCTGCGCCAGCGCCTCGACCGACTTTTCTCCCTGCGCCAGCAGTTCCAGCAACTCCAGGCGCTTGGGGCTGGACACGGCAGCGCCGATGCGCGCCACCTGGGCGTAGAGCTGATTCTTGAGGTTTCGGGGTGTCATCCGAATAGTCTAACGGATGAGCGAATGAATTCGCGATGTCTGCGTTGTCGGGCTGCGCGAGTTGTGAGGTCTCGCGTCGGACGGGCCAGCGTCAGTGCCCGGTCGCGCGGCGCGCCGTGGAGCACCTGGGCGTTCAGGCGAGTTTCGCGACCGAGGGAGCGCGACGCCCCATGGTCATGTCGATGGCCAGTGCCAGCAGCAATGCCACGCTGCCCAGGCCGAACAGCAGTCGATAGTCGCCCGCGCTGCGCGCGAACACCCAGGACATGGCGTAGGCGGCCAGCGCCTGCAGCAATGCGAAGCACACCGTCGCGGTACGCCAGGCCGGTCCCTGGCGGGCCGGATGGTGCTCCAGCAGTTCATGCACCCGACCCAGCACCAGCGGCACGGTGCCGGTGACGAAAGCGCCGACCAGCAGGCTCGACACCATCAACCACGGGGCGCTCGCGGTGACGGCGGGCAGCGCGACGCCGAAGGTCTCCAGCACGAAGGCCATGCGCAGGGCGCGCAGGAATCCGACCCGATCGGCGAGCATGCCCGAGAGGATCGGCCCGGCGCTTGCGCCGAGACCGAACAGCACCCAGTACTCGGCGCCCACCTGCAGGCCCCGGCCGAGGCCGCGGGCGATGAAGTCGACCAGAAAGATCATGTGCGGCACCCAGCCGGCCGCGTTCAACGCATACTCGGCGAATAGCGCTCGCAACACTCCGGACGGGGGCGCATGGTGCGTCGCGTGGTGGGCGGCCGTCGGATGCGCCGCGGCATGCGATGGCGGCCAGCCGCGCCAGGCCAGAAGGCTCAGCAGCAGCGACAGCGCCCCGAGGCCGCACCAGGTGCGGGCCAGCCCCTGCCGCAGCAACAGCGGCACCAGCGTGCCCGAGGCGGCCACGCCGACGCCCACGCCCATGAAGATCACACCGCCCGCCAGGCCCCTGCGCGAAGGCTTGACCAGCGGGAGCACCGTCGGAGCGGCAAGCACCATCAGCGCGCCGCCGGCAAAGCCCGCCAGGAAGCGCCAGGCGAAGAACCAGGCGAAATCCACCGGGCGCGCGCAGGCGAAAAACGCCAGGCTGGCGAGCAGCATCATCGCCCGCAGGGTGCCGGCGCTGCCGGCGCGGGCCGCCAGCGCCCGGCCGGCCAGGGCGCCGGCCAGATAGCCGGCTAGATTGGCCGCGCCCAGGTAGGCGGCGCGCGAGGCCGCGAACCAGTGCGCGTCGACGATCGCCGGCAGGAGTGGCGTGTAGGCGAAGCGGGCCAGCCCGATGCCGACCAGGCTGGCGCTGAAGCCCGCGAGTACTGCCCAGCGGGCGTTGCCGCGCTCAGGCTGCGCGGGGCCCTCGGGGCCGGATGGGCTCCCCGTCGTTTCCATGTTCGGTCTCCCTGGACGAATGATGAAACCAGTCTAGGCAGGCCGCCACATCTTGAGAATTGAAATGATCAGATATAAGCTATCGATATTCAAGATAGCTTGGGAGGCCGGCCATGGACCTCGTGGACCTGAGGACTTTCGAAACGGTCGCCCGGCTGGGCAGCATGAGTCGGGCGGCGTCGGAACTGCACACCGTGCAGTCCAACGTGACCGCCCGTATCCGCGCGCTGGAGCACGAACTCGGCACCGCACTGTTCGAGCGCCATGCGCGCGGGGTACGGGTGACGCCCGCGGGGCGGCGCGTGCTGCCCATTGCCGGCCGTATCGCGAAACTGGTGGCCGAGGCATGCAGCGCGGCCGGTGATGAAGGCACGCCGTCGGGAAGTCTGCGCCTGGGTTCGTTGGAGACCACGGCGGCTCTGAGGTTGTCTCCCTTGCTCACCGAGTTCGCGGCCACCTATCCCGAAGTACGCCTCGCGGTGAGCTCCGGTACGACCGCCGGCTTGCTGCGCGACGTGGTCGACGCGCGCCTCGACGGCGCCTTCGTCGCGGGGCCCGTGGCCCATCGCGAACTCGCCCAGGAGGCGGTGTTCGAGGAGGAACTGGTGCTGGTGAGCTCGCCGGCGATGGCCTCGCCCGCGCAACTCGCCGAAATCGCCGAGTTGCGCACCGTGGTGTTCCACTACGGCTGCTCCTATCGGCAGCGCCTGGAAAACTACCTGGCGAGCGTCGGCGTGGTGAGTTCGCGGCCGTTGGAGTTCGGCTCTCTCGACGCCATTCTCAGCTGCGTCGCCGCGGGAGTCGGTGTGACCCTGCTGCCGCGGGGTGTCGTGGCCGAGGCTGCGGCGCGAGGGCGGGTGGCGCTGCACCGGATCCCGAAGGACCTGGCGCATGTGCGCACGCTGTTCATCCGGCGCAAGGACGCGTACCTGTCGAGCGCGATGCGCGCCTTTGTGCACATGGCCTCGTCCGGGGCGACACGGGTCGGTGTTCCCGGCTCACCCTCAAGCAGGCAGAAGGAGAAGAGCGATGCCCGTGTCCGAATGGTCTGAACCCGTACCTGACGATCGAGGTCAATGCAGGACCATCGACCTCGGCCGCAAGGTCGCCGCGATCGATGGCTTTTGGCAACCGCGTGTCGTCGCCGAGATGAACGACTATCAATTCAAGGTCGTGAAGCTCGAAGGCGAATTCGTCTGGCACGCGCATGCCGACACCGATGAAACCTTTGTGGTGCTCGATGGCGAACTGGAAATCGACATCCGCGGAGTTCCGTCCGCGGCGCCTACGCTGAGCCTTCGCGCCGGCCAGATGGCCGTCGTTCCGAAAGGCGTGGAGCATCGGCCCCGCGCCCTCGGCGAGGTCAGGGTGCTGTTGATCGAGCCGCGCGGCGTGGTGAACACCGGCGATGGAGTCCGGACCGAACGCACCGCCGATAACGACCGCTGGATCTGAAGCGCGGCACGGCGTCGTGCCGCGCTCGCTCAGAGCGTGGACTTCAGTTCGCGCGCCTTGATGTCGTAGGCGAAGGTGTCCGCCGAAAGGCTGTCGAGCATGGTGCTGCCGCAGCGGCCCTGCGGGTACATGAGGAAGGGGATGGTCGGCCCGTCGGGCAGGGCGAGATCCTGCGCGGTGTTGTAGGCCACCCAGTTCATCTCCCAGGCGCCGAACAGGGTCTTGCGCGCCGCGGCGACGATGGGGGAGGCCAGCGTCAGCCCCGGGCGTTCCTCGAGCACGACCTTGCGCACGTCGGCGGGATCGACGGGCACCCAGCCGAATTCCTCCAGCCAGACCTCGGCGCGGCAATGCTGCGCGCCGGACACGTCGCCGCTCTTGCCCAGCGAGTGGTAGCCGAAGCGCGAGTCGGCGACGCGAATGCCGTAGACGTCGCGCGCGGGCAGGCCGGCGGCGCGCGCCAGCCCCGTGAACAGGGCGCTGAGGTCGGCGCATTTGCCCGACAGGTCGCCGGTCTCGAGCATGAAGCGGATGTCGCCGAGGCCGCAGCCGCGAACCTTGGGGTTGCGCTGGGTGTTTTCCACGATCCATTCGTAGATGGCTCGCGCCTTCGCCAGGTCGCCGTGCGCGCCGGCGGTGATGTTCCGCGCCGTCTTGCCGACGATGCCGTCGAGCGGTGCCAGGTGCGTGGGCCGCGTGTACAGCGCGCGTGTGGCTGCGTCCAGCGCGGGGGCGCGGCCCGGGCGGGCGAGGTCCACCGCGCGATCGCGGGTGGCGACCCGGCTGGTGATCTCCAGGGTCGGCGCCGCGCATCCGGCGTCCCAGCTCGCCTCGATCAGGCCCGCGCCCTGCACGGGGTCATGCCATTCGCGCACCGTCGTCGCGTTGCCTTGCCAGAGGTTGCCCATCGGGCGAATCCAGTCGGGGACATCGACCGAGGGGACGGGGATCCAGACCGTGGTGGCCGCACCGGAGTTGATGGGTTCGACCTTGGTCGTCAGCTCGAACACCCGCCAGCCGTCGGCCGGGCCGGGATCGAAGGGGCGGGTATCGGCATGCGCGGCCAGCGGCGCCAGCAGCGAGGAGGTGCACCATGCCGCGCTGTTCAGAAGGAAGCGCCGGCGGCGGTTGGGAAGGTGGGTCATGAAGGTTCGGTGGCGATTCGAGGAGTGCAAGGGCGGCGTGCCGCGCGCCCGGTGCGGCAACAGTCCGCGAGGGCAGTCTACCTAGCCGCACGCGGTTGCCTGCCCGAGCGCCTCGCCCTTGAACTCCTCGGTGTATAGCGTTTGCCTGGGCTTCCCGAGCATCCCCGATGGCGTTGCTCTAGACCCAACGAGCCGCCGCGTCGCCGGTATCCGGCGGGGAGGTATTGAAGGCAATCGAGGCTTGGGGGGCGGCCTTGTGCACGGCGTTGACCAATCGCTCGAACAGCAGCAGGCTTGCTGGCGGCAGGCGGATGCCGCCTCCGATGACCACGCAGTCGTACGGCGTGCGCGCGAGTTGAAGCTCGAGGGCTCGCGTCGCGGACTCGTCGGGACGCACCAGGCAGAGGTCGGCGTGCCATCCCCGGTCCGCCATCTGGCGCATGCCTAGGGCAATGCCGGCATGGATCTTGGCGGCATCGAAGCCCGGTGGCAATGCAGGATCGGAGAAATCGACCGTCTCAGGCTGTTGGCCGACGAACAGAACTTTCCTGGGTTGTGATGGCTTCATCATGTTCTCCCGAATTTCATGGGTGGTTTCGTGTTCGCCTCAGGCCTGCCAGCCTTGCGCGGTCTCGGCGGCGAAGTCGCGGTAGCGGCGCGGCGCCCGGCCGAGCAAGGTCGTCAGACGGTTGAGGTCCTCCGGGGTCGCCACCGCGCCATCACGCTGATAGCGAGCCATCATGGCGCGCATGTCGTAGGCGATCCAGGCCGGCGCGCGCGACTTCATGTTCGCCTCGAAGGCGTCGAGGTCGTTGCCGGCATAGCGGACCTCGCGCCCGAGCACCTCCGACCAGAGCGCGGCCAGTGAGGAGCCGGTGAGCGCGTCGGGGCCCGAGAGCTCGTAGGCCACGCTCGGCAGCGGGGCGTCCGCATCGTCGCGTCTCAGGATTTCCAGAACGGCGGCGTCGACGATGTCCCGCACGTCCACCATCGACACGCCGAGCTCGCCTACCGGAGAGACATAGAGTCCGGCCTTTTGAAGCGGATCCTTCTGCAGCACGTCGTTCTGGAAAAAGTAGGACGGGCGAAGGATGGTTGCCGGAAGATCCATCTGCTCGATCATGCGCTCGACGGCATGCTTCGCGGTGAAGTGCGACACGTCGGTGTACAGGCCGCTGCGGGTCACCGAAAGGTAGACGACGCCCTGGACCCCGGCCTCGCGTGCCAGGCCCAGGGTATTGATGGCCTGCGTGAGTTCGTCCGGTGCATTGCTGACCAGCAGGAACAGGGTCTTCACGCCGACCAGCGCCGCTCGCATCGCATCGGCGTCCAGAAGGTCGCCCTGGACCGCAAGCACGCCGGGAGGAAAGGCGGCCTTGTCCGGAGAACGGGTGAGGGCCCGCACGGCGCGGCCGTCGCGGGCAAGCTGCTCGACGACTCGAGCGCCGATTCGGCCGGTGCTGCCGGTGACGAGGATGGTCATGGTGTGCTCCTGAGTGATCGCGCCAGAGGCGGCGCATGGACTTGGGGACGCCCGAATCGGTGGTACTCGCGGGGCGCTTGAACGAACCATAGGATGTTCCGGATATGGTGCATAGACGCTAGACTCGATACACGTCGTCTCAAATATGGAACAGCAATGGACCTGGCTGCGCTTTCGGACTTCCACCTGGTGGCGACCCATGGAGGCTTCGGAAAAGCGAGCCGTGCGAGCGGGCAGGCCAAGGCGACGCTTTCTCGCCGGGTTCGCGAACTCGAACAAAGCCTGGGCGTGCGGTTGATCGAGCGGGGCACGCGCACGCTGCGGCTGACCGACGAGGGCGTGACGCTTCATGCGCGTACGCAAAGCCCGATGGGGGAAATCGCCGAAGCCCTGCAGGACCTGAAGTCCGGGTTGGGGCACCCGAGCGGCCGGCTGCGGGTCAGTGCGCCGCTGCTGTTCGCGCACGTGACCCTCGGACCTCTGGCGGCCGCCTTCGCCGCAGCATTTCCGGACGTTGTCCTGGAGGTGACGGCCGAGGACAAGTTCGTCGACCTGGTCGCGGACGACGTGGACGTGGTCATCCGGGCCAATCCCAGGCCGGACACCGAATGGGTCGGCCGATGCTTCTTGCGCAATCCCCTGGTGCTGGTCGCGCCGGCCGGCAGGCTGGCGCCCGCTCGCGACAGCAAGGCACAGCTGCGGGAGGTGATTCCCGCGGTGACACGCACCGGCAGCACCGACGACGAGGTCTGGACGGTCACGGACCCGGTCGACGGCCAGCAGCGCGCGTATTTCCCGAGGGCCGTGCTCAGGCTCTCCTCACCCCTGTCGGTGCGCGACGCGATCCGCGCCGGCGCCGGCGTGGGCTTCGTGCCGCAGACCATTGCCGCCGAGGATCTCCGCGCCGGGCGGCTGGTCAGTTGGGGCCTTTCCACCGAGCCGCCCGTCGAGGCATGGGCCCTGCACGCATCGCGTCGCCTGGTCAGCCCGAAGGTCTCGGCCTTCGTCGACTTCGTCTGCGAATACTTTCGGGTTGGCGCGGATCGACAGGCGTAGCGCGCGTCGCAGCGTCGGCAGATCGAGGCGGCGCGCGGTGCCCGGTATTCATGGACCGGGTCTGCGCGCCACCATGTCGATCTCGATCAACGCGCCCTTGGCCAGCCCGGTCACGCCCACGCAGGTGCGCGCCGGGCGGCGTTGCGCGGGAAAGTAGCTTGCGTAGATGCGGTTCATCGCGTCGTAGTCGGTTTCGAACGCGGTGAGGTACACGCGCACGCACGCCACGTCGCCCAGGCTCAGGCCGCAGCCCGCGAGCACCACGCCCAGGTTGTGCATGACCTGATGGGTCTGTGCCTCGATGCCCTGCGGATACGGTGAGTCCAGCGAGGTTGCGCTGAACGGCATCTGCCCGGTGACGAATACCCATCCGTCGGCTTCGACGGCATGGCTGAAAGGCGCGACCGGGTCGGGCGCGCCACCGATCATGTGAAAAGTCATGGACATGGCTTTCGGCTCCGGGAAGGTGTTCGCGGCGCAGTTCGATGGCGCCTTGAGCCCATGCTAGGAACCCATGCTGCATTTGCACAAGATGCGCCGGAAGCACTTCTCCACAGTCGATCGCGCTCCGCCAGAGTGAGCCGGGCCGAGGCTTCACGGGGACGTTCGGTTTTGCGCAAGAAATTGTGCGCCGCGACACAAGCGGTACCGACCTGGCATTCCTAGCATCGGTCCCAAGGCTGCGGAGTCTCCAACGCCCGGCGATCCGGATCGATCGCGATCCGCGAAGCTTCCCTGTTTCCACGACCGGAGAAATCCCCATGTCCACCGAAATGTTGCATAGCGGCTGGCGCCGCCCCGTGGCCTGCTTCGCGTTGGCCGCGGCCGCCTGGATGGGCCAGATCGCCGTCGCGCAAGCCGCGGAGGCGGCTCCCGCGAAGGCCTGCGCGACGCTGCAGGCGCAGTACCCGCAGTTCAAGGGCAAGACGCTCGTGGATGCCATCAACCCGCATACCCCGGGCTACGAGGCTCTCGATCCGAAGGATCCCAGCCACTACATCGGTTTCGATGTCGATCTGGCCGAATCGCTGGGTCAGTGCCTGGGCTTCTCGGTGAAGTACACCCCGGTCGCCTTTGCCGCGCTGCTGCCGACCCTGCAAAGCGGTCGCGCCGATTTCGTGATCTCGGACATCTACGCGACCAAGGAGCGCGCTCGAGCCGCCGACTTCATCACCTATTCGAAGGTGTTCGACGGCGTGCTGGTGGCCAAGGACAACCCGAAGAAGATCAGCGGCATCAACCAGTCCCTGTGCGGTCTGACGGCGGCCGAAAACACCGGATTCGTCGAAGTGCCCCTGGTGCAGAACCTGGCCGCATCGTGCAAGGCCGCGGGCAAGCCGGCGCCCACGGTGCAGCTCTACGACAACAACGCCTCGTGCATCCAGGCCGTGCTGGCGGGGCGTGCCGACACCTACATCAACGACGTGAACACGGTCGACCAGGCGGTCAAGGCCTATCCCGACAAGCTGAGCAAGGCGCTGGCGGTGACCCTTCCGTACCACATCGGGATCGCCGTGCCGCAGAACAACCATTCCTTGCGCGACGCCATCCTGGCCGCGCTGAAGGCGCTGCAGTCCTCGGGACAGCAAGCGGCCATGATGCACAAGTGGGGCCTCGACCAGGGCGCCGTCGAAGCGCCGATGCTGGTGACCTCGCGTTGATCGGAGGCGGCCGTGGCACTGTTCTACCACTACCTGACCCTGGGCTACCTGCTGCACGGCATCGCGTTGACCCTCGGGGTCACCGCGTACGGGCTGGCAGGGGGCCTGGGAGCGGGGATCGTGCTGGCGGCCATGCAGTTGTCGGGCCAGAAATGGATGGCGGCGCTGGCACGCGGCTACACCGTCGTGTTCCGCGGCACGCCGCTGATCCTGCAGATGGTGTTCGTCTATGACGCGCTTCCCCATTTCGGCATCCGCTGGAGCGCGATGGCCTCCGCGGGGGTCGCGTTGGCGGCCAACGAGGCTCCGTTCATTGCCGAGATCCTTCGCTCGGGCATTCTCGGCGTGGACCGCGGCCAGGTCCTCGCCGGGCGAGCCCTGGGCATGCCGGCGTGGGTGCTGATGCGCCACGTGGTCGCGCCGCAGGCCGTTCGCACCATGATTCCCGCCTTCGGGAACGAGGCGGTGAGCGCCTTGAAGAATTCGTCCCTCGCATCCTTCATCTCGGTGCAGGAACTGACCTTGCGCAGCACCCAGCTGGCGTCATCGACCTTCGACTTCTTCTCGGTGTTCTTCGCCTCGGGCTTGTTCTACCTGCTGCTGACCGGCTCCGTCTCG
The DNA here is from genome assembly GCA_021830925.1 of Pseudomonadota bacterium. GTDB lineage: Bacteria > Pseudomonadota > Gammaproteobacteria > Burkholderiales > Burkholderiaceae_C > Thiomonas_A. The sequence goes on along the minus strand of JAKBNS010000205.1, from coordinate 1,222 downwards.
CTGCTGCAGATCCTCGCCGAGCGCGCACTCGACCTCGATCGCCCGGACACGAAGCCGGGACGTGCGATGGCCGGATGGCGCTGGGCACGAACCCTGCTCGAAGGGGGGCCATCCGAGCCCTCCCGCGCGCCGCCTGCGGCCTCCGGCGTCGTCGCCACGCGGGATGTCCCCGGGACCGGCGCCGCCCAGGCCGGTGCCCCGGCGCCGGCGCAGGGTGTCGCCGATGGGGCGATCGCGGTCGAGGTCCAGAATCTGACCATGCGCTACGGGGAACGCACCATCTTCGGCGGACTCAGCCTTCGGGTGCATGCCGGCGAGATCGTGGCGTTGCTGGGGCCCAGCGGTTCCGGCAAGAGCACGCTGCTGCGATGCCTCAACCGGCTGGAGACCTGGAACAGCGGCAGTGTGTTCATCAATGGGCATCGTCTCGGGGTGAGCTCCGGCGGCCTGGTGCTCGGAGACAGTGCTGTCGCGCGCCAGAGGATCGAGGTCGGCGTCGGCATGGTGTTCCAGCATTTCAACCTGTTCGCTCACGTCAGTGCCCGCGAGAACATCGCCGGGCCGTTGCGATGGGTTCACGGCTGGTCCGCGCAGGCCGCCGCCGGGCGGGCGCAAGAGTTGCTCGATCGGGTGGGGCTGGCCGATCGGGCCGATGCGCTTCCCAGGCACCTGTCGGGCGGACAGCAGCAACGTGTCGCGATCGCGCGGGCGATCGCACCGAGACCGAGAGTGCTGCTGCTCGACGAGCCGACCTCGGCGCTGGATCCGGAGATGGTCGGAGAGGTGCTCGAGGTCATCCGGCGCCTGGCCAGCGACGAGGGGCTGACGATGCTGATCTCCACGCATCAATTGCGCTTCGCCGAGGAAGTCGCCGACCGCGTGGTGTTCCTCGCGCAAGGCGGCATCGTCGAGGATGGGCCGGCGCACCAGGTGCTGCACACGCCGAGCCATCCGTTGACCTCGCGTTTCATCCGGGTGATGGCCGCCGGCCAGCTGGCGGGGGTCTCCACCTGAACGCCCCACGCCCATCGACGCGCGCGCGGCCTGCGCCTTGCACGCCCCTTGTCCCTGCCAGAGTCGCTCAAGGAGATCCCCATGTTTCATGATTTGCCCGCTCGACCCCAAAACGTTCACTGGGGCTACTTCGATGCCGCCCTGGCGCCCGCGCTGCATGTGCGCAGCGGCGATGTCGTGCGCGCCGAAGCCGTGACCCACCACGCCG
>JAKBNS010000111.1 GCA_021830925.1 Pseudomonadota bacterium | reverse complement strand
TCCGCCACCCTCGAACTGGTGGCTGATCGAGAACCGTGCGAGTTTCGAGCGCCAGGCCGCGGCGTTGGCGGGCGGACACCTGCTGGCGTGGCTGCCGGGACGTCCGTCGACGCAGTGGCTCGACACGCTGTGCCGGCTGTCGGATCTGGCCCCGGCGCCGCTGCTGGTCAGCGCAGACGCCGATCCGGCGGGCATGGACATCGCTTTGACCGTGGGGCGCGAGTGGGAGCGGCGGCGCATGGCCTGGAGCCCCCACCGCATGGGCGTGGCGGAGTGGCGCCAGGCCGCGCAGCACTGGCCGTTGAACGATTACGACCGCGGGTTGTTGCCGCGGCTGCTGCAACGCGACGACCTGCCCGAATCGCTGCGCGCGCTGGGGGAGCTCATGCTGCGCGAAGGACGCAAGGCGGAACAGGAGGCCTGGCTCTAGCGGGACTGTGGGCGCCGGAGGGCGGGGGCGCTGTCAAGTGGTGCAAACACAGGTAACAAAACATGACGGCAGACGCGCTTGTCCCGAAAAGTGGATAAATTCGTCAGAACGTTGTTCCCATCAACCGTGCGAAGAGTCGCGCGGTTGATGGGGGTGACGAAGTCATTCCAGGCCCAGAACGACCACACGAGGGAACGAATGCGACAAGCCGCGGTGCCACAACCTGTCGAGGTGCCGGCAGAGCATGGCGCGGCCGCGGCGGACGACGCGGGCCTGGCCTGTCTGGTGCTGATCGCGCGCCTGCACGACTTGCCGGCGGACGTTCCCTCGCTGCGCGACCATCTGGTGCGCCCCAGCGGCGCGCTCAGCCCGATCGACCTGCTGCTCGGCGCGAAGGCGCTGGGCCTGAGCGCGCGCGCCGTGAAACTGCGGCCGCCGGCGGTGGAGTCCGCGCAGCTTCCCTGCATGGCCCTGGTGCCTGACGGTCGGCATTTCGTGCTGGCCCGCATGGAAGGGGGCAAGACCCTGGTGCTGGACCCGGCCAATGGCCGCGACGATCTGCTGGACGGCGCGCAGCTGGATCTGCGCTGGGACGGCGAGGCTATCGTGTTCGGTTCCAGCGAGGCACCGCCGGCACCGCGCCCGAGCGGCCCGCGCGCGTGGTTGCACGACGCCGGGCGCCTGCTGAGTTTCCTGTTCGGCGCCTGAAGCCGCGCGCGCGGTTCGGGGCCGCGGCGGGGCGCGCGGCGCCCTGCAGGATGTCGGCGCGCTTCGTATAGTTCCCGTGAGACTTCCCTCACCACGGGCCACGCGCCGAACTCCATGTCCAGCATTTTGTTTTCTCCGATCGAACTCGGCCGCCTGCGGCTGTCCAACCGCATCATCGTCAGCCCCATGTGCCAGTACAGCGCCCAGCAGGGCAGCGCGGGCGACTGGCACCGCGTGCATCTGGGCCAGATGGCGCAAAGCGCGGCCGGCATGTTGCTGCTCGAGGCCACCGCGGTGGAGGACATCGGGCGCATCACCCATGGATGCCTGGGCTTGTATTCGGATGCCAACGAGTCGGCGCTGGGCGCCGTGCTGGAATCGGTGCGGGCGATGGGCTCGCTGCCCATCGGCGTGCAACTGGCCCACGCCGGGCGCAAGGCCTCGAGCGCGCGTCCGTGGGAGGGCGGGGCGCTGATCGCCGCGGACGCCGGCGGCTGGGCCACGGTGGCGCCGTCGCCGCTGCCCCATGGCGACGGCGAGGCCGCGCCGGCCGAGCTGGATGCGGCGGGCCTGACACGCATCCGCCAGGCCTTCGTGCGCAGCGCGCAGCGCGCGGTGCGCATCGGCCTGCAGTCCATCGAACTGCACGTGGCCCACGGCTACCTGCTGCACCAGTTCCTGTCGCCGCTGGCCAATGTGCGCGGCGATGCCTACGGTGGCAGCGCGCAGGCGCGCATGCGATATCCGCTGGAGGTGTTCGACGCCGTGCGCCAGGCCGTGCCCGACAGCGTGCCCGTGGGCGTGCGGGTGTCGGCCACCGACTGGGTGGAGGGCGGGCTCGACCTGGAGCAGACCATCGCCTTCGCGCTGGAGCTGAAAAGCCGCGGATGCGCCTGGATCGATGTGTCCTCGGGCGGCGTGTCGCCGCGTCAGCGCATCGCGCTCGGCCCCGGCTACCAGGTGCACCTGGCGCAGGCCGTGCGCGAAGCCACGGGACTGCCGACCATGGCGGTGGGTCTGATCACCGAGCCGCAACAGGCCGAGGACATCGTGCGCGAGGGCCGTGCCGACATGGTGGCGCTGGCGCGCGCCATGCTGTGGGATCCGCGCTGGCCCTGGCACGCGGCGGCCGCGCTGGGCGCCAGCGTGGAGGTGCCGCCGCAGTACTGGCGCAGCGAGCCGCGTGACGCGCGCGGCGTGTTCGCCCACGCCAGCGTCGGCCAGCGCTAAGGCCGCGCGACGGGCGCTTGGTGCCGGGCGGCGTCGCGCCTCAGCGCGCGAGAGTGGGGCGCGGGTTCCACACGGCGTGCAGCAGCAGCGCCGCCGCGGCGAAGGCCGCTCCGGCGCCGACCACGGCGGGCCAGCCACCCAGCGCCCAGGCCTGGCCGGCCACCAGGGTACCGGCCGAGCCGCCGAGAAAGTACAGGGTCATGTACACCGCGTTGATGCGGCTGCGCGAGGCCGCGTCCAGCGCGAAGATGCGCGTCTGGTTGGCGATGTGGGCTCCCTGCACCCCCATGTCCAGCACGATGACCCCCACCACCAGCCAGGCCAGCGACCGGGCGCCGAAGGCGAAGGCGCCCCATGCGGCGAGCACCGCGGCCAGTCCCAGGAACATCACGCGCCGCGGCCCGCCCGGACGATCCGAGCGCCGCCCCGACAAGGGCGCCACGATGGCCCCGGACAGGCCCAGCAGGCCGAACAGCCCGGCCACCGCCGGCCCCAGGTGGTAGGCAGGGCTGGCCAGCAGCGGGGTCAGGCCGACCCAGAACACGCTGAAGGCGCCGAAGAACAGCGCGCCGACGATGCCGGCCGAGCGCAGCAGCGCATGGCGCGGGAATTGCGCCAGCGTGGAACCCAGCAGCTGCAGGTAGCCGCGCGCCGAGGTGTCGTCCGGCGCCAGCCGCGGCACCACGCGCCAGAGCATGAGCAGCGAGCCGAGGTTGAGCACCGCGGCCAGGCCGTAGACCATGCGCCAGCCCAGCCACTGTCCCAGCAGGCCGGCCAGCACGCGTCCGCCCAGGATGCCCACCAGCAGTCCGCTCATCACCAGGCCGACCGCACGTCCGCGGCGCTCGGGGGCCGCCAGGTGCGCGACCAGGGGGATGATCTGCTGCGCCACCGACGCGGTCAGGCCCACGCCCAGGCAGGCCGCGGCCATCAGCGGCACGCTGGGCGCCAGCGCCGCGCAGGCCAGCATCAGCACCAGCGCGATGCCCATGGCGATGATCACGCGGTGGCGCGGATAGCGGTCGCCCAGCGGCCCGGTCCCGATCAGTCCGGCGGCGTAGCCCAGCTGCGTGGCGGCCGGCACCGAGGAGATGCCGCTGACCGAGCTGTGGAAGGACGTCGCCAGCTGGTCGAGCAGAGGCTGCACGTAGTAGATGTTGGCCACGGCGACGCCGCAGGCCAGGGCCATCAGCGGCAGGAAGGCGCGCGGCACGGGCGCGGTGTGGGCGGCGCGGGAGGCGGGGGAGGGGGGCGGAGGAACGGCGGAAGACATGGGGGCCAGGGGAACGACGGGACCGCGCCCCGGTACGGTGCCGGGCGCGAAGGCGGCTGCGCGAAGCGCGAAGCCTAGCGTCCCGGCACGGTGTAAGCGCGTGTTTCGTTCGCGCACCCGCCGCGGTGTGCGCATGGGCGACAATGCGGCCTTTGCCCAGCGCCCATGCCCGAGTCCTCGCGATCCCCTTCCGCCGACGCCTGCGACCTCGTGGTGGTCGGGGCCGGCGCGGCCGGCATGATGTGCGCGGCGGTCGCGGCGCAGCGCGGACGCCGGGTGGTGCTGATCGAGCATGCCCGGCGCATCGGCGAGAAGATCCGCATCTCCGGCGGCGGGCGCTGCAATTTCACGAACCTGTCGACGGGGCCGCGCCACTACGTCGGGCGCGATCCGGAGTTCGCCGCCCAGGCGCTTCGTGCGTACACGCCGCGCGACTTCATCGCGCTGGTGCGGCGCCATCGAATCGCCTTTCACGAAAAACACCGCGGGCAGTTGTTCTGCGACCACTCCAGCAACGCCATCGTGGACATGCTGCGCGCCGAATGCGATCTCGGCGGCGTGCGCTGGCTGCACCCCTGCCGGGTGCACGCGCTGCGCCCGGGCCCGCGGGACTTCGAGCTCGACACCGATGCCGGCGCCCTGCGCGCCGCGCGCGTGGTGGTGGCCACCGGCGGCCTGCCGGTCGCGGCCATTGGCGCCACCGACTGGGCGCTGCGCCTGGCACGCTCCCTCGGTCTGGACGTGGAAGCACCGCGCCCGGCGCTGGTGCCGCTGCGCTTCGCCGCGGAGGATTTCGCGCCCTTCGCCCAGTTGGCCGGCGTCGCGCTGCAGGTGCGGGCGAGTTGCGAAGACGGGAGCTTCGACGAGGACCTGCTGTTCACCCACCGCGGCCTGTCGGGGCCAGCCGTGCTGCAGGTGTCGAGCTACTGGGAGCCCGGGCGCGCCCTGCACTTCGACCTGGGATGCGGCGCGGATCTGGCCGGGTTGTTGCGCCAGGCCCAGCAGGGCTCGCGCCAGTCGCTGCTGGGCGTGCTGGCGCAGGCGCTGCCGCGGCGCCTGGCACAGGCCTGGCTGGAGCACCAGGGGCTGGACGGCGCGCGCCGCGTGGCGGAGACCGGGCGCGCCGCGCTGGAACGCCTGGCCGCGGCACTCGCGGACTGGTCCCCGCGCGCCACCGGCACCGAGGGCTGGAACAAGGCGGAGGTGATGCGCGGCGGCGTGGCCACGCACGAACTCGACCCGCGCACCATGGAAGCGCACCGCGTGCCGGGACTGCATTTCATCGGCGAGGCGGTGGACATCACCGGCTGGCTCGGTGGCTACAACTTCCAGTGGGCCTGGGCCAGCGCCCACGCCGCTGGGGGGGTGTGAGCCCCGGGGGGAGCCCCGGGGGGGAGCCCCCTCCGTCGCCGGGCGCGAGCCCGGCTCCGCCCCCCCGAGGGGGGCACCCCCTGCCTTGGGGCGGCCCTGCGGCAGGAGGGTTCTCGGCAGCGGGGCGTGGTGCACTGAAGGGGGGCTTTCAGGCGGGCCGGAGAGCCGCCTGCGGCGGCCTGAAGCCAACCACCCTTTGGTTTGGGGCCGCCGAAGGCGGCTATGCCCCGCCACCTGAAAACGATGGCCATCGTGACAGCGCCCGCTGTCGAGAGCACACCCGCCGCAGGGCCGCCCCAAGGCGGGGTGCGTCCCCCTCGGGGGGACGGAGCCGGGCTCGCGCCCGGCGACGGAGGGGGCAACTCAAGAATCGTGCCAGTTCCAGTGGTATTCGCGGCGCAGGCCGGGGTCGGGTTGGCGCTGGAGTTCGAGTACGTGCATGGTGCCGTCGGCGTCGGCGCGCAGCAGGGTGGAGCAACGGGTGCCGTAGTCCGGCAGGCGGATGAACGGCGCCGACAGGCCGCGGCTCCACTGCTCGGACAACTGCATGCCCTCGGGTGGCGCCGGGATCAGCGCGTCCGGCGCGGGCCGCGGGTCGGCCAGGCGCTCCAGCAGGAACTCGAACTCGTCTTGCGGCGCGGCGCCCTGGGCGAACCCGGGCCGCAGGCATTGCTCCACGCCCTGCTTGAGGCGCTGCACCTTCGGCCAGGGGGTGTTCAGGGCGGCGTTGGACAGGCCATGCAGGCCCGGCTGCACGTCGGCGAAACCCGCGCGGTTGGACACCCAGCACATGCTCCCGCGGCGCAGATCGGCCAGCAGCAGGTTGAAGCCGGCGTAGGCCTGCATGCCCGCCTGCAGTTCGCGCGCCCAGGCCTTCGGGTCGGGGCACTCCCAGCGCCGCCCGCCATCCAGCGGATGCAGGCCGCGCAGGAAGCGCAGCGGCAGGTCTCCGCGCGAGGGGCGCGCCGGATCGCGCGGCCCGGGCTCGCGCACATTGGTCAGCGCCGCCAGCAGGCCGTCGCGCCGCAGGCCCAGCCAGGTGCCGCCGCCCTGCAGATCGCGTCCGGCCAGCAGCGGCGGCACGTCGTCGTCCCCGGCGTCCCACCAGTGCATCGGGCTGGCCGGCCGCTGCAGCCACTCGTCGCGGTTGGCGGCCAGCAGCAGGGTGCGCCGTTGCCCCGGTTGCCAGGACCACGCGATCAGGCACATGGGCGCTCAGCCCGCGGTGGGCAATTCGTAGGGCAGACTGCCCAGGCGCAGTCGCGGCCCCGTGGCCGCGCCCAGGTGCAGCGCGTCCTGCGCGGCGGCTTCGAGCTTGAGCTCGGCCAGGCCTTCCCAGCCGCCCTCGGGCGACGGCGCCGCGCCGACCAGC
>JAKBNS010000065.1 GCA_021830925.1 Pseudomonadota bacterium | reverse complement strand
GCCAAGCACGATGCCGACTACATGCCGCCCGAGGCGCGCGATGCCGTCGAGCAGGCCCGACAGGCGCAAAGGACGCTGGTGCAATGATTCCCGAACTCGGACATTACGCGCTGTTGCTGGCGCTCCCGGTGGCGCTGATCCAGGCGCTGCTGCCGCTGCTGGGCGCCTGGCGCGGCAACCGCAGCTGGATGGCGCTGGCCCGACCGGCCGCGCGCGCAGGCTTCCTGCTCGTGGGCTTGAGCTTCGGCTGCCTGGTGTGGAGCTTCATCCACGACGATTTCTCGGTGCGCTACGTCGCCGAGAACTCCAACTCCCTGCTGCCTACCGTCTACAAGATCGGCGCCACCTGGGGCGGTCACGAGGGCTCCTTCCTGCTGTGGCTGTTCATGCTCTCGGCCTGGACCCTGGCGGTATCGGTGTTCTCGCGCAGCCTGCCCGAGGACATGGTGGCCCGGGTGATCGGCGTGCTGGGTGCCATTTCCGTGGGCTTCCTGGTGTTCATCAACCTGGCCTCCGATCCCTTCGTGCGCCTGCTGCCGGCGGCGCCCAACGGGCGCGACCTGAACCCGCTGCTGCAGGATCCCGGCCTGGTGGGCCACCCGCCGATGCTGTACATGGGCTACGTCGGATTCGCGGTGGCTTTCGCCTTCGCCATCTCGGCGCTGCTGGCCGGGCGCCTGGACGCCGCCTGGGCGCGCTGGTCGCGCCCCTGGACCCTGGCGGCCTGGGTGGCGCTGACCGCGGGCATCGCGCTGGGATCGCACTGGTCCTACTACGAACTCGGCTGGGGCGGCTGGTGGTTCTGGGACCCGGTGGAGAACGCCTCCTTCATGCCCTGGCTGCTGGGTACCGCGCTGATCCACTCCCTGGCCGTGACGGAAAAGCGCGGCAGCTTTCGCAACTGGACGGTGCTGCTGGCCATCGGCGCCTTCTCGCTGTCCTTGCTCGGCACCTTCCTCGTGCGCTCCGGAGTGCTGTCCTCGGTGCACGCCTTCGCCACCGATCCGCGGCGCGGCCTGATGATCCTGCTGCTGTTCGGGCTGGTGGTGGGCAGCTCGCTGCTGCTGTTCGCGCTGCGCGCGCCGCGCACCACGCCGGGCGCGGCCTGTGCGCTGGTCTCGCGCGAGACCTTGCTGCTGGGCAACAACGTGCTGCTGGTCGTGGCCACCGCCAGCGTGCTGCTGGGCACGCTGTATCCGCTGCTCATGGACGCGCTCGGCCTGGGCAAGCTCTCGGTGGGCCCGCCGTATTTCAACAACGTGTTCGTGCCCGTCGTGGTGCCCTTGTTCCTGCTTGCCGCGCTGGGCCCGATCGCACGCTGGCGCAACGCCGACGCGCGCGACCTGGCGCGCAAGATGCGCTGGCCGGCCTTGATCGCGCTGCTGGCCGCCGTGGCGTTGCCGCTGTGGCTGGGACGCTGGAATGCCGGCGCCGCGCTGGGCAGCTTCTGCGCGCTGTGGCTGGGCGCGGCCACGGTGAAGCAGACCCGCGAGCGGCTGCGCAGCGGCAACCCGCCCGCCGGCTACTGGGGCATGCAACTGGCCCACATCGGCCTGGCGGTGAGCATCGTGGGGGTGGCGCTGGTCAGCCATTACCAGGTGCAGCGCGACCTGCGCATGGCCCCCGGCGACAGCACCCGCATTGCCGGCTACGTGGTGCGTTTCGACGGCGTGCGCGAGGTGCCGGGCCCCAACTACAAGGCGCAGCAGGGTCGGCTCGAGCTGTCCCGCAACGGGCGCGAGCTGGTCACGCTGCATCCGCAGAAGCGCGATTACTTCAGCTCGGCCATGCCCATGACCGAGGCAGCCATCGACAGCGGCCCGCTGCGCGACATCTACGTGTCGCTGGGCGAGCCGCTGGGCGGCGGCGCCTGGGCCGTGCGCGTGTACTACAAGCCCTTCGTGATCTGGATCTGGGCGGGCGCGCTGCTCATGGTCGCGGGCGGCATCGCAGCCGCTGCCGACCGCCGCTACCGCGTGCTCAGCCGTCGCGCCGCGGCGGCCCTTTGCGCGCAAACGAGTACGACATGAAACGCATCTGGTTGATTCCCCTGGGCCTGTTCGTGGTGCTGCTGGGTTTCCTGGGGGTCGGGCTCACGCACGACCCCCACCGGATCCCGTCGCCCCTGATCGGCCGCGCGGCCCCGAGCTTCGAGTTGCAGCGCCTGAACGCGCCGGGGCAGTCGGTCTCCCCGGCCGACTTCAAGGGCCGCGTTTGGCTGCTCAATGTGTGGGCCTCATGGTGCGATTCCTGCAGAGAGGAACACCCGCTGCTGCTGCAGTACGCGCATCGCCAGCATGTGCCGTTGGTGGGCCTGGACTACAAGGACTCGCCGGTGGACGCGCGCCACTGGCTGGCCGAGGCCGGCGATCCCTACGACATGGTGGGCGTGGATGCCGATGGCCACGTGGGCATCAACTACGGCGTGTACGGCGTGCCCGAGACCTACCTGATCGATCGCCAGGGCAACATCGTCTACAAGCAGATCGGCCCGATCACCCCCGAGGTGCTGAAGGATCGCCTGCTGCCCCTGATCCGCAAGCTCTCATCATGAAACTCCTGCTCCTGCTTGTCGCCTGCCTGCTGCTCGGCCGCGCCGCCTTCGCCGCCGAGGCGCGGCCGCTCTACGCCGATCCGGCCGTGGAGCAGCGCATGCTGTCCATTACCGGCGAATTGCGCTGCCTGGTGTGCCAGGACGAATCCCTGGCGGACTCCCAGGCCGAACTCGCGCGCGACCTGCGCGCCGAGGTGCGCGGCCTGATCCGCAAGGGGCTGAGCGACCACCAGATCGTCGCCTACCTGGTGCAGCGCTACGGCAACTACGTGCGCTACCGCCCGCCCTTCGACGCCGAGACCCTGCTGCTCTGGCTGGGCCCCTTCGCGCTTCTGGCCGTGGGCCTGCTGGTGCTGCTGACGCAGATTCGCGCAGGTTCCACGCGCGCGGCCGGCGCGCTCGACGAGGCCACACTGCAACGTGCGCGCGAACTCCTGTCGCGGGCTGGAGACGCATCATGATCGCCTTCGTGCTCGTCGCTGCGGCGCTCACCGTGGTCGTGGCCGCCACGCTCGGCCTGCCGCTGTTGCGCACGCCGCGCTCGCCCGGCGTGGATCGAGCCGCTCTCAACGCGCGCCTGCTGCGCGATGAGCTGGCGATCCTGGAGTCCGAGCGCGCGCGGGGCGTGCTGGACCCGAGTGCCTTCGAACTTCAACGCGACGAACTCACACGGCGCGTGCTGGAGGACGTGGGGGGCGCCGCGCCCGCGCGCGCGCTTGCGCGCCACACCATCCCCACGCTCGCAGGCATGTTCCTGCTGCTGCCGTTGAGCGGCGCGCTGCTGTACCTGCTGCTCGGCAGCCCCGGGGCACTGGCCCTGTCCGGGGCCGCAGCCGCTCCGGGTTCCACGGCCCCCGGGGGCGCGGTCCAGGCCGCGGCCGGCGCTGCCACGCCGCCGCGGCAGATCCAGGACATGGTGTCCAAGCTCGCCGCGCGACTGAACGCGCACCCCGACGATCCGAAGGGCTGGGCCATGCTCGCACGCTCCTACAGCGTGCTCGGCCGCTTCGGCGAGGCCGTGCAGGCCTACGCGCGCATCGGCCCCAGCCTTCGCGGCAACGCCAGCTGGCTGGCCGAATACGCCGACGCCTTGGCCATGCAGGCCGGCGGCAACCCGGTGGGCCGTCCCGAGAGCCTGGCCCATGCAGCGCTGCGCATCGATCCCGACAACCTGCTCGCGCTGATGCTCGCCGGCTACGCCAGCACGCAGCGGGGCGACGATCAGGCTGCCCTGCCGCTGTTGCGCCGCGCCGCGCGCGAGGTGGCCCCGGGAAGCGACGATGCCGCCTTCGTCGACAATTTGCTGCAACACGCGCAAGCCCGCCTGGGCCGGGCCGCGCCCGGCGCCGGCGCCTCGCCCGCCTCGACGACGACTTCGGCCGCCAACAAGGGCACCATCGCGCCGGCGGCGGCCACGGTGCTGGTCGCACGCGTGAGCCTGGCCCCGGCGCTGCGCGCGCAGGCGACCGGGCGCACGCTGTACGTGATCGCGCGCAAACCAGGCCAGGACATGCCCGTGGCGGTCCTCAAGCGGGCTTCCCCGACGTTTCCGCTGGACGTGGCGCTGAGCGACGCGGACTCGATGCTGCCTTCCCAGCCGCTGTCCAAGGCGGGTTCGGTGCGCATCGAGGCACGGCTGTCGGCGACCGGCGACGCCATGCCGGCCAGCGGCGACGACTACGGCGTGTCCGCCGCGGCTTCCACCGGACAGGTGGACGTGCGCATCGACCGCCGCAGGCCCTAGCCAACCAGCTGGCTGTTGAACTACCGGAGGGGGCGGCGCGCAGGCGCGTCAATCACGTAGCCGGCCCTCAGGCCGGCACGGCCCGCCAGGGCAGCCCCGACGCGCCGAATGCCGGTTCGCGCGTCAGGCGCAGGCCGTTGAACACCACCAGCAGACTGGCGCCCGTGTCGGCGAACACGGCCATCCACATGGTCGCGTCGCCCGCCAGCGCGAGGGCGAGAAACACCAGCTTGATGCCCAGCGCCAGCGTGATGTTCTGCCACAGCACGCGATGCGCGCGGCGCGACAGCCGGATGGTCTGCGCGACCCGTCGCGGATCCTCCCCCATGATCACCACGTCGGCGGCCTCGGTCGCCACGTCGGTGCCCGCGCCCCCCATCGCGAAGCCGATATCGGCCGCGCTCAGCGCGGGCGCGTCGTTGATGCCGTCGCCCACCATCGCGGTAGGCCCGTCCGCCGACAGGCGCTGCACCAGCGCCAGCTTGTCCTGCGGCAGCAGGCCCGCATGCACCTCGTCGATGCCGAGGTCCCGCGCGATGGCCTGCGCGGTGACCGCGTTGTCCCCGGTGAGCATCAGCGTGCGCACCCCCAGCTCGCGCAGCGCACGCACGGCCTCCCGGCTTTGGGGGCGCGGCGCATCGGCCACCGCGAACCAGGCCAGCGGGCCGCGGGCGTCGGCCAGCACGCTCACGCTGCGCCCCTGCGCCTCCTGGCTGGCCAGGCAGGCCTCCAATTGCGGCGTGCACTGGTCGCGTTCGGCCATCCAGCGATGGCTCCCCAGCACGTAGGCCACGCCGTCGATGTCGCCGTGCACGCCGCGCCCCGGCTGCGCACCGAAGGCCAGCACCTCCGGCGTGGCCGCGCCTGCCCCGCCTGCCCCGCCTGCCCCGCCTGCCTCCTCCTCCAGCCCCTGCGCCACGGCGCGCGCCACCGGGTGATCCGAGCGCAGCGCGAGGGCCCGCGCCAGCACGAAACTGCGCTGCGCCGACAGGCGTCCGTCCAGCGCGCCATAGGCCGTCAACAGGGCCCGCCCCTGGGTCAGGGTTCCCGTCTTGTCCAGTGCGACGGTGCGGATGCGCCGCGCCTGCTCCAGGTACACGCCCCCCTTGAGCAGGATGCCGCGCCGCGCGGCGAAGGCCAGCGCGCTGACCACCGTCACCGGAGTGGAAATCACCAGTGCGCAGGGACAGGCGATGACCAGCAGCACCAGCGCCCGGTAGACCGCGACGTGCCAGGGCCAGCCGAGCAGCAGGGGCGCGCCCACGCCCAGCGCCACCGCCAGGCAGAACACGGCCGGCGTGTACCAGCGCGCGAAGCGCTCCACGAAACGCTGGGTCGGGGCACGACGCGCCTGCGCCTGCTCGACCGCCTCGATGATGCGCGCCAGCAAGGTGTCGCCGGCGGGACGCGTGACTTCGTACTCCAGCGAGCCGTCGAGGTTGATGCTGCCCGCGAAGACCTCGTCGCCCGGTGACTTGTCCACCGGCAGGCTCTCGCCGGTGATCGGGGACTCGTCCACCGCGCCGCGGCCGGCGCGCACCCTGCCGTCCAGCGCGAAGCGCTCGCCGGGGCGCGCCCGGGCGAGCGCGCCGAGCGCGGCGGTACGGGCCTCCACGACGCGCCACGAACCGTCGGGCTGGCGCAGTTCCACGCGCGCTGGCGACAGCGCCAGCAAGCCGCGGATGGCGTCGCGCGCGCGCTCCACCGAGCGCGCCTCGATGTGCTCTGCCAACGCGAACAGGGTCATCACCATGGCCGCCTCGGGCCATTGGCCGAGCGCGAAGGCTCCGCCCACCGCGACGACCATCAGGGCGCCGATGTCGAGGCGCCCCCGGATCAGCGCGGCGAAGCCCTCGCGGATCACCGACAACCCCGACAACGCCACGGCGGCGACCGCCATGCCCATGCCCAGCGCCCGCCACGCGGCGCCGGGCGGGGTCAGGTTCGCCAGGACCTCGGCCAGCACGGCCAGCGCGAGCGCGCCCAGCAGGCGCAGCCAGCGCACGCGCCGAGACTCCCCGGCCGGCTCGCCCGCGGCTGGCGCCGACAGCGGAACCTCGCCGCAGCAGTCGTGGCTGCAGGAGGCCTCGGGCGCCTGGCGCGGCGCTTCGCGCGCGTGCTCGTGCTCGTGGGTGTGGGTGTGGGTGTGGGTGGAATGGCTCATCGCGGGCTCCCGATCGTCTCGAAGGGCCATTGGAATCCCTGAAGCGACTACAGAGTCAAGGGACTACACTCAGAGACCATTCAGGAACCCGGGACATGCGCATCGGCGAACTCTCCAGGACGACCTCGACCTCCGTCGAGACCATTCGCTATTACGAACGCGAGGGCCTGCTCGAAACGCCCGCGCGCACGTCGGGGAATTTCCGGGTCTATCACGCGGGGCATCGCGAGCGGCTGCAATTCATCCGCTTCTGCCGCGGACTCGACATGTCGCTGGACGAGGTGCGCCTTCTGCTGCGCCTGCGCGATGCGCCCGGGCAGGACTGCGGCGACGTCAACGCCCTGCTGGACGAACACCTCGCGCAGGTGTCGCAGAGGCTGCGCGAGCTGCGCATGCTGCAACAATGGCTGCGCGAACTGCGCGGACGCTGCGTGAGCCCCAGCCAGGCCGGCCAGTGCGGCATCCTGCGCGGCCTGGAACAGGCGTCGCGGGCGGCCCCCGGCGTGGCTGCGGCGGCAGCGGCCGACGGCGACGACTGCACTGCCCCCCATTCCTCCACTTCTCCCTGGCAACGATGAGCCTGAGCACCCTCGACCCCAAGACGGCCCTGATCGTCATCGATCTGCAACAAGGCGTCGCCGTGCTGCCCACGGCCCATCCGGTGCCGATCGTGGTGACGCACGCCGCCCGCCTCGCAGACGCCTTCCGCGCACGCGGCCTGCCCGTGGTGCTGGTGAACGTCGCGGGTTTCGCCCCCGGGCGCAACGAACAGCCCCGGCGCAGCGCCCCGCAGGACCCCAACTGGTCGACCCTGCTTTCCGAACTCGGCGCGCAGGCCGGGGACCACCTGGTCACCAAGCGCAGCTGGGGCGCCTTCACCGGTACCGACCTCGAGGACTACCTGCGCCGCTGGGGCGTCACCCAGGTGGTGCTGTGCGGCATCGCCACCAGCATCGGCGTCGAGTCCACCGCGCGCCAGGCGCACGAACTCGGCTTCAACGTGGCACTCGCGGTCGACGCCATGACCGACGTCAGCGGAGAGGCCCACACGAACAGCGTGCAGCGCATCTTCCCGCGCCTGGGCGAGACCGCCACGACCCGCGAGTTGCTGGACCTCCTGCGCGCGTCCGCGAAGCGCACGCCCGCCTGAGGCCACGGGGCCGGCGCTTCCCGCCCGGCGGCCGGGGCACCGCCCCGGCCAGCCACCCCGCGCGACCTCAGAACTTCACGAAACCGTCGCCTTCGGTGGCCGCCGCCGGCTTCGCCTCGGGCAGCGGCGCGGGTTCGGCGAAGGCCTGCGCCCCGCGTTCCTGCGCGCGAGACGAGACACTCACCGGGACCAAAGACGGCGCGTCCTCGCCGCGCATGCGGAATTGCGCGGCGGAGTCCTGCAGCGCGGCCGCCTGGCCGTTCATCTGCTCGGCGCTCGCGGCCAGTTCCTCGGAGGCCGAGGCGTTCTGCTGGGTCACTGCCGACAGCTGCGCCACCGCCTGGTTGATCTGCTGGATGCTCGTCGCCTGTTCCTCGGAGGCGGCATTGATCTCCTGCACCAGGTCGGAGGTCTTGCCGATCGCCGGCAGCACCTCGGCCAGCAGCTTGCCGGCGCGGTCGGCCTGTTTCACCGAGGAAGAGGCCAGGTCGCTGATTTCCTTGGCCGCGGCCTGGCTCTTCTCGGCCAGCTTGCGCACCTCGGAGGCCACCACCGCGAAACCCTTGCCGTGCTCGCCGGCGCGCGCGGCCTCGATGGCCGCGTTCAGCGCCAGCATGTTGGTCTGGTAGGCGATGTCGTCGACGATGGAGATGCGTTCGGCGATCTGCTGCATGGCGCTGACCGTGCCCTGCACCGCCGAGCCCCCTTCCTGCGCCTGCTTGGCGGCCAGCTGGGCCGTGGTATCGGTCAGGCGCGCGTTGTCGGCGTTCTGGCGAATCGACGCGCTGGCTTCCTCCAGGGTCGCCGAGGTCTCCTCGACCGACGCCGCCTGCTCGGAAGCCGACTGCGAAAGGCTCTGCGAGGTCGACGAAACCTGCGCCGAGGCCGCCAGCAGCTGCGAAGCCGACTGGCGCACCGATCCGATCACCGTGCCCAGCCGGTCGACCATGTCCTGCATGGCCCGCAGCAGGGCGCCCGTCTCATCGCGCGCGGTGCTCTCCACCTGCACCGTCAGGTCCCCGCCGGCCACCGCCTGCGCGACCTTCACGGCCTCTTCCAGCGGGCGCGAGATCGAGCGGGTGATCAGCAGCGCCAGCACCACGGCCACCACCGCCGCCAGCACGCCCGCCGCGATGCTGAGCTTGACCGTGGCGTGATAGCTGGCCTGACTGGCCGCGTACATGGCGTCGATGTCGGCCTTCTGGTCAGCGAGCAGGTTCTGCATCGCGTTCTGCAACCCGCTGATCTTGGGCAGCGAGTTCTGCAGGTAGGCCTGCGTGGCGCCGGCGAAGTCCCCGGCGTTCATCTTCGCCAACACGGTCTGCTCGGCACCCCGGCTGGCGTGCAGCGCGGCCTTCAGGCCCTGCACGTCCGCCGTCGCCTTCGGGTCCAGCACCATGTGCGACAGCTGGGTCACCGCGGCGTTGGTCGACACCTGGTTGGCGTGAATCGCCTTGACGTTGTCTTCCGCGCAGTTGTACTGCAGCAGGCACAGCAGGGTCACGCGCGTGGTGCCCTGGAAGTTGCTGAACGCCGTGTTGGCCGCGCGTTCGGCCTCCACCCGAACCGTGATGATCTCCTTGAGCGTGGAATCGATACGCGAGAGCTGCACGATTCCGAAGGCACTGGTCGCCAACAGCAGGAGCACGAGGATCCCGAAAGCCAGGGTGAGCCGCGGTCCGATGCGAAGTTTTTGGAGCATGGGTCTCGCTAATGTGAGAAGTTTGGCGCCGACGGGCCTGGCCCTGGCGTGACACGCGTGCATGGGCGTCGGCCTGGGCCTGCGCGCCTGCACGCACGGGATGGCACAGGATACATCCGGCGACCCGAGTTGCCTTGCGAGAAAGCCCGAAGTGACGCTCTGGTGTGAGATGGTTCACAAAGTCCGGCGCAATTCCTCCGCCATGTGATCCACGAAGGCGCGTGTACGGGTCGGTAGCCAGCGCGTGCTCGGATAGGTGATGCTGACGGGCCAGGGCTGCGCCTCGAAGTCCTCCAGCACGATGCGCAGAAGTCCCTGCGCCAGCAGCGGCGCGGCCTGGTAGGACAGCACCCGGCAAAAGCCCAGGCCCTCGGCGCAGGCTTGCAATCTGGCCGACACCAGATTGCACTGCAGGGGACCCTGCACCCCGACCTTGAATTCGTGTCCCCGAGCCGGATCGCGGAAGCTCCACGCCCCCGAGTCGGCGTTGTCGGAACACAGGCACGGCAGCCCGGCGAGATCGCGCGGGTGCCGTGGTACCCGGTGGCGTTCCAGGAATGCGGGGCTGGCCAGCACCACCCTGCGCACGCTGCCCACGCGAAGCGCGACCAGGGTCGAGTCCTGCAGATGGCCGATGCGCACGCCCACGTCCAGCCCTTCCTCGACCAGGTTGACCACGCGGTCCAGCAACATCAGGCGCACCTGCACCCGCGGATGCCGTGCCAGGAACCGCGTCACCGCCGGCGCCACGTGGTACTCGCCGAACAGCACCGGCGCAGTGATGCCCAGCGCCCCGGCGGGCTCGGCGCGGGCGTCGCCCACCATGCGATCGGCCTCGTCGAGATCGGCAAGGATGCGCCGCGCCCGCTCCAGGTACTGGCGCCCGTCCTCGGTGAGCGATAGTCGCCGGGTGGTGCGGTTGAGCAGGCGCACGCCCAGTTCGTCCTCCAGTGCCGCCAGCAGGCGCACGGTGGCCGTCAGCGAGTTGCCCTGGACTCGCGCCGCCGCGCTGAGACTGCCGTGTTCGGCGATGGCGACCAGGCCGCGGAGTGCGCGCAATTTGTCCATGGCGGGGCTCCGGGAGCCGAAAGGTGAACGATACACAGGGATGATTACGCCGAATTTCGGTGCAGTCAATTGCTCGAAGGACTCTTTATTGCGCTTGTGATCGGCACCACAATGACACCGTCGACCTCGAACCTGGAGAACCCGCCATGCCGGCCGCGCGCCCCATCGTGCTGTACCGCCACCCTCTTTCCGGCCATTGCCACCGCGTGGAAATGTTCCTGCGCATGCTCGACCTGCCGTACGAGACCCGCGACGTCGACCTGCTCGCGGGCGAGCAGCGCCAGCCGGCCTTTGTTGCCCTGAACGTCCTGGGGCAGGTTCCGGTGATCGACGACGACGGC
The DNA here is from genome assembly GCA_021830925.1 of Pseudomonadota bacterium. GTDB lineage: Bacteria > Pseudomonadota > Gammaproteobacteria > Burkholderiales > Burkholderiaceae_C > Thiomonas_A. Next base: position 15,807 of record JAKBNS010000065.1, on the reverse strand, counting down.
ACCGTGCTGAGCGACTCGAACGCCATCCTGGTGTATCTGGCGCTGCGCTACGCGCAGCCCTCCTGGCTGCCGCGCGACGCACTGGGCGCGGCGCGGGTGCAGCGCTGGCTCTCGCTGGCCGCCGGTCCGCTGGCGTACGGGGCCGCGCGGGCGCGCGCGATCCGCGTGTTCGGGCGCTCGACGGACCCCGCCGAGGCCATCGCGACCGCGGGAACACTGTTCGCGCGCATGGAGCAGATGCTGGACGGCGCGACCTTCCTGGCAGGCGACGCGCCGACCATCGCCGACCTGGCGATGTACACGTACACCGCGCACGCCCCCGAGGGCGGCGTCGCGCTGGATGCCTACCCGCGCGTACTGGCCTGGCTGGCCCGCGTGCGGGCCCTGCCCGGCTTCGTACCCATGCCGGCCTCCGCCGTCGCTTGAGACGGGAGCGCAGCCATGCCGGAAACCCCCGACGACGCCGTGTTCCATGCCGGCGAGCAGGCTCTGCAGCGACAGGTCGGTTCGCGCGAACACCTGGCGCGCCTCGGCGCGCGCATCGTGCAGGACGCGCTGCCCGAAGCGCATCAGGCGTTCTTCGCCCAGCTTCCCTTGCTCGTGCTCGGTGCCGCCGACGCCCAGGGGCAACCCTGGTGCGGGCTGCTCGAAGGTGCGCCCGGTTTCGTGCATGCGCCCGAGGCGCGCAGCCTGCGCGTGAACGCGCTGCCGGGCGCCGACGATCCGCTGGGCGCCTGCCTGCGCCGGCACGGCGACGTGGGCATGCTGGGCATCGAACTCGACACCCGCCGGCGTAACCGGGTCAACGGCCAAGTGCTCGAACTCGATGCCACGGGCTTTACCGTGCGGGTCGAGCAAAGCTTCGGCAATTGCCCACGCTATATCCAGTTGCGCGAGGCGCGGGCGCAAGACTCGCCACTGGATGCCCGACCGCCACTTCGCGCCGCGCGCCTGCAGGGCGAGGCTGCCGCGCTGGTGCGCCGCGCCGACACCTTGTTCATCGCCACGCGCGTCGCGAGAGGCCAGTCCGGCGTGGGCGCGGGCGCCGACGCCTCGCATCGCGGCGGGCGACCCGGCTTCGTGCAGGTCGACGCCGAGGGTGCCCGGCTGGCCTGGGCCGAGTTCCCCGGCAATCGCTACTTCAACACCCTGGGTAACCTGCTGCTGGAGCCGCGCGCCGGGCTCGTGTTCCCGGACTTCGCCAGCGGCGACCTCGTGCACGTGGCGGGGCGTACCGAGATCCTGGACGGCGCGGCGGCGGCGGCGCTCGAAGGCGCCGAGCGCGCGGTGCTGCTGCACGTCGAGCAGGTGATCCATCGCCCCGCCGCGCTGTCGCGCCGTTGGCGCTTGCTGGAGTACTCCCCCCACCTCGGCGGCTGAAGGCCGCCACGAGGCCCCCGGGCACGGCGGCGCGCGATCTGCTGAAATAACGGCACCAACAACAGGGGAATTCCAAGATGACCGAATCCAGACCGTTCCATTTCGTGACCTTGCTGGGCAGCCTGCGCAAGGGCTCGCTCAACGCGGCCATCGCGCGTGCCCTGCCGGCGCTCGCGCCGGCCGGCGTGACCATCACGGCACTCGGCTCCATCTCCGAGTTCCCGCACTACGACGCCGACCTGCAGGCCGGCGGCTTTCCCGCGCCCGTGCAGGCGATGGCCGAGCGCATCCGCGCCGCCGACGGCGTGATCATCGTCACCCCCGAATACAACTACTCGGTGCCGGGCGCGCTGAAGAACGCCATCGACTGGCTGTCGCGCCTGACGCCCCAGCCCTTCGCCGGCAAGGCGGTGGCGATCCAGACCGCCTCGCCGGGCCTGCTGGGCGGAGCGCGTGCCCAGTACCACCTGCGCCAGAGCCTGGTGTTCCTGGACGCCCACGTGCTCAACAAGCCCGAGGTCATGGTCGGCCAGGCGGCCGCCAAGGTCAACGGCGACACGCTGGAATTGAGCGACACCGGCACGCGCGAGTTCATCGCCACCCAGCTCAAGGCGCTGGCGGCGCTCGCCGCCAAGGTCGGCTGACGGCCGGCCGCGACACGGCAGCCTCGGCGGCACGGGCCTCGCATGGCTCCGGATCTGTTCCAGCAGGGCACCAGCCTGCTGCAACAGGGGCGCCCGGCCGAAGCCGCGACCGCGCTGCGAGGCGCAGTGGCGCTGCAGCCCGGCCTGGCCGAGGCGCACGCCAACCTGGCGCTGGCGCTGGACCGGATGGGCGAGGACGACGCCGCCCTCGCCCACTACCGACGCGCGCTGGCCCTCGCGCCGGGGCAGGAGACCGCCTGGTGCAACTACGGCGCCTTCCTGGAGCGCCAAAAACAGTACGCCCAGGCCGAGCAGGCCTACCGCGAGGCGCTGCGCATCGACCCCGCCAGCGCACCCGCCTGGAGCAACCTGGGCGTGCTGCTCGACATCCTGCGACGCACGCCGGAGGCGGAAGACGCGCATCGCCGCGCCGTGGCGTTGGCGCCGGACTGGCCTCACGCGTCGGTGAACCTCGCCGAATGCCTGCTGCGCCAGGGGCGCCTGGACGAAGCGTGGCGACACTTCGAGGCACGCGACTGGTCGAAGGATTTCGCGGCCCGCGTGGGCATTTCCCGCTGGGACGGCGGGCCGCTGCACGGCCGCGCCCTGCTGATCGGCGTCGAAGGCGGTCAGGGCGACATGATCCAGTTCTGCCGCTACGCCTCCGAGCTCAAGCGGCGCGGCGCCTCGGTGGTGGGCGTGCTGTGCCACCCCGGACTGCAGCCCTTGCTGCAGCGCGCCGACGGCATCGACCACGCGATCGCCGTGGGGCCCGAGGGTGGCGGGCGCGTTCCCGACGTGGCGTGGGATCTGTGGTGTCCCGCGCCGAGCCTGCCCGCGCTGTGCGCGACGCGCCTGGACTCGATTCCCGCCCATCTGCCCTACGTGCACTCGGATCCCGCGCGCGTCGCGGCCTGGAAACGGTCGCTCGACGGAGCTCCCGGCCTGCGCGTCGGACTGGTGTGGAAGGGCAACCCGCGATTCGCCAACGATCGCGAACGCTCGCTACCCGGCCCGCGGGTGCTGGCGCCGCTGGGCCAGGTGCCCGGCGTGCGCCTGTTCAGCCTGCACAAGGATGCCGGCGACCTCGACGCCGAGGATCCGCGGGGCGAACAGGCCTTGCCACGCATGTGCCCGCTGGGCGCCGGCCTGCGCGACTTCGCCGACACCGCGGCGGTGCTCGAGGGACTCGACCTGCTGATCAGCGTGGACACGGCGGTCGCGCATCTGGCCGGCGCGCTGGCGCGCCCCTGCTGGGTGCTGCTGCCCCACCACAAGACCGACTGGCGCTGGCTGGAACGACGCGCCGATTCGCCCTGGTACCCCGGAGTGATGCGCCTGTACCGGCAGGGCCCGGGCGAGGACTGGAGCCGCGTGATCGCCGAAATGGCTCGCGACCTGCGCGGCCTCGCCGAGGCGCGTCCCGCGCCGCCCGCGCCGCCTCAGGGCCCCGCGTCCACGGGGCGCTGACGATAGGGGTAGTTCTTCAGGCGCACATCGCTGCGGGTGATGGTCTTTTGCATGGTCTTCGCCGGATCGATCCACTGCGCCCACTGGAAGTCCGGGATGACTTGCGCGCTGTAGCTCTCGGTCAACGGATGGTCGAGGATGTCGTTGACCTGTTCCCATTGCTGGTAGCGCATACGGTCCACCTGATAGGGCGTCGGCTCGCCTCCGGCGGCCTTCACCACGGCCTTCAAGGCCTCGATCTCGCGCATGCTCACCTTGGGCTTCCAGTCGATCCGGCCGGGCAGCATCACCGGCTCGCCGGGAATGTTGTTGATGCCCTCCTTCCAGGTGGCGAGCACCGCGACCTTGGTGTCCTCCCGATACAGCACGATGGCGTGGCTGTAGCGCTTGTCCCGGAAAAAGCCCAGGTTGCCGTATTGCACCCTGGCCCCGGTGAGAAAGGCCACGCCGTCCGACCAGCAAGGCGAGTCCCCGCTGATGCCCCACAACACGCTGCGGTCGATGATGCCGTCGGGGAACAGGATCCTGAAAGCCACCCAGGCCGCGTTGGCCACGTGCACCGTGCCCTCGCAGTCGTGGCCGTGGAACCGGATCATGTCCTTCAGGGTCACCGGGTAGGTGTACGGGTAGTAGCGCCCCTGCGTGCCCTGCGTGGCCAGCATCTCGAAGGTCGGCGCATAGGGCCTGTTCACCATCGAGGCATACCAGGTGGGCGCGCGGTCCGGCGCCTCCACCCCGGTCTCGATGAAAATGTCCTTGCCTTCCGTGAAGGTCGGCGCGGCCGCATGGGCCAGCGCGAATGCCGCGCAGGCCGCGGCCGTCAGAAACACACGAATGCCTCGCATGGTGGAATCTCCCGATGCGGCCCGGCAAGGCTCGGCCCGCGGACCCTGGGAATCACTGTAGGAGCATAGATGCCCGGTGGGGCTTGACCCACCTCAACTGCGGCGACGCCACTCGGCTTTCGCGGCGCGTCAAAGCCCCATGCGCGGCCCCGGGGCTCCCGGGTCGAGCAGATGCCCGCGCAAGGCCGCGATCACCTGCCGGATGCTGGCGCAGGTCTGCTCGCTGGCCAGCATCTCGGCCTCGCCCGTGCATACGCCGAGCAAGGCAATGCTCGGCGATGCGCTCTCCACCACGTGGGCCGACATGGTGCGCAGGATCTCGAGCAACGCGTCATGGGCATGGTGCGCCCGTGGCGAGGTGTTGACCAGCGCCACCGGCTTGCCCACGAAGGACTCCTCGCCGACCAGCCAGTCCAGCGCGTTCTTCATCACCCCGGATACGCCATGGGCGTACTCGGGACTGGCGATCAGCAGCGCATCGGCACCGCCCACGGCCCGCCGCCAGTGCCGCGCCGGCTCGGGAGCATCGGCTTCGCGATCCGGGTTGAACAAGGGCAGATCGCCCAGGCGATCGTAGACGGCGATCGGCGCATCGGCCGGCGCCAGCCTCGAGGCGGCACGACAGAAGGCGGCGTTGATCGAGGCAGCGCGCAGGCTGCCGGCGACGGCGAGGATGTGCATGGCGCATTATCTCCGGCATGCGCCGGACTTTCAGGGCACCAGGCGGTAACCCGCTCCGCTTTCCGTCAGCAGATGCCGTGGGCGCGCGGGCTGCTCCTCCAGCTTGTGCCGAAGACGCCCCATGTACACCCGCACGTAGTGCTCGTTGTCCAGCGCGTTGGGCCCCCACAGCTCCTGCAGCAGGCGCCGGTGGGTGAGCAGCGCCCCCGCGTGCCGCGCCAGCAGCTCCAGCAGCCGGTACTCCATCAGGGTCAGGTGGACCGCGGCCCCACCTCTGTCCACCGAGCGCTTGCCCATGTCGAGGACCACGTCGCCGAAACGCACCACGCTTCCCTGCTCGCCGGTCTTGCGTCGGCGCAGCGCCGCCCGCACCCGCGCCAGCAGTTCGGCGACCCCGAAAGGCTTGGTCAGATAGTCGTCGGCCCCGAGGTCGAGGGCGGACACCTTCGCGGCTTCCTCCTTGCGCGCCGACAACACGATCACCGGGGCCTGGCTCCAGGCCCGGAACTCGCGCAGAAACACCATGCCGTCGGCATCGGGCAGGCCGAGGTCGAGCAGCACCAGCTCGGGCCGGCGCGACGCCGCATCGGTGAGCCCGCGCGCGCATTGCTCGGACTCGTGCACGCGGTAGCCCTCGGCCTCCAGCGCCGAGCGCACGAAGCGCCGGATCCCAGCCTCGTCCTCAACCAGCAGGATCAGCGGCTGGCTTGTCATCGTGCATCTCCTCGGCGGACTCGGCGGCCAGCGCCGGCGGCGCCTGCAGCGGAAGTTCGAAGCGCAATGCGGCCCCGCCCTCGGGGCGATTGAACGCGCGGATGCTTCCACCATGCGCCTCGATCACCGAGCGGCAGATCGCCAGCCCCAGCCCGACGCCCGGAACGGGCGATTCGGGCTGGCCGCGCGCGAACTTGTCGAACAGCTCATGCTCGCGCCCGCGCGGCAGGCCCGGCCCCTCGTCCCACACCGTCACCCGCAGGAAGCGCCCCGCCGGGCTCGCGCTGACACCGATGCGCGTGCCCGCCGGCGTGTACTTCAGCGCATTGTCGAACAGGTTGACCAGCACCCGCTCCAGCAGTTGCGCGTCGACCTGGATCAGCGGCAGCTCGGGCGGAAGGTCCAGGCTCAGCGGGTGTTGCGCCAGCTGCTCCTCGTCCAGCAGGCGCAGCGCGCTGCCCACCATCTCCTCCACCGACTGCCAATCCTTGCGCAAGGTGACCCTGCCCGCCTGCAGCCGGGCCATCTCCAGCATGTCCTCGACCATCTTGGCCACGCGGCGCGACTGCTTGCCGATCGAGGCCGCCTGCTCCTCCAGCGCCGGCGCCTCGCCGGCCGCGCGCATGCGCAGAACGTCGGTGGCGCCGATCAGCGAAGTCAGGGGGGTGCGCAGGTCGTGCGACAAGGCCTGCAGCACCGAATTGCGCAGGCGCTCGGCTTCCATGGCGACCAGGGTCTCCTGCGCCACCTCGACGAAATGCACCCGCTCCAGCGCGATGGCGATCTGCGTGGCGATGGTGTCGAGCAACCGGCGCTGTTCGGGCACCAGCACGTTGCGCTGCACCCCGGGGGCCACGACCAGCACCCCGCGCACGCGCATCGGCGCCTTCAGCGGCAGGTACAGCAGGGCCAGCGCCGGCAAGGTGTTGGTGCCGATGCCCGCGGCCTCCTCATGGTCCAGGCACCAGCGCGCCAGGTCGGTGTCGATGCCCTCGATGGGGCCGCGGGGATCGGGCGAGTCGACCACGCGCAGGCGCTCGTCGCTGCCCGGCAGCAGCAGCGCCGCGCGCGCGCGAAAGCCGTTGCGCACGTATTGCAGGCCGAAGTCCACCACCTGCTCCACGGTCAACGCGCCCGACAGGTCGCGCGACAGCGCGTACAGGTCGCGCGAGCGGCTTTCGCGCAGATTGGCCACTCGCACCTGGTAGCGAAGCCCGGAAGTGAGATGGCCGATGAGCAGGCCCACGCCGAGCATGACGCTGAAGGTGAACAGGTACTGCACGTCGCTGACGCCGAAGGAAAAGCGCGGAGGAACGTAGAAGAAGTCGAAGGCCAGCACGTTGACGAAGGCCGCCAGCACCGCCGGCCCGCGTCCCAGGCGCCAGGCGGTGAGCACCACCCCCACCAGGAACAGCATGACCATGTTCGACAGATCGAAGTAGCCGATCAACGGGGTCGCCAGCAGGGTAACGGTGGCGCTGCCGGCCAGCGCCCAGGCGTAGTCCGGCCATGCCGGGCGCTGCGCCCGCTCGTCGCCGGCCCCCGCGGCGGCCGGGACCGCGGCCGCGGTCCCGGCTTCGGGAGCAAGCAGGATCAGGTCCAGGTCCGGCGCCAGCCGGCCCAGTGCGCGCGCGAAGGAGCCATGGCGCAACTCGTGCCACCACCCACGCCGTCGGTGGCGCGCCACCACCACGCGGTTGAGGTTGTGGGTGCGCGCATAGGCCAGCACCTCGGCCGGCGCCTGCTGCCCCGCCAGCACCGCGGTATGCGCGCCGAGGTCGCGGCCGAGCTGCAGCAACTTGAGGATCGCGCCCCGCCGCGCCTGCGCCAGCTGCTGCAGGGGCGGCGTCTCGGCGTACACCACATGCCAGCGAGCGTGCAAGGCCTCGGCCAGTCGGGCGGCGGCGCGCACCAGGCCCGGCCCGTTGTCGGGCCCCACGCAGACCAGCAGAGCTTCGGAGGCGCTCCATACCGCGCCGCCCACCTGGGTGCTGCGGTAGCTGCGCATCTGGCTGTCCACCCGCTCCGCGGTCAGGCGCAGCGCCAGCTGGCGCAACGCCAGCAGATTGCCCTTGCGGAAAAAATTCTGCACGGCGCGCGCGGCCTGCGTGGCGACGTAGACCTTGCCTTCGCGCAGGCGCTGCAGCAGCTCGTCGGGCGGCAGATCGACCAGCACCACGTCTTGCGCCTCCTGGAACAGCCTGTCGGGCACGGTTTCGCGCACCGGCACCTCGGCGATGCTGGCCACGATGTGGCTGACGCTGTCCAGGTGCTGCACGTTGAGCGTGGTGTACACCTCGATGCCGGCGGCCAGCAGCTCCTCCACGTCCTGCCAGCGCTTGGGGTGGCGGCTGCCCGGTGCATTGCTGTGCGCCAGCTCGTCGACCAGCAGCACGGCGGGGCGGCGCTGCACAGCGGCGGCCAGGTCGAATTCCTCGACCTCGCGTCCGCCCTGGGCCAGGCGCAGGCGCGGCAGCGCCGGCAGGCCTTCGAGCAGGCGCCCGGTCTCGTTGCGGCCATGGGTCTCCACCACCCCGCACACCACGTCGACCCCCTTGGCGCGCAGCTGCTGCGCCGCGGCCAGCATGGCGAAGGTCTTGCCCACGCCGGGCGAGGCGCCGAAGAAGATCTTCAGCTTGCCGCGCAGCGCCTGCTGCTCCTGCTGCTCGACTTCACGCAACAGGGCATCGGGGTCGGGGCGTTGGTCGTCGTTCATGGATTGCCGGAAACGGCCATGCGGCCCTTTCCTGGCGCAGAGAATAGATCAGCGCAGGCGCGCCGGGCGCAGGCCGTCGAGCGCCAGGTTCAGCTCCAGCACGTTCACCCGCGGTTCCCCGAACAGCCCCAGCCAGGGTCGGCGGAGCTGCGCGTCGAGCAGCCTGCGCACCGCGGCTTCGGGCAGCTGGCGCGCCCGGGCGACGCGCGCCAGTTGGTAGTTCGCTGCGGCCAGGCTGATGTCGGGGTCCAGCCCGGAGCCCGAGGCCGTGACCAGGTCGACCGGCACCGGGAGGTCCGCCTCGGCCGGATCGGCACGGCGCAGGGCCTCCGCGGCGGCCTTCACGGCGGCCAGCTCCGCGGGGTTGGTGGGTCCCAGATTGGAGCCGCCCGAGGCCAGCGCGTCATAGGGCAGCGGCGAGGTGGCCGAGGGCCGCCCCCAGAAATAGCGCGGAGCGCTGAAGGCCTGCCCGATGAGCGCCGAGCCCACGGGCCTGCCCCGGACCGCGAGCACCGAGCCCTGGGCGCGCCAGGCGAACAGCGCACCTGCCGCGCCGGTCACGAGCAGGGGATAGGCCACCCCGGTCAGCAGGGTGAAGGCGGCGAACAGCACGAGGGCCGGACGAATGGTTCGCATCATGGCAGTCTCCGTCTCAGGCCAGGTGCAGCGCGTTCAACAGCAGGTCGATGGCCTTGATCCCGAAGAAGGGCAGGATGATTCCACCCAGGCCGTAGACCAGCAGGTTGTTGCGCAGGAGTACCGAGGCGGACAGGGCACGGAAACGCACGCCCTTGAGCGCCAGCGGGATCAGGAACACGATGATCAGGGCGTTGAAGATCACCGCCGACAGGATCGCCGAATCCGGCGTCGCCAGGTGCATCACGTTGAGCGCGCCCAGCTGCGGATAGGTGCCCAGGAAAATCGCCGGGATGATGGCGAAGTACTTCGCCAGGTCGTTGGCGATGCTGAAGGTTGTCAGCGCACCGCGGGTCATGAGCATCTGCTTGCCGATTTCCACCACCTCGATCAGCTTGGTCGGATTGGAGTCCAGGTCGACCATGTTGCCGGCCTCGCGCGCCGCCTGCGTGCCGCTGTTCATGGCCACGGCCACGTCGGCCTGCGCCAGCGCCGGGGCGTCGTTGGTGCCGTCGCCGGTCATCGCCACCAGGCGCCCCTCGGCCTGGTATCTGCGGATCAGCGCCAGCTTGGTCTCCGGCGTGGCCTCGGCCTGATACTCGTCCACGCCGGCCTCGGCGGCGATGGCCGCCGCTGTGAGCCGGTTGTCCCCGGTGATCATCACGGTCTGGATGCCCATGCGCCGCAGCTGGGCGAAGCGTTCCTTGATGCCGTCCTTGACGATGTCCTTGAGCTCGACCACGCCCAGCACGCGCAGGTCGTCGACCACCACCAGCGGGGTGCTGCCGCGGCGCGACGCGGCGTCGACCAGCGCCTTGAGATCCTCGGGCGGCAGGCCGCCGCGCTCGCGCACGAAGCTCGCGATCTCCTGCGCCGCGCCCTTGCGGATCGGCCGGCCGCCGATGTCCACCCCACTCATGCGGGTCTGCGCGGAAAAGGGCACGAAACTGGCGTGCAGCGACTCCAGGTCGCGCTCGCGCAGCTGGAAGCGCTGCTTGGCCAGCACCACGATGCTGCGCCCCTCGGGCGTTTCGTCGGCCAGGGACGCGAGTTGCGCGGCATCCGCCAGTTCGCGCTCGGCCACCCCGGCCACCGGCAGGAAGGCGCTGGCCTGGCGGTTGCCCAGGGTGATGGTGCCGGTCTTGTCCAGCAGCAGCACGTCGATGTCCCCGGCGGCCTCCACCGCGCGCCCGGAGGTCGCCACCACGTTGGCCGCCAGCATGCGGCTCATGCCCGCCACGCCGATGGCCGACAGCAGCGCGCCGATGGTGGTGGGGATCAGGCATACCAGCAGCGCCACCAGCACGGTGATGCTCACGGGGTGACCCGCCCCGCTGGCCTTGACCGCGTAGATCGAGTAGGGAAGCAGGGTCACGGTGGCCGCGAGCAGGATCAGCGTGAGGGCGATGAGCAGGATGGTCAGCGCGATCTCGTTGGGCGTCTTGCGCCGCTTGGCGCCCTCCACCAGCGCGATCATGCGGTCGAGGAAGGAATCGCCGGGGTCGGTGGTGCAGCGCACGACGATCCAGTCCGAAAGCACCGTGGTACCGCCGGTGACCGACGAGAAATCTCCTCCCGATTCGCGGATCACCGGAGCCGACTCGCCGGTGATCGCGCTCTCGTCCACGGTGGCCGCCCCCTCGATGACCTCGCCGTCACAAGGAATCAATTCATGCGCCAGCACGACCACCCTATCGCCCTTGCGCAGATCGGCGCCGTCGACCAGGGTCCACGGCGCACCGTAACGCGGCTGGGCTGAAATGGCCCCCAGGCGCTGCGCGCCGCCCCCCGCGGGGGGCGGCACGGTCAGCTTCTTCGCCTTGGTGGCGCTGCGGGTTCCCCGCAGGCTGGCCGCCTGGGCCTTGCTGCGCCCTTCGGCCAGGGCCTCGGCGAAGTTGGCGAACAGCACGGTGAACCACAGCCACACCGTGACGGCCAGGATGAAGCCCGCCGGCGCCTCGCCCCGAGCGTGCAGCGCCTGCAGCCACAGCCCCGTGGTCAGCAGGCTGCCGATGTAGACCACGAACATCACCGGGTTGCGGAACTGCACCCGCGGGTCGAGCTTGCGCAGGGATTCGAGCGCAGCCGGTCCGAGCAGCGCGGAATCGAACAGGGGAAGGCGTTGACGACTCATCTTGACTCCTCGTCGCGGATCAATGCCCGGCCCACAGCGCCAGGTGCTCGGCGATCGGCCCCAGGGCCAGCGCCGGCAGGAAGGTCAGCGCGGCCACCAGCAGAACCGTGCCCAGCAGCAGGCTGATGAACAGCGCGCCGTGCGTGGGCATGGTTCCGCTGGAGCTCGCCAGGCGCTTTTTCGAGGCCAGGGAGCCGGCGATGGCCAGCGCCGCGATGATGGACACGAAACGCCCAAGCCACATGGCCAGGCCCAGGCCCAGGTTGTAGAAGGCGGTGTTGGCGCTCAGGCCCGCGAAGGCGCTGCCGTTGTTGTTGGCGGCCGAACTGAAGGCGTAGAGCATTTCCGAGAAACCATGCGCGCCGGGGTTGGCCAGGCCGGCCAGCCCGCCGGCGCTCACCGCGGCCACCGCGGTGCCCACGACCACCAGCAGCGGCGAGACCAGCAGCCCCATGGAGACCATCTTCATCTCGAAGGACTCGATCTTCTTGCCCAGGTACTCCGGCGTGCGGCCGATCATCAGGCCGCCCACGAACACGGCCATCAGCGCCACCATCAGGATGCCGTACAGCCCCGTGCCGGTGCCTCCGGGCGCGACTTCGCCCAACTGGATCAGCAGCATCGGCACCAGACCGCCGAGCGGAGTGTCGGAGTCGAACATCGAATTCACCGCGCCGGTCGAGGTGCCGGTGGTCGCCGCGGTGAAGATGGCGGTCGAGGCGATGCCGAAGCGCGTCTCCTTGCCTTCCATATTGCCGCCGGACTGCAGCGCGCCCGCTTGCTGGTCCACCTGCAGCGCGGCGAAGGCCGGATTGCCCTGCTGCTCGAAATGCGCCTCGGCGCCCATGGCCACGCCGAGCACGATGGCCATGGCCGCAAGCAAGGCCCAGCCCTGGCGCCGGTCGCCGACCATGCGCCCGAAGGTGAAGGTCAGCGCCACCGAGATCAGCAGCAGCGCGAAGATCTCCAGGCCGTTGCTCAGCGCATTGGGGTTCTCGTAAGGGTGCGCCGAGTTGGCGTTGTAGAAGCCCCCGCCGTTGGTCCCCAGTTCCTTGATCGCCTCCTGCGAGGCCACCGGCCCCAGCGGCAGGGTCTGGCGCGCGGCCTGCGAGGCCACCATCACCGGATGTCCCGCGGCGTCCACGACGGGATGACCCTGGGCGTCGGTCTTGGGAATCCGGAAGCTCACCGGCGCGATCAGGTCCACCGCGCGGTCGGCGTGCAAGGTCTGGGGAACGCCCTGGCTGACCAGCAGCAGCGCCAGCATGAAGGCGATCGGCAGCAGCACGTAGCTCGTGATGCGGTGCAGGTCGACCCAGAAGTTGCCGATGGTCGACGCACTGCGCCGTGCGAAACCCCGGACCATCGCGAAGGCCACCGCGATGCCGGTGGCCGCCGACAGGAAGTTCTGCACAGCCAGCCCGGCCATCTGCACCAGGTTGCCCATGGTGCTCTCGCCCGAATAGCCCTGCCAGTTGGTGTTGGTCACGAAACTGATGGCGGTGTTGAACGAGGAATCGGGGCTGATCGACCCGAAATGCTGGGGATCGAGCGGCAGCATGCCCTGCAGGCGCTGCAGGGCGTAGAGCGCCAGCACGCCCAGGACGTTGAACAGCAGCAAGGCGCGCGCGTAGGCACCCCAGCCCATCTCCTCCTCGGGCCGCGCGCCCGTCAGGCCCAGCACGCGCGACTCCAGCGCCAGCAGCGCCTTGGGCATGCGCCCCTCGGCCAGCGCGGCCAGGTACAGACCCAGCGGCCTGCCCGCCAGCAGCAAGGCCACGAACAACGCGGCCAGAAGAGCCCAGAACGCGGGGGTCATCAGAAGTCCTCCGCGCGCACCAGCGCATAGCCCAGGTAGAACACCAGCAGCAGCGTGACGATCCCGCCCACCCCATAGAGCAAGCCCATGTCAGCGCCCCCGTTGCAGCGACTCGCAGCCGCCAACCAGCCAGACCATGGCGGCCCAGCACGACAAGACAATTCCCAGGTACACGAAGTCCACGGTGAGATCCCCCAAAAGTCCTTGGGACTAGCCTAGAACCGGACGTATCAACGTCGTGTAAACGATCGGGGCGTGCGCATCAACGGCGCATAAATTCCGTCGGACAAACCCTCGTCACGGGCCCTGGCCAGTGCCCCGAGGCCCTGCTTGCGTGCACGCGCGCACCGCCGCGGTGCGGCCGCGCTCGCCACGGGTGCGAAGCGCTCGCGCGCGCTCGGGCCTGCCCCTGCATGGTCCCTGGTACGTCGTTTGCTTATCCCATTCCGGGCAGCCAACGGCGGCCGCCCGCAGACACGAATGTTCCGGGTGCCGACGACGGTTCCCGGAGCCGGCAAAGGCGCCTTCGCACATCCCTTGGCGGGATGGTCGAAGGCGCTTTTCTTTTTGGGGCTCGACCTGAAGCGAACCGCATGAAACCCAAACTCGTCCTCGTCGGCAATGGCATGGCCGGGGTGCGCACCCTGGAGGAACTGCTCAAGCTGGCGCCCGATCTGTACGACATCACGGTATTCGGCGCCGAGCCGCATCCGAACTACAACCGCATCCTGCTGTCGCCGGTACTCGCCGGCGAACAGACCCTGGAGCAGATCGTGCTCAACCCGCGCGCCTGGTATGCCGAGCACGGCATCACCCTGCACACGGGGCGCCGCGTCGTCTCGGTGGACCGGCGGCGGCGCGTGGTGCGGGCCGACGACGGCACCGAGGCCGGCTACGACCGCCTGCTGCTGGCCACCGGCTCGCGCCCCTTCGTGCCGCCGCTCCCGGGCAGCGGACTCGACGGCGTGGTCGGCTACCGCGACGTGGCCGACACCCAGGCCATGATCGACGCCGCCGCGCGCTACCGTCACGCCGTGGTCGTCGGTGGCGGGCTGCTCGGACTGGAGGCGGCCAACGGCCTGATCGCCCGCGGCATGGACGTCACCGTGGTGCACCTGATGCCCTGGCTGATGGAACGCCAGCTGGACGACACAGCCGCCTCCATGTTGCGCGAGTCCCTGGAGCAGCGAGGCATGCGCTTCGTGCTGCAGGCTCGCACGCGCGAATTGCTGGGCGATGCCGACGGCCGCGTGCGCGCGCTGCGCCTGGAGGACGGCAGCGAGATCGCCGCCCAGCTCGTGGTCATGGCCGCCGGCATACGCCCCGAGATCGAACTCGCCGCCGCCACGGGACTGCACTGCGAGCGCGGCGTCGTGGTCGACGACACGCTGCAGACGGTCACCGACCCGCGGGTGTACGCGGTCGGCGAATGCGCCGCCCATCGCGGCGTGGCCTATGGGCTGGTGGCGCCGCTGTTCGAGCAGGCCAGGGTCTGCGCCACCCACCTCGCCCGCATGGGCATCGGACGCTACACCGGCTCGGCCGTGTCGACCAAGCTCAAGGTGACCGGCATCGATGTGTTCTCGGCCGGCGACTTCATGGGCGGCGAGGACAGCGAGGAGATCGTTCTCAGCGACCCGGCAGGCGGCGTGTACAAGAAGCTGGTGCTGCGCGGCGAACGCCTGGTCGGCGCCTGCCTGTACGGAGACACCGTCGACAGCGCCTGGTACTTCAAGCTGCTGCGCGAGGGCCGCCCGGTGGGCGAGTTGCGCGAGCGCCTGATGTTCGGCGAGTCCGGCCTGGGCGACGCCGGTCATCAGGGGCAGAACAAGGCCGCGGCGATGCCCGACGAGGCCGAGGTCTGCGGCTGCAACGGGGTGTGCAAGGGCGCCATCGTGCGCGCCATCAAGGATCAGGGCCTGTTCACCCTCGACGACGTGCGCCGCCACACCAAGGCCAGCGCCAGTTGCGGCTCCTGCACCGGACTGGTGGAGCAGATCCTCATGTCCACCGTGGGCGCGGACTACTCGGCGACTCCGAAGGCACGCGCGGTCTGCGGCTGCACCGACGTCACCCACCAGCAATTGCGCGAGGCCATCCGCGAACATCACCTGTTGTCGATCCCGGCGGTGTTCCACTTCCTGGAGTGGCGCACCCCCAACGGCTGCGCCAGCTGCCGGCCGGCGATCAACTACTACCTGATCTCCACCTGGCCGCGCGAGGCGCGCGACGATCCGCAAAGCCGCTTCATCAACGAGCGCGCCCACGCCAACATCCAGAAGGACGGCAGCTTCAGTGTCGTGCCGCGCATGTGGGCCGGCGAGACCAGCGCGGCCGAGCTGCGGCGCATCGCCGACGTGGTCGACAAATACGGCATTCCCACGGTCAAGGTCACCGGCGGACAGCGCATCGACCTGCTGGGCGTGCGCAAGGAGGACCTTCCGGCCGTCTGGCGCGATCTCGGCATGCCCAGCGGGCACGCCTACGCCAAGGCACTGCGCACGGTGAAGACCTGCGTGGGCAGCGAATGGTGTCGCTTCGGCACCCAGGACAGCACCCGCATGGGCCGCGAACTCGAGCGCGCGCTGTGGCGCATGTACGCACCGCACAAGGTCAAGCTGGCGGTTTCGGGGTGCCCGCGTAACTGCGCCGAATCCGGCATCAAGGACGTCGGCGTGATCGGCGTCGACTCCGGCTGGGAGATCTACGTCGCCGGCAACGGCGGCATCAAGACCGAGGTCGCGCAGTTCCTGGTGAAGGTGCGCGAG
>JAKBNS010000048.1 GCA_021830925.1 Pseudomonadota bacterium | reverse complement strand
AGCCCCATGTCGATGGACAGGGCGACCATGGCGCTCAATGCGCCCAACAATACGAGCAGACGCGGGGAATCGGCGGGAATGGGACGCATCCGGGGAATTCTAGGAGTCTAGGAGTCTGGATGCCGGCGCGCTGGCTACACTTCGTCCTGAACAGGTCCGGGGCCGCCCCGCGCTTGCTCGACCCTCCGGCGCCCGGGATCTCCCGGCCCGGGGCGCTCCGAAGCCGCTGTCCGTCCCATGTCGTCGCCAACTCCCGATTCCGCCCCGTCCCTGCTCAGCGCCCGCGGGCGCTTCGAGGCCGCGCGCCGGTTGCCCCGGCTTCCCGGCAGCCACCGGGAGCACGGACTGCACGGCCACGGCTTCGTGCTGCGCGCCCATGTGCCCGTGTCGGCGCTGGGCTCGGCGCCCGGCCGCGAGGTGCAGGCCATGCGCGAGCACCTGGCGCGGGCGCTGGATCCGCTGGGCTACACCGATCTCAACGGCCTGCTCGAACACCCCGACGACGCGAGCCTGGCCGCGTGGCTGGCCGAGCGCCTGCGCGTCGGGTCGGCGCCGGCCGCGCTGGAACTTCGCAGCACGCCCTTCCAGGGCGTGCGCAGCGACGCGCAGGGCGAGCTGCTGAGCCTGCGGCGTTATCGCTTTCAGGCCGCGCATTTCCTGCCCAGGGTTCCCGCGGGGCACAAGTGCGGCCGCATGCACGGCCACGGCTTCGAGGTGGAACTGTGCGCGGCTCAGGTGGATCACGACACCCTCGACGCGCACTGGGCCCCGCTGGCCGCGCGTCTCGACCACGTGCTGCTCAACGACATCGAGGGCCTGGACAACCCCACCAGCGAAGTGCTCGCGGCCTGGATCTGGGAACGCCTGCGTCCGTCGCTGGATACCTTGCGCAGCGTGGCGGTGTTCGAGACCGGCTCCTCCGGCGCGCGCTACGACGGCCGGGACTACCGCATCTGGAAGGAATTCAGCCTGGACAGCGCGGTACGGGTGCGGCGTGCGCCGCAGGGCAGCGCCCAGGCACGCCTGCACGGTCAGACCTTCCGCCTGCGTCTGGGCCTGAGCGCGCCGCTGGATCGGGTGCTGGGCTGGGTGGTCGACTTCGGCGACGTCAAGACCCTGTTCCGCCCGTTGTTCGAACGCCTGGACCACCAGCCGCTGTACGAGATCGACGGGCTGGACGACACCGACACCCCTACCCTGGCACACTGGATCCTGCGCGCCTGCCAGCCGCAACTGGCGGCCATCGATGCGGTGCGCCTGCTCGAGGCCGACGGCTGCGGCGTCGTGGCGGGCCGCGCGTTCTAGGGGCCCCCAGGGCCGGGCTTCGCCCAGCCCGCCCCCCGTGGGGGTCAAGTAAGCTTGGGGCGGCCCGGCGCTTACTTGAGATACCCCGGCGAGCCACCCGCCCGACCCGCGATGAAAGCCTCCGACCCCACCCCGCTGCCGCCGGATCTTCCCCAGAGTCCCTGCGTGGGCATCTGCTCGGCCTGCTTCGACGACGTGTGCCGCGGTTGCGGCCGCACGCTGACGGAGATCTCCAACTGGCTGTTCATGAGCGATGCCGAGCGCCAGGTCATCTGGCGCCGCGTGCTCGCGCAAGGATGGCAACCGCGCCAGAACGGGCGCCGCGCCTGAGCCATCCGCCATGTCCTCGCCATCCGCCACGCCCTCGCCACCCGCGATCGACCCGGCCACCGCCGATTTCCTGCGCCGCACCCGCACCCGCGGACGCCAGCCCCTGAGCGGGCTCAGCGTGGAGCAGGCGCGCCGCTTCCCGAGCTGGTTCGAGCTGCTGTTCGGGCCGGCGCCGAAGGTCGCCACCCTGCGCGACGTGCGCATCCCCTCCCTCGACGGCACCACGTTGCGGGCCCGGCTGTACGCCGACGATCCCGCGCCCGACGTCCTGGTGGTGTACTTCCACGGTGGCGGCTGGGTTCTGGGCTCGGTGGCGGCCTTCGAGCCCTACACGGCGCTGCTGGCGCAGCGCACCGGCACCGCCGTGCTCTCGGTCGACTACCGCCTGGCCCCCGAGCATCCCTTCCCCACACCGGTGGACGATGCCGAGGCCGCGCTGCGCTTCGGCGCCGAGCACGGCCAGCGCTTGCTGGGGCGTCCGCTGCGCCGCCTGGTGGTCATGGGCGACAGCGCCGGCGCCACGCTGGCCACGGTGGCGGCCCGCCGCCTGGCCGCCACGCCGGGCCTGCGCGGTGCCGACCTCCAGGTGCTGGTCTACCCGGTGACCGACGCCGGCTTCGACACGCCGAGCTACCGGGACTTTGCCGACGGCTACCTGCTCACGGCCGACGACATGCGCTGGTTCTGGAATCACTATTGCGCCGATGCCGCGCGGCGCCTGGACCCGGACGTGTCGCCGCTGCGCGCCGACGACTTGCACGTGCTGCCGCCGACCCTGCTGTTCAGCGCCGAGCTGGACCCGCTGCGCGACGAAGGCGAGCGTTACGCCGAGCGCCTGCGCGCAGCCGGCGTGGACTGCGAGATGCTGCGTTGCCCCGGCGTGCTGCACAGTTTCCTGGCCATGGCCAACACCCTGCCCGCCGCGCGCGAGGCCTTCGACCGGATCTGCCGGCGCATGCGCGAGCGCCTGGCGTGAAATAGATCACGGGAAAGGCATTTTTCCCGGCCTCGCGCCGCTCCAGGGCCAGCCGCGCGATCGACAATCCGCGTCAGGGACAGGCCCCGGCAGTCGCCGCGTGCCCGCCGCCCGTCCGCCTCGGGGGAACGCCACGATGGAGACCTTGCTCGATTTCCTGCAGCTCAGCGCGGAGGAAACGCGCGCGCTGCGCGAGTATGCCCCCGCGCTGCTGGCCCGTGCCGACGTCGCCTCGAAGGCCTTCGAGGCGCAGGCCCGCGCGCTGCTCGGTCGCGGCGAGATGCTCGAGGCGCTGGGCGAGGATGCCCTGGCCTCGCTGCTCGAGCTGCACGGCGCCCACTATCGCGAACTGCTGGCGCCGCACTACACACCCGAGCTGCAACAACGCATGCTCGAGACCGGCAAGCTGTTCCACGCCTGGGGGCTGGGTCCGCTGTGGATCATGACCATGTCGTCGGGATTCGCCGCCGATTTCGAGCTCTTCGCCGCCGGCATGTCGCTGCAGCAGCGCCGCCCGCTGATGGGCGCGCTGTACAAGCGCTTGCGCCGCGACGAGGCCTGGCAGCTCGAGGGCTACCGCCAGGCCGGCGACGGCTTGCGCAGGCGCCTGGAGCAAAGCCCGCTGCGCGACGACCTGACGGGTCTGCTCAACCGCGCCGCGCTGGACGAAATGCTGCCTCAGGCGCTGGAGCGCAGCCGGCGCAACGGACGACTCCTGGCCCTGGCGGTGCTGGACTTCGACGCCTTCGAGGAACTCAACCTGGCCCACGGACGCGCCGCCGGCGACGCGGTGCTGCGCCAATTCTCGCAACGCCTGCTGCGCGCGCTGCGCAAGACCGACCTGGTCGCGCGCAGCGACGGAGACGAATTCGTGCTGGTGCTCGAAGCCATCCAGGGCATGCACAACATCGCTCCCCTGCTCGAGCGCCTGCAACTGGATTTCGACGTGCCCTACGCCTTGTCGGACGCGCTGTTCTGGCAATGCCCGATCAGCATGGGCGTGACCCTGTTCCCCGACGATGGCGGCGACGCGGAGGACCTGGTGCTGCACGCCAGGTGCGCGATGCAGCAGGTCAAGGCGACCAAGGCGCAACGCGAATTCTTCTGGGCGTTCTACCGCCCCTGACGACGCACCACCGAAGTTACGTCGGCGCATCCTGGCGACCGGCGAAGCCCCGTCGCGCGCGCGACGGGTGAGTACACTGGCTCCACGGCGCATCCGGCGCCGTCCACGACCAAAACGAAGGCTACGCCCGATGTTGCGGTGCACACCGCGCAGCGCGGCCGTGCCGAACACGGAGCCAGCCAACTCATGAATGCCATTCCTCAGGCCAGCGCGCCGGGCCCTGTGCCCGATTACGTGCGCAACGCCAAACTCATCGCCTGGGTCGCCCGCATCGCCCACCTGACGCAAGCCGACAAGGTGCACTGGTGCGACGGCAGCCAGGAGGAATACGACCGCCTGTGCCAGCAACTGGTGGAGGCCGGCACCTTCCGGCGCCTCGATCCGATGCGCCGCCCGAACAGCTACCTGGCCTGCTCGGACCCCTCCGACGTGGCCCGCGTGGAGGACCGCACCTTCATCTGCAGCGTGCGCCGCGAGGACGCCGGCCCCACCAACAACTGGGTGGACCCGGCCGAGATGCGCGCGCTGCTGCAAAGCGGCGACAAGGCGCTGTTTCGCGGCTGCATGCGCGGACGCACCCTGTACGTGGTGCCCTTCAGCATGGGGCCGCTGGGCTCGCCCATTTCCCACATCGGCGTCGAACTGTCCGACTCGCCCTACGTGGCTGTGAACATGCGCCTGATGACCCGCATGGGCCGCGCGGTGGTGGAACTGCTGGGCAGCGATGGCGATTTCGTGCCCTGCGTGCACAGCGTGGGCGCGCCGCTGCAGCCCGGCCAGGCCGACGTTGCCTGGCCCTGCAACGCCGAGCACAAGTACATCGTGCACTACCCCGAGACCTCGGAGATCTGGTCCTACGGCTCGGGCTACGGCGGCAACGCGCTGCTGGGCAAGAAGTGCTTCGCGCTGCGCATCGCCTCGCGCATGGGGCGCGACCAGGGCTGGCTGGCCGAGCACATGCTGATCCTCGGCGTGACCACGCCGGCGGGGCGCAAGTACCACGTCGCCGCGGCCTTCCCCAGCGCCTGCGGCAAGACCAACTTCGCCATGCTGATCCCGCCGGCCGCGATGCCCGGATGGACCATCACCACCATCGGCGACGACATCGCCTGGATCAAGCCGCGCGCCGACGGACGCATGGTGGCGATCAACCCGGAGGCCGGCTATTTCGGCGTGGCGCCGGGCACCAACTTCGAGACCAATCCCAACTGCATGCGCAGCCTGGAGCGCGACGTGATCTTCACCAACGTCGCGCTGACCGACGACGGCGACGTCTGGTGGGAAGGCATGGGCCCGGCGCCGCGCCACGCCATCGATTGGCAGGGACGCGACTGGACGCCGGAGATCGCCGCGGCCACCGGCGCGAAGGCCGCGCACCCGAACGCGCGCTTCACGGTGGCGGCCACCAACAACCCGGCGCTGGACCCGGCATGGGACGACCCCGCCGGGGTGCCCATCGACGCCTTCGTGTTCGGCGGACGCCGCTCCGACACGGTGCCGCTGGTGACCGAGGCCCGCAACTGGCTGGAAGGCGTGTACATGGCCGCCACCATGGGCTCCGAGACCACCGCCGCGGCGGCCGGCAAGCAGGGCGTGGTACGCCGCGACCCCTTCGCCATGCTGCCCTTCTGCGGCTACCACATGGGCGACTATTTCCGCCACTGGGTGGGCATCGAACACAGGCTGCAGGGCGAGTCGTCCACGCTGCCGCACATCTTCTGCGTCAACTGGTTCCGCAAGGGGGCCGACGGGCGCTTCGTGTGGCCCGGCTACGGCGAGAACGCCCGCGTGCTCAAGTGGATGATCGAGCGCATCGAGGGCAAGGCCCAGGGGCGGGACCACTTCTTCGGGGTCAGCCCGCGCCGGGAGGACCTGGACTGGACCGGACTCGACCTCGGCGCCGAGGACTTCGACCGCGTGATCGACGCGCCCGCCTCCGACTGGCGCAGGGAACTCGCGCTGCACGACGAACTCTTCGCCAAGCTGGCGCCAAGGGTTCCCGACGAACTGCTGGCCGTGCGCCAGGCGCTGCAGTCCGCGCTGGAGGACTGATCCCGCGGCCCCGCGCGTCGACCGCCGCCCACCGCGGGCGCGCGTTCGGCGCGCCTCAGCGTGCGCGCGGCGCGGGCGCGAGTTCCAGGTCCGCCGTCGCTGCGCTCCTGCCGCAACTCAGCAGCAGGGTGCCCACGCGCACGCCGAACTTGCGCATCTCGATGCGGTTGAGCACCAGCGCGTCGCCGACCAGGTACATGCGGTCGTCCATGCGCAGGCGCACCCGCAGGCGCCCGAGCGGAACATCCAGCACATAGCTCCAGCGCATCTCGTTGCCCCGCGCCCGCCCGCGCGCGGTGCCGGCCACGTCGGCCGCGGTGGCCTCGTAGCGCCGCACGCCGTCGTGCTCGGCAAGGCGGCGCAGGCTCCAGGTCCGTTGCTGGCGCTCGCCGTCGTCGAACACATAGGACTCCTGCAGGCGCCCCCAGTCGCCTTCCCACAGGGCTTGCATATCGATGCGCAGACGCCTGCGCACGCGTCCGCGGCGGTCGCACAGCACGCCCTCGGCCCACAGGCGCCCGTTGAAGAATTCCTCCAGGCGCAGTTCGCGCTCCGCCAGCGCGGGCTCGCCCAGTCGTTCGGGAGCAAGCTCCGGCTGCACGGTCGCCAGCTGGGCGTCGCCGTAGGGCTCCTCGCCCAGGGTGTCGACGACCGTGTCGGGGGGCAGTTCGAAACTGGCGGGTCTGCGCTGGATCATGGCGGGAATTTCGGACAAACACAGGGAGCACCGGCACCAGCGCCCGGGGCGTGCGGCCTGCTGGAAAACCCGATGGTAATGCGCGGGGGCATCGAAGCGCCCGGAATCCCCGCGGTGAGACCCCCCGATTCCATCGAAATGTCCAGGACAATCAGCAGGGCGTACTCCGGGGAACGGCCACGCCCCTTATCATCGGGCCCTGCCATGCCCCAGCCCCCGATCACCTCGAAAAACAACATGCCGCCGGACCAGCCGAGCTCCGAGGACGCACGCGGTCTGAGTATCGCCGCAGTCGAACGCGACACCGGATTGTCAAAGGACACCCTGCGCATGTGGGAACGCCGCTACGGCTTTCCGGCCCCGCTGCGCAACGCGGCCGACGAGCGTCTGTACCCGGCCGAGCAGGTGTACAAGCTGCAATTGCTGCGCCGCCTGATGATGCAGGGCCACCGCCCGGGACGCATCGTGGCGCTGCCGCGCGAGCAACTCGAGGCCATGACACCGCGCACGCCGTCGCCAGCGGGAGTCGCTGGCGCCGCGGACGCCAGGCTGGAACACTGGCTCGCGCTGCTGCACGGCCACGATGCGGAGCGCCTGCGGCGCGAGTTGCAGCAGGCGCAGATCCGCCTGGGCCTGGAGCGTTTCGTGACCGAGCTCGTCGCGCCGCTGACCACCGCGGTGGGCGAGTCCTGGATGCGCGGGGAGCTGCAGGTGTTCGAGGAGCACCTGTATTCCGAGACCGTGCACCGCGTGCTGCGCGGGGCCATCGCCGCGTTGAGCGCGGCCGAGTCCTCGCCCCTCGAGCGACCGCGGGTGCTGCTCACCACCATGGCCCAGGAGCCGCACGGCCTGGGCTTGCTGATGGCCGAGGCGATGATGGCCCTGGAAGGCTGCCACTGCGTGTCCCTGGGGGTGCAGACTCCCGTGGCCGACATGCTGCTGGCCGTGACCGCGCACCACGCGGACGTGCTGGCGCTGAGTTTCAGCGCCCAACCCGCAAGGGCGCAGGTGCGCGATACGCTCACCGCGCTGCGTTCGGCCTTGCCCGGCCGGGTGGAGATCTGGGCCGGGGGCTCCTCGCCCGCCCTGTCGAGACCACCGGCAGGTGTGCAGGTCCTGCGCAGCCTGCAGGCGCTGCCGCGCCGCGTGGCCGAGTGGCGCGCCGCGCACGCGCCGGCCTGAGTCCCCCGGCTTGGCGTCGATGGCGAGGGCTTCCTATACTGGACGCGCAGCTATCGCGTCGCCGGGCGCAACACCCGGCGCCAGGTCCCGCCCCCGAACAGGAGAACGACGTGTTTCCCGAATATCGCGACCTGATTTCCCAGCTCAAGACCGTCGATGCCCATTTCGCCAAGCTGTTCGAACGCCACAACGAGCTGGACCAACGCATCCGCAATCTGGAAGACGGCGTCGAGGCGGGTGACGACCGGACCATCGAGACCCTGAAAAAGCAGAAACTCAAGCTCAAGGACGAGCTGTACCTGATGCTGCGAAAGGCCGCGGCCTAAGTGAAGTTCCTGATCCAAGACCGCCGGGCCGGCCTGGGAGCGGCCCAGGGTGCGATCAACCAGCTCAGTCGCGTCGTCTTCAGCCGCTACTTCACCAGCGGCCTGATTTCCGCCACCGGCACGCTCGCGCTGAGCTTCGTCGGCTACGCGATCGGAGGCATGAGCGCCGCGCTCAGCCTGGGCAGCGGCGCGCTGATGGTGTCCTTCGCCGACAACCCGGCTCCGGTCGGGCTCAAGGTGGTGGAACTATTGTTCGCCTCCTTCGCCGGAACCCTGTGTTTCGCCTCGGTGTGGGCCAGCGCGGCCCACCCCTGGGTGCAACTGGCGGTGGTGCCGCTGCTGGGCTTCGGCGCCGGGCTGGTCAGCCTGTGGGGCAAGCGCGCGGTGGCGGTGGCCTTCTGCCTGCTGTTCATCACCATCATCACCCTGGGCATCCCGGCGCCGCGCAACCTCGGGGAGTTCGCCGCTGGCACCGGACTGTTGCTGGCGGGCGCGCTGGCCTACACGGTCTACGCGCTGCTGCTCGGGCGATGGCTGCGATCGCGCGTGAAGCAGCAGGCCCTGGCCGAGCTGATCGACAGCATGAGCGCCTATACGCGCTGGCAGGGCTCCGTGTACCTGCGTCAGGCCGCGCGCCCCGCGGCTCCCGGCGAGGGCGACGCCTACGCGCAGGCTGCCGCGCTGCAGGGCGCGGTCAACGACGCGCTGCAGTCGGCCCGCGATCTGGTGCTGCGCGAAGGCCATGGCCCACGCGACGCGGTTTGGACCCACATGCTGCTGGTCGCGCTGGACCTGTTCGAGGCCCAACTGGCCGCGCAGATCGACGCGGCGCCGCTGCGCGAGACCTTCGACGGCAGCGACGTGCTGGACGAACTGGGCCACGGCATGCAGCGCAGCGCCGACGCGCTGGGCGCGCTGGCCCTGGCGCTGCTGTATGACCGCGAGACGCCCCAGCCCTCGCCCGGCCCGCAGCGCTGGGACAGCGTGCAGCAGCGTGCCGACGCCTGGCTGGGTGCTCGCGACGACGCCGAGCTGCGCGACGCCCGCGAACAACTCCACGCGCAATTGCAGACCCTGCGCCAGGCCGACCGCCTGATCGCGGCACTCGACCAGGCGTACGCGATGCGCAACGCGCCACCCGCCACGCCCGACCTGCCCGACGTACGCCTGTTCGTCAGCGCCTGGCGCTACGACCCGAAGCGCGTGCCGGCGCATCTGCGCCTGGGCTCGCCGATCTTCCGTCACGCGGTGCGCCTGGCATTGGCGCTGGGCCTGTCGCTGCTGGTGTCGCGCCTGCTGTTCTCGCACCAGACCCACGACTACTGGATCGCGCTGACCATCGCGGTGATCCTGCGCCCCAACTACGGCGTGACCCGCCAGCGCATCCGCGACCGTCTGTTCGGCACCATCGCCGGCTGCCTGCTGGTGGCGCTGTTCGTGGCGCTGAACCCGGGGCTCGACTGGCTGCTGGCTGCGCTGTTCCTGGCCATGGCCCTGGCACGCACCTTCGTCACCACCCACTACCGCTTCACGGCCATGGCGGGCAGCGTGCTGGCGCTGCTGCTGGCGCAACTGCTGCAGGAAAACACCCACATCCTGGTCCAGCAGCGCCTGCTGGACACGGCCATCGGGGCCGCACTGGCATGGGCCGCCAGCCACGTGTTGCCCCGCTGGGAGTACCTGGACGCTCCGCGCCAGTTGCGCGAGTTGCTGGCCGCGCTCGCCCGCTACGCGCAGGTCGTACTGGCGCATGAAGCGCACGAGGAGCGCGAATTCAGGGTCGCGCGCAAGCAGCTGTTCGACAGCCTGGCGGCGATCACCGGCCTGTACGGGCGCATGCTCGAGGAGCCGCAGGCCCAGCGCCGCGCCCCGCAGGACCTGGCCCAGATCATCACCCATGCCTATCTGCTGGCCTCGCAACTGGCCTCGCTGCGTCTGTTGCGCGCCCAGCTGAGTCCCCAGGGACGCATCGACGCGCACGCGCTGCAGTGGATCGACCTGTGTCGCGAGCGCGTGCTGCGCCGCCTGACCCCCTCCGCCAGCGCCGAGGCCGGCCCACCCGAGGACTGGCTGGCCAGCGACGATCCACTGCTGGCGAGGCTGTCGCGCATCGGCCTGGAGGCCGCGCGCATCGGCCAGATCCGCCAGCGCCTGCAACGCGAGATGCGGGCCGCCGAGGCCCAGGCGCACGGCACCGGACCGACTCCCGCATGAGCCTTGCGGGCCGACTACTGCGCGCGGGTTGCCGGGCCGGGGCCGTCGTGCTGTGTCTGCTGGGCTGCGCGGGCCGACCGCCAGCGGCGGCGGCGAGTCCCCTGCCCGGCGCATTCGCGCGGCGGCGGCAGGATGCATCGCAGGAACTGTCGAGACAGCTGGTCGGGGGCCTCTCGGAGCATTGCGTGCGCGCCGGCGACACCCTGCTCGCGATCGCCGCGCGCTACGGCGAGCCGCTGGCCCGCTTGCTGCGCGACAACGGCATCGACACGCGCACGCGCCTGCGCCCGGGGCAGTGCCTGCGCATCGACAACCCGCAGGTGGTGCCGCCGGGGCCGGCCGACGGCGTGCTGATCAACCTGCCGCAACGCATGCTGTTCCTGCGCCGCGGCGGTCGCCTCGAGGCCGCCTGGCCGGTGGCCGTGGGGCGCGCCGACTGGCCCACCCCGCTGGGGCGCTTTCGCGTGACCCAGATGCGCCGCGACCCCGTGTGGCACGTGCCCGTTTCCATCCAGGAGGAGATGCGCCGCGAGGGCAAGCCGGTACTGCGCGAGGTGCCCAGCGGCCCCGACAACCCGCTGGGGCATTCGTGGATCGGACTGGACGCCGTCGGCTACGGCATGCACGGCACCAATGCGCCCGCCAGCATCCACAGCTTTCGCACCCACGGCTGCGTGCGGCTCAATGACGACCATGCCACGCAGCTGTTCCAGGCCGTGCACCCCGGCGTGCCCGTGCACATCATCTACAGGACCTGGCTGCTCGCCGAGTTGCCCGGGGGCCAGCTGTGGCTGCAGGCCAATCCCGACCCCTACCACCGCGGCAGTGCGCGCGCCAGCCTGGAGCAACTGCGCGCGCTGGCGGCGAGGCTCGATCTCGAAACCCGCATCGACTGGCCGCTGGCGCAACGCCTGCTGCAAGCATCCGACGGCTTGGCCGCGCGCATCGATCGCAGCGAATAGGTTACATCGCGTAGCATGTGCGCTCGACGCACCTGTTTTCGCCCATGGACCCGAAGCCTTCCCCCTGCCCCGCGCGGCGCCGCCTGCTGACCGGCGCCGCCACCGGCGCGGCGCTGTACGCGCTGCCGCGCCGCCGCGCCCTCGCCTCGACCGCGAAGGTGCGCAGCCTGGCCTTCGAGAACCTGCACACCGGCGAAACCCTTCGCACCGTCTACTGGGAACAGGGGCAGTACCTCGCGCAGCCCCTGCTGGACATCCAGCACCTGCTGCGGGACTATCGCAACGGCCAGGTGCACGCCATCGACCTCGGCCTGCTCGACCTGCTGTCCACGATGCGCGAACGCCTGGACTGCTCGCGCCCCATCCAGCTGATCAGCGGCTACCGCTCCCCGGCCACGAACGCAGTCCTGCATGCGCGCAGCGGCCAGGTCGCAAGCGGCAGCCTGCACATGCAGGGCATGGCGGCGGACATTCGCGTCCCGGGCTGCGCGCTGCCGCAGCTGCGCGCGCTGGCGCTGTCGCTGCGGGGCGGAGGCGTGGGCTATTACCCGCGCTCGGATTTCGTGCATGTCGACGTCGGGCGGGTGCGCCAGTGGGCGGGTAGCTGACGCGCCACCGGCGGCGTTGACAGCGCGCGAGCGCTCCCCGTATGTTCGTGCGCCAGGCCGGGCGAGCGCCGAAGGCGGCACGCGCGGTCATGGCGCGTTCGATCGCGCCGGTCCCGCGTTTCCCGCCCCGCCCCGCGCCCGCCCATGGAGTCTCGCGAAAGGCCCCTGCCGTCCCGGCAAAGCATCGCCTACGTACTGGCCATCTTGCTGCCGCTGGCGGCGCTGAGCCTGCGCGAGGCGCTGGCGGGCGTCTACGGCGAACGCCCCCTGCTGGTGCTGTTCATGGTGCCGGTCACCGTGTGCGCACTGCTCGGCGGGCTCGGCCCGGGACTGCTGTGCACCGCGCTCAGCGGGCTGATCACCGCAGTGGGCCTGGCGCAGCTGCCCGGCCATTTTTCCATCGTCCATCCGCGCGACCTGCTGCAGTGGAGCCTGCTGGTCGGCAACGGCGTGCTGGCCAGCGTGCTGGCATGGTTCGTCGAGCGCGCGCAGCGCGCCGAGGGCCGCGCACGCGCCCTGCAGGCGGACACCGCCTCGTGGTATCGCGCCGTGGTGGAAAGCTCGGACGACGCCATCATCGGCACCGACCTGGACGGCATGATCATGGGCTGGAACCACGGCGCGCAGGCCATGTTCGGCTACACGCCGCAGCAGGCCATCGGCCGCAGCCTGGGCATGTTGTTCCATCCCGACGACGACCTCGAACGCCAGCGCCTGCTCGAAAGCGTGCGCCGAGGCGAAGCCGTGCAGCATCACGAGGCCAGGCGCGTGCGCAGCGACGGCAGCGCGCTGACCGTGTTCGTATCCGTCTCCCCCATCGTCGACGAGGCCGGCCACCCGGTGGGCTCGGCGCGCATCCTGCGCGACGTCACGCATCTGCGCAAGGCCCAGCAACAGCTGCGCGAGCAGGTCCTGCAACTCAACACGGACCTGGAGCGCCGCGTGGCCGAGCGCACCGCCGAACTCAGCGCGGCCAACCGCGAGCTCGACGCCTTCGCCTACGCGGTGTCCCATGACCTGCGCGCTCCGCTGCGCGCGATGAGCGGCTTCAGCCAGGCGCTGCTGGAGGACCACTCGGACGAACTGCCCGAGCAGGGGCGCCTGTACCTGCGCCAGATCGACATCGCCAGCCACAAGATGGGCGAACTCATCGAGGGCATCCTCGCCTTGTCCCGCAGCACCCGCGGCGAAGTGCGGCGGGACCCGGTGGACCTGTCCGCGCTGGGCCAGCAACTGCTGGGTGAACTCGCGCGCGGGGACCCGGCGCGACAGGTGCAATGGGAGGTTGAGCCCGGCCTGCGGGCGCAGGCCGACCCGCGCATGGTCGAGGCCGTGCTGCGCAACCTGCTGGGCAACGCGTGGAAATACACGGCCAGGACCGCGTCTCCACGCATCCGGCTGTGCGCCGCCGAACTCGACGGCGCAGCCGGCTTCGCCGTCGAGGACAACGGCGCGGGCTTCGACATGGCCCACGCGGCCCGCCTGTTCCGGGCCTTCCAGCGCCTGCACCGGCAGGACGAATTCCCCGGCCTGGGCATCGGGCTGGCCACCGCGCAGCGCATCATCACCCGCCACGGCGGCAGCATTCGCGCACAGGCCGCGCCCTCGCAGGGCGCGCGTTTCGAATTCACCCTGGCACCCGACGCGGCGCCAGCATCCGCTCCCGCCGGGTCCCAGGCCGCGGCAGGCTCCGTCACCACGAGCTCAGAGGCTTCGAGTCCATGAACCCACCGTCGGTATTGCTGGTCGAGGACAACCCGCAGGACGAAATGCTGATCCTGCGATCCCTGCGCAAGATCCATCTTGCCAACAAGGTCGAGGTCATGCGCGACGGCCAGCAAGCGGTCGACTTCCTGATGGCCGAGGGCGAATTCGCCGCGCGCGACCGCAACCAGCTCCCCGCGGTGGTGCTGCTCGACATCGGCCTGCCGAGGCTGTCGGGCATCGAGGTGCTGCAGCGCCTGCGCGACTCCGAGCACGCGCGACTGCTGCCGGTGGTCATGCTGACCTCCTCCGACGAGGACATGGATCGCCTGCGCAGCTACGAATGCGGCGCCAACAGCTTCGTGCGCAAGCCGCTGGATTTCGGGGAATTCGCCGAAACGGTGGCCAGCCTCGGCGCCTACTGGCTGCTCACCAACCGCCCGCCTCCCGAGGGCGCCTGAGACGCAACGCGGCGGCCTCCAGGCCCTTGTCCAGCGCGCGAGACTTCGGCTATGATGTCGAGCTTTCGGGGGTATAGCTCAGTTGGTAGAGCAGCTGACTCTTAATCAGTAGGTCCAAGGTTCGAATCCTTGTGCCCCCACCAGAACGATGAACGAAGCCGGCCCGCGATGCGCGCCGGCTTCGTTTTTTCCGGGCAGCGATGGCGCATCGTGCCGCGGCTTGCGTAGGATGTGGGAGGCTCGCGCCCTCGCGCCGGCATGTTCCCCAAAGCATCCTGATGACCGACCCCATCCTCGTGACCGGCGGCGCCGGCTATATCGGTTCGCACACCTGCGTGGCCCTGATCGAGGCCGGCTACACGCCGCTGGTGCTCGACAACCTGTGCAACAGCAGCGCCGAGTCGCTGGCCCGGGTCGGACGCATCGCCGGGCTGCGCCCGGCGTTGATCGAAGGCGACATCCGCGACCTCGCACTGCTCGAGCGCGTGCTGGCCGAGCACCGCCCGCAGGCGGTGATCCACTTCGCGGGCCTGAAGGCCGTGGGCGAGTCGGTGCACAAACCGCTCGAGTACTACGACAACAACCTCGGCGGCACCACCACGCTGCTGCGGGCGATGCAGGGCGCGGGGCTGCGCAACATCATCTTTTCCTCCTCGGCCACGGTGTACGGCGATCCGGCCTCGGTGCCGATCCGCGAGGACTTCCCGCGCAGCGCGACCAACCCCTACGGCCGCAGCAAGCTGGTGATCGAGGACATGCTGGCCGATCTGCAACGGGCCGACGCACGCTGGCGCATCGCGCGCCTGCGCTACTTCAACCCGGTGGGCGCGCATCCCAGCGGGCTGATCGGCGAGGATCCCCGCGGCGTGCCCAACAACCTGCTGCCCTACATCACCCAGGTGGCGGTCGGGCGCCTGCCGCGCCTGCGGGTGTTCGGCGGCGACTGGCCCACGGCGGACGGCAGCGGCGTGCGCGACTTCATCCACGTCATGGATCTGGCCGAGGGCCACGTGGCGGCGCTGCGCCATCTGCTGGAGCACGAGGGCATGTTCACCGTCAACCTGGGCACCGGCCAGGGCTGTTCGGTGCTGCAGTTGCTGCGGGCGATGCAGCGCGCCAGCGGGCGCGAGCTGCCCCACGAGATCGCGCCGCGCCGCGATGGGGACATCGCCGAGTGCTGGGCCGACCCCACCGCCGCCCGCGAACTGCTGGGCTGGAAGGCCGTGCGCGACCTCGACACCATCTGCGCCGACGCCTGGCGCTGGCAGCAGTCCAACCCCGAGGGCTTCGGCGCCGCCTGAGCATGCGGACCGGCGGCGGCCCGCGGGCCGCCGCGATACCGCGCCGGACTCAGCTG
Source organism: Pseudomonadota bacterium (assembly GCA_021830925.1). Lineage (GTDB taxonomy): Bacteria > Pseudomonadota > Gammaproteobacteria > Burkholderiales > Burkholderiaceae_C > Thiomonas_A. The sequence goes on along the minus strand of JAKBNS010000048.1, from coordinate 11,290 downwards.
CCCGGCGAGTACACCGGGAAGGCGTCGGCGAGTTCGCGCACCTGGGCGCGCACGCGCTCGAGCACCGCGGTGTCCTCCGGCGCTTCCAGCACGTCGGCGATCAGGTTGGCGGTGCGCACCACCTCGGCCTCGCGGAAACCGCGCGTGGTCATTGCCGGGGTGCCCACCCGGATGCCCGAGGTCACCATGGGTTTCTGGGGATCGTTCGGGATGGCGTTCTTGTTCACCGTGATGTGGGCCTGGCCCAGCAGCGCCTCGGCCAGCTTGCCGGTGATGTTCTTCGCGCGCAGGTCCACCAGCATCAGGTGACTCTGGGTGCCGCCGGAGACGATGCGCAGGCCGCGGGCGATCAGCGCATCCGACATGGCGCGGGCGTTGGCCACCACCTGCTGTTGGTAGACCTTGAATTCCGGCGCCAGGGCTTCGCGGAAGGCCACCGCCTTGGCCGCGATGACATGCATCAGCGGACCGCCCTGCAAACCCGGGAAGATGGCCGAATTGATGGCCTTCTCATGCTGGGATTTCATCAGGATGATGCCGCCGCGCGGGCCGCGCAGGGTCTTGTGGGTGGTCGAGGTGACCACGTCCGCATGGGGCACCGGGTTGGGATAGACGCCGGCGGCGATCAGCCCCGCGTAGTGCGCCATGTCGACCATGAAGACGGCGCCGACTTCGCGCGCGATGCTCGCGCAGCGCTCGAAATCGATGTGCAGGCTGTACGCCGAGGCCCCCGCGATGAGCAGCTTGGGCCGGTGCTCCAGCGCCAGGCGGTGCATCTGCTCGTAGTCGATGCGCTCCTGCGCATCCAGGCCGTAGGGGACGACCTTGAACCACTTGCCGCTCATGTTCAGCGACATGCCGTGGGTCAGGTGCCCGCCTTCGGCCAGGCTCAGGCCCATGATGGTGTCGCCGGGGTTGAGGAAGGCCAGGAACACCGCTTCGTTGGCCTGCGCGCCCGAATGGGGCTGCACGTTGGCGGCCTCGGCGCCGAACAGCTGCTTGACCCGTTCGATGGCCAGGCTCTCGGCCACGTCCACGTATTCGCAGCCGCCGTAGTAGCGACGCCCGGGATAGCCCTCGGCGTACTTGTTGGTCAGCTGCGTGCCCTGCGCCTGCATGACCGCGGGCGAAGCGTAGTTCTCGGAGGCGATGAGTTCCAGATGCTCGTGCTGGCGGCGATTCTCGTTCTGGATGGCGGCCCAAAGCTCGGGGTCGGCCTGGGCAATGGCGATGGAGCGGTCGAACATGGAGGTTTTCCGGGAGGCGAAGCGCCCGCAAGGGCATGGAAGCGCTGCCGCGGCTCGCAAGGCGACCCGGCGGCATGGTGGAGCCCAGGCGAACGGCGGCAACGGTTGCGCTTCCCGGTGGTCCGTCCCACCTCGGCCCGTCGCGGCTGCGCCTGGGGCGGTCCGGGGGACCGTGTCAGGCGTTGCCGGGCCTCATCGCCAGTCGCGCAACACGCATATGGTAACCGAGGCACGGCGCGAGGCGGGCATGCAAGGCACGCTGCCGACAGGGTTTGCTCGCCCCCGTCGGGACCCGCCGATCAGGTGGCCGAGGATCGGCGCACCGGCTCGCTGCTGGCCGTCTGCACCCGCGCGGTCACGGTGCGCGGCTTCGCCGAAGCGACCACCTGCTGGAGCCGCGCCTGCTCGGCCAGCACCTTGGTCGCATAGCCGCCCTCGCTGGCGACCGAGCTGGCGCCCACGTACATGCGCAATCCGGCCTGCAGCGAACCGCCGCGCTGGATCGCGTCGCGCAGCACCAGCGCCCCCACTCTCAGATTGGTCAGCGGATCCAGGCTGGCCCGCGCGCCGCCATAGGGGGCGAACTTGTCGCGGTGCACGCTGGCCATCACCTGCATCAGCCCGGTTGCCCCGACCGCGCTTTGCGCGTAGGGGTTGAAGGACGACTCCACCGCCATCACGGCCAGGATCAGCGTCGGGTCGAGATGTTCCTCGCGCCCCACCGCCCAGGCGCCGGCCACCAGTTCCCGCATCGCCGGCGGGGCGATGCTGTAGCGCCGCGCCAGCCAGTCGGCCACCGCCATCTGGGCCGGCGGCAGCGATGGCAGGGCCTGGGGCTCGAGCACCGCCGCGTCGGCGGTGGAGATGCCCGAACCCATGTCCGAGGCGCGCTGACCCAGGGACTGCAGTTCCTGCATGGCCACCTTGCGGGCGGACACCCATTGCACGACGTTCTGTTCCAGCGACAGAACCGATTTCGGGTGCAGATAAAGGTAGGCACCCGCCGCAACCACGAAAAAACCCACCATCATCAGCGTGTTGTGGGTCCACTGAAGGACCTCCGCGCCGACGCTTCGCCAGCTGGGGAGCCGGACTTGCGAGTCTTGCGACATCGTCTTCTCCTGTGTCGATTGGCGAGGCATGCGGGGCCGACTCGCGGCGCCGCGCATGCCCTTGCCGGGCACAGATCCGGAACCGGCGCATAGAAGCGGGCGTGCCTGGCCTACGATGCTGCTGGCACGTCGTCACCGGGCTCGGGGCCGGGACGGTTCCGGGGCGATTCCTTCGCACGCCCCGCGCGAGGCGAAGCCCGTGGGCCGCTGCGTAGGCCCTGACCCCAAGCGAGCAGGGCACACCGGTGGTGCGAGAACAGGCGCCATTTTAGAGCTTGCTTATATCCTGTCAATTCACAAGCCTTTGCCGCTACAAACTTTCCGTTATATGAAATACCGCGATCTAAGGGATTTCCTGGATGTCCTGAGAGGCCAGGACGACCTCGTCGAGGTCGCGCAGCCGGTCGATCCGCACTTGGAAATGACCGCGGTGTGCGACGCCATGCTGCAGCGCGGCGGTCCCGCGCTGCTGTTTCGGCATCCCGGCGGCCACGCCATGCCGGTGCTGGGCAACCTGTTCGGGACCACGCGGCGCGTGGCTTTGGGCATGGGCGCGCAGGACGTCGGCGAGCTGCGGCGCATCGGTGAGGTGCTGGCGGCGCTGCGCCAGCCCGAGCCGCCGCGCGGACTCAAGGACGCCGGCGAACTGTTCCATCTGGTGCGCGCGGTATGGGACATGCGCCCGAGTACCGTGCGCCGCCCCGCCTGCCAGCAGGAATGCCTGGAAGGCGACGCGGTGGACCTGCACGCGCTGCCCCTGCAGACCTGCTGGCCCGGCGACGCGGCGCCGCTGCTGACCTGGGGCCTGGTCGTCACCCGCGGCCCGCGCAAGCCGCGCCAGAACCTGGGCATCTACCGCCAGCAGCGCATCGGCCGGCGCCAGCTCATCATGCGCTGGCTGTCCCACCGCGGAGGAGCGCTGGACTTCCGCGACCATGCGGCGATGCATCCGGGCCAGCCCTTTCCCATCGCGGTGGCCTTGGGGGCCGATCCGGCGACCATCCTGGGGGCCGTCACCCCGGTCCCCGATTCACTGTCGGAGTTCCAGTTCGCGGGGTTGCTGCGCGGCGCGCGCACCGAGGTAGCCGACTGCGTGGGTCTGCCGCTGCAGGTGCCGGCGAACGCGGAGATCGTGCTCGAGGGCCACATTCCCCCGGCCGCGCCCGGCTTCCAGGGGCACAGCGACGACGGCGTGCCGCTGAAGGAGATCGACGGCTGGCTGCATGCGCTGGAAGGCCCGTTCGGGGACCACACCGGCTACTACAACGAGCAGGAGTGGTTCCCGGTGTTCGAGGTGCAGCGCATCACCCGGCGCACCGATGCCATCTACCACTCCACCTACACCGGCAAGCCCCCCGACGAGCCCGCCGTGCTGGGCGCCGCGCTGGGCGAGGTGTTCGTACCCCTGCTGCGCCAGCAGTTCCCCGAGATCACCGACGTGTACCTGCCCCCGGAGGGTTGTTCGTACCGCCTCGCGGTGGTCTCGATGCGCAAGCAATACGCGGGGCACGGCAAGCGGGTCATGATGGGCCTGTGGAGCTTCCTGCGCCAGTTCCTGTACACCAAGTTCATCATCGTCACCGACGACGACGTGAACATCCGCGACTGGCGCGACGTGATCTGGGCCATCACCACGCGCATGGATCCGGTGCGCGACACCACCTTGATCGACAACACCCCGATCGACTACCTGGATTTCGCGTCGCCGCAGGCGGGGCTGGGCGGCAAGATGGGCATGGACGCCACCCACAAATGGCCCGGCGAGACCTCGCGCGAGTGGGGTCGTCCGATCGTGCCCGACGCCCAGGCGCAGCGCCGCGCCGAGGATCTGGTGGAGCAACTGTGGCCGGCCGGCCGCTCCAGCGGGCGGCCGATTTGAAAGACCGGAACTTGCGCTGAACCCACAAATTTTTCGTGGGTTTTGTCCATAATGCGGGAATCATGCCGCCCTACGCCCGTATGTCCCTGCGCTGGTCGCTGCGCGTCCTGGCCGTTCTCGCGCTTCTCGTGGTGTTGCTTCTGGCCGTGTCTCCCTGGGCCGTGCCCTCGCTGCTGCGTCGCGAGATCCCGCGCCTGGGCCAGCAGCAACTGGGGCGGGTGGTCCGCATCGGCGAGCTGAGCTTCAACCCCATCCTGCTGCGCCTGCGCCTGCGGGACCTGCAGGTGCTCGACGCGGCGGGGCACGCGGACGCGCTGCGCCTGAAGCAAGGCAGCGTGCGGCTGGACTGGACGTCGCTGTGGGGCCTGCACCCGCGCATCGGCGAGGTGCGCCTGCAGGGCCTGCATCTGCGCGTCGTGCGCGACGCCGCGGGGCAACTGGACTTCGAGGACATCCTGCGCCGCGTGGCCGCCCGGCCCTCGACGAAGTCCTCCGGCGCAACCCCGGGTTTCTCGCTGGACGATTTCGAGCTCAGCGACGGCAGCGTGCTCTACGAGGACGAGGGCAGCGGCCTGCGCACGAACATGCGCAACCTGCACCTGCAACTCACCGATCTGTCCACGCTGGGCAGCGCGGACGGCTCGCTGCATGCCAGCGCCAAGGGCCTGCTCGACGGCGCGCCGCTGAGCTTGCGCTTCGGCGGCACGGTGTTCGGCGCCAAGCCCGTGCTGCGCGTGGACCTGCGCCTGGACAAGCTGGCGCTGGCCCCCTGGAGCGCGCTGCAACCGAAGGACCTGCCGGTACGCCTGACCCAGGGCACGCTGGACACCACGCTGCACCTGCAGTGGCCGCTGCGCAGCGCGGTCGGCCCGGACGTCTCGGGCCAACTGCGCCTGCGCGGCGTCGCGCTGGAGCGCGCGGGGCAGGCGCTGGCGCAGGTGCGCGACGCCAGCCTGACCCTGCTTTCGGTGCTCCCGCTGCAGCGCGACGTGCGCCTGGGCCAGTTGACCATCGATGGCGTCCAGGCCCGGCTCGACCGCGCCGCGCTGAGCGCCCCGGCCGCTGCCGCGCCCGCACCGACCCCGGACTCCGGCGCCGCCGCCCCCGCATCGGGCGCGAGCGCCGGCTCCCGCGCCGGCGGACCCACCGTGTCCGTGCGGAAGGAGCGAGCCGCGGCCCCGGCCAAGGGCGCCGCGAAGCCGGCCGCACCGCCGTGGAAGGTGCAGCTGGCCGGGGCCAGCCTGCAGGACGCGCAGTTCCAGTGGCACGACGCCACCGTCCATCCGCAGGTGGATTGGGCCTTGCGCATGCCCCGGCTGACGGTGGGACCGGTGCAATGGCCCTTGCCGGCCGCCGGCGCGGCCCATCCGGTGAGCGCCAGCGCCGAACTGCAAGGCCCGCGGGGCCTGAGCCTGCAGCTCCAGGCCCGTGCCGATGCCGCCGGAGTCGACGTCGGCGTGAACCTGCAGGGGCTGGACCCGCGGCTTGCGCAGCCCTACGTCGAACCCTGGCTGCATGGCGGGCCGCTGCCTTCCGGAACCCTGCAGGCGCGCGCCGACGTGGCCTGGAAGGGCCAGGCATTGCGCGTCGCGCTGAACGAGGCGCAGTGGAAGGACTTCAGCTGGCAACCCCTGGGGGCCGACACCGGCCGGGGACCGCGGGCCAAGGCCGTCGTGCTGCGCGACGCCAGCGTGATCTGGAGCCGCCGTCCCTCCGTGCTGCGCATCGGCGCCGGCGCCCTCGACGTCGAGCAGCCTTCCATCGGCGGCCCGGCCGGCATGCACGCGGCCGCCCTGCAATTGCGCGACGCCAGGCTGGACCTGGACGCGCACAGCCTGAGCCTGGGCAGCGCCGCACTGCTGCAGCCGCAGGCGGCCATCACGCGGGACTCCAGCGGTGCGTGGTCGCTGCAGCACATCCTGCCCGCCGGTCTGCTGCCGACCGCGACCAAGCCCGCCTCGACTCCACGCGCCGGCGGCGACCAGCGCGCCGTGCAAGCGGCGCGAGGCGCCGGCGCCTCGCCACCGTGGACGGTGCAGGTGGCGGATGCGAGCATTCGCGGCGGTACCGTGGGCTTCGCCGACACCCGCGCCGCGCGCCCGGTGGTGCTGTATTTCAGCGCCATCGATGCCGAGGTGCACCATGCCGCGTGGCCGATGCACGACGCCGCCGACCTGAGCCTGCGGACTCGGGTGGTCGATGCACGCCAGGCTCCGATTCCCTCGGGCCGTGCGGGAGACAAGACGCCCGCGGGCGCACTGCTGAGCCTGCAGGGCCAGCTGCGTTCCGCGCCCTGGAGGCTGCACGGGCGCCTGCGCGCGCAGGGCCTGCCGGCCCAGGTGGCGGGCGACTACCTGCCGCGGGTGAACGCCCAGGTGGTACGCGGCACCGCCGACGCCGACGGCAGCGTCGACGTATCGCTGCCCGCGGCGGGCCCGCAAATGGCCTTCGACGGCAACGTCGCGCTGCGCGGCTTCGCCGTGAACACCCTGCAACCCGATGCGAACCTGCTCGGCTGGCGCTCGCTGCAATTGCAGTCGATGCGCGTGCGCGTGGATCCGTCGGCGAGCCCGGCCACGCGCCTGGACATCGGCCAGGTGCTGCTGCACAACTTCCAGGCCCGGCTCACCCTGAGCCCGAAGGCCCGCCTGAACGTGGCCGAAGTGCTGCGCCCCGCCTCCGCCGCCTCCGCCGCATCGGCGGCGTCGTCTGCCGCATCCGCGCCGTCCGCCAACGCCGCCAAACCGACGGCCGCCCCCTCCAAGCCTCCCGCGATGAGCCTGCGCATCGGCGGCATCACGCTGGACGGCGGACGCATCGACTGGGCCGATCACTTCGTGCAGCCCAACTACTCGGCCAGCCTGAGCGACGTGCACGGCAGCATCGGGGCCTTCGCCTCGGCATCGCCCGAGCAGGCCGCGGTGGACCTGCGCGCGGTGGCCGAGGGAACCGCGCCGGTGACCCTGACGGGCAAGGCCAACCCGCTGCTCAGTCCGCCGCAACTCGACGTGCACGGCCGCGTGGACAACCTGCAACTGGCGCCCCTGTCGCCCTACTCGACACGCTACGCGGGATACGGCATCGAGCGCGGCCTGCTGTCCATGGACGTGCATTACGACATCGACGCCGGCGGCAAGCTGGAAGCCGAGAACAAGCTGGTGCTGCGCCAGCTCACCTTCGGCCCCCATGTCGACAACCCGACGGCGACCAAGCTGCCCGTGCTGCTGGCCGTGAACCTGCTGAAGGACCCGAACGGCAACATCAACCTGGACATTCCGGTGTCCGGCTCGCTCAACGACCCTCACTTCAGTCTGGGCGCGGTGATCGCGCAGGCCATCGGCAAGCTCCTGCTGCGCGCCATCACCTCGCCGTTCTCCCTGATGGCCCACATGTTCTCGGGCTCGGCGCCGCCGCCGCAACTCAACGTGGTTCCCTTCGACGCCGGTCAGGCACGCCTGGGCGACGCCGACAACCAGCGGCTGGCCGACATCGCCAAGCTGCTGAAGGCCAAGCCCGAACTGGTGGTCACCATCACCGGCGCGAGCTGCGGCAGCGCCGAGGCGCAGGCCTTGCGCCACGCCGTGCTCGAGCGCCGGCTGCTGCAGGCCTGGCGCGGCGAGCTGCCGCGCGCCGAGGCCTATGCCCACGCGAAGGACACCCAGGTCCCGGCCAAGGACCGCGACCAGGCGCTGGCGCAGCTCTACCGCTCCACCTCTCTGCCCGACAAGCCGCGCAACGCCCTCGGACTCGCCAAGGAGGTACCGCCCGGGACCATGCAGGAGCTTCTGCTGCGGTCCATTCCGGACGGAGCCGACGAGTGGCAGGCGCTGGCGATGCGTCGCGCCATCGCGCTGCGCGACGCGCTGAGCAAGCTCGGGGTACCGGCGACGCGCCAGTTCATCGCCGCGCCGGAGGTACTCGGCGCCGGCCAGGCGCAGTGCTCGCCCAGCGCGCGTCTGGGTGTCAGCCTGCCCTGAGCGACGCTGCCGAGCAGCGCTGGAAAAGCCCTGATTTTTTTACGCTCATGCTCTTGACGCTGGGCCGGCGCGAGCCTAGATTTGGAGGCGTCGCGGAGGTTTGAGCCGCCACGACCGCCGGCCCGGGTTCAGCCCGGGCCGAGCAAGCCAAGCCCGGCACTCGGTGCCGGCTGCGATATCCGGCAACACACCCGGGTATCGCGCCATGCAAGGCCGCGTCGCCGCTTCAGGCGCGCGGCCTTCTCGTTTGTGGCTCCCCGCCGCGCCTCGCGCGGTGCCGACTCCCGGATTCGCGCAAGGCCGCGGCTCCCGCGCTCCCGCATCCGGGCACGGAAGTCGGCAACGGCGTATCTTTCGAGCCCAGGAGCACTTCGCCAGGAGCACTTCGCCAGGAGCACCCACAGCATGACGACCCCGAACGGCACAATGTCCAGCGCGCCCGCGCCGACCCTGGAGACCATCACGCTGGCCGGCGGCTGTTTCTGGTGCGTCGAGGCCGCCGTGCTGGCCCTCGACGGTGTGCTCGAGGCCACCAGCGGCTACGCGCAGGGACATGTCGAGCAGCCCAGCTACGAACAGGTGTGCGGCGGACGCACCGGGCATGCCGAAGCCGTCAGGGTGCGCTTCGACCCGCAGCGCCTGAGCCTGCAGCGCCTGCTCGACGTGTTCTTCACCATCCACGACCCCACCACCCCGAACCGCCAGGGCGCGGACGTCGGGCCGCAATACCGCTCGGGCATCTACCTCGAGCAGCCCGCGCACGAGGCGGCGGTGCGCGAGTACGTGCGAGGCCTGGAAAAGACCGGGCGCTACGATTCGCAGGCCATCGTCACCGAGATCGAGCCGCTGCGCGTGTTCTGGCCGGCCGAGGCCTATCACCAGCGCTACTTCGAGCAGCACCCCGAGCAGGGCTACTGCCAGGTGGTGATCGCGCCCAAGATGGCCAAGGTGCAGCGCGAGTTCGCCGCGCAACTCGCGCGCAGGGGCTGAACCCCTCGCCTCAGGCCAGGTCCGCGATCAGGCTGCGCAGCTGGCCGTCGGACGGGACGCCGACGAACATGTCGGCCTTCCCGTCGCGGCGCTTCCACAGCAGCACCGGCACGCCGAACAGCTTCTGGCTTCGATAGATGTCCAGGTTGCGCTGCAGCTGCTGGCGCGTGCGCGGCTCGATGGTCGCAGCCGGCTCGATGCCGCCGCCGGGCTGTCCGTTGGCGGCGAAATCGTAGTCGTGTTCGTTGGTCTCGAAGGCCTTCAGCCGGTCGGGCGCCTGCAGGATGGCCGCGGCCTTGGGCAGGCTGCTGGCGGTGAGCATGCCCAGTACTACCCAGTGCACCTGCAGATGGTCCTTGCCGAGCAACGGCCCCAGCTTCAGGTACAGCTGGTGGCAGTAGGGACAGTTGGGATCGAAGAACACGTACAGGCTGTGCCTGCCGTCGCCCTGGCGGATGCTGGTGGCCCGATCCATCGCCGCGAGCAGCGCCGCGGCCTGCGACGAGCCTGCGGCCCATGCCGCGGGCAGGCCCCAAGCCGCCAGCACGCCGGCCAGCGCGGCGCCGCCCAACAGGCGCCGGCGCGTCGAAGTCGAAGCTTCCTGACTCATCGAATGCACTCCCGGGGGTGTTTCGCTGCGTGATTGTGACACCATGGACCGCGCCGTGCACCCTGCTCGGGGCAGCGCGCGTGCTCAGGGCGCCAGACGCTGTCGGCTCCAGGCCCCATCGGCGCTCGGGCGGTAAGCCAGGCGGTCGTGCAGTCGCGAGGGTCGGCCCTGCCAGAATTCCCAGGCATCGGGCAGCAGCCGAAAACCGCCCCAGTGCGGCGGCCTGGGCGGCTGCAAGCCGAACTTCAGCCCGTAGGAGGCCGCGCGCCGGACCAGCACCGTGCGGTCGGCGATGGGCTGGCTCTGCTCGGAGGCCCAGGCACCGATGCGCGAAGCCAGCGGGCGGCTGGCGAAGTAGGCATCCGACTCCTCGTCGGACACCTTTTCCACGCGTCCCTCGATGCGCACCACGCGCTCGAGCTCCACCCAGTGAAACTGCAGGGCGGCGACGGGATGCGCCCCCAGTTCGCGCCCCTTGCGGCTGAGGTAGTTCGTGTACCAGACGATCCCCCGCGCATCCACGCCCTTGATCAGCACCACGCGGGTCGACGGCCGGCCGCCCTCGCCCACGGTGGCAAGGGTCATGGCGTTGGGCTCGGGCACGCGGGCCTGCACGGCCTCGGCGAGCCAGCGTTCGAATTGTCGGGTGGGGTCGGGATCGGCATGCGCCTCGTCCAGTTCGGCACGGGCGTAGTCCTTGCGAAGATCGGCCAGATTGTCCATCAGCCCAGTATAGGAAAAGCGTCTTCGCCGCGTCCGGTGCCGCCTTGCCCCCTCGCAGGGGCGGGAAAACGGGAACTTCGGAACCCGCGGGGTGTCAGAGCCAGCATGCGGTTGCTCGCGCCGCGTCCATGCCAAGGAGACATCCCCCATGACACCACGCCGCCCAGGCTGGCTCCAAGCCGCCTCCGTCCTGCTGCTGGCCACGCTGTTCGCCGCCCACCGCCCCAGCCATGCGCAGGGCGAAGCGCCCGGCGCGCGCCAGACCGAGGCTCCCGCCCTCCCCGCGCCGATGTTCTGCGCCCCCACCGGGGAACGCGACTACGACCGCAACCTATGGACCGACTCGGACCTGGACAAATCCCCGGGCACCCAACTCATGGAGCTCAAGTGGATTCCCACGCAAGGCGATGAGCAGGTGGGAACCATCGACTGCGTGTACGCGCCCGGCATCTCGCGAGTCCCCTACCCGACGCTGCACAGCCGCTTCCTGGTCGAGCGCCCGGTCACGCCGGGCTGGATGCGCCCGAGCCCGACGGTGGACTGGCTTCTTTGCAGCGGCGCGACGATGACCCATTTCGATCCCCGGCAGTGCCCCTTCGTGCCGGCCGAACCCCTGCCGGGCCCGGACCGCAAGCTCTCGCCCTTCGGGGCGGGCTGAGGCGGCGGGCGAGCCGGGAAGGCCGCCCGCGAACCCTCAGCGCGGCAGCTCCGTCGATCCCATGAGGAAGCGGTCGACCTCCCGGGCGGCCTGG
>JAKBNS010000064.1 GCA_021830925.1 Pseudomonadota bacterium | reverse complement strand
ACGCGGCAGGTGGCGCAGGTCCGGTGGGGCCGCGCCGCTGGCGCGCAACTGGTCCGGCCCGGAACCCAACAAGGCCTGCGCCTGGCGCTGGCGCTGCTGCTGGCGCAGCAGGCCCTGCGCGGCGGCGTCGGCGGGGGCGACGCTGGCATGGCTCATCGGGGCAATGAGGGCGGACACCGCGAGCAGCAGCGCTGCGCGTAGAGATTGGTGGGGCAAGCGGGAGGTACCGGGAAACGAAACGGGTGCCGCGCAGGGCCTGGCGCATGGCGCAAGTGCCCGCGCTACGGCCATGCTATGCAAGGATGCATTTGCGGACACACGGAATCGACACGAATTTGCAAGCCCTTGCGGCATGCGTGACGGAAGGCACGGATTCTGCAAGCAACCGTGCAAAAGTTGTTCTTGCGAACAACCCGTCTGTTGCACAAAGGAGACTGCGTCGCTTCCGATTATTGCCGGCCGGGTTCTATCGGCCGCATATTCGAGCGTAATTATGTTATTGAAGCTCGGGCCCGATTTGCGGGGATCCCCCTGTCTCGGCCTGTGCGGTCGAGCAGGAATCGGCCGGGATGCGCCAGAACCTTCGCGGCGCGAAACGCCAGGCGCGCAGGCGCCGGGGATGGTCATCGGTCCACAGCAGCGCGCCGTGCAGGTCCGTGCGTCCCGGGCACAGGCCGCGCGCCCGCAGGCGGGACAGGAACTGGGGATGCGGATGCCCGTAGCGGTTGAGCAGGCCCGCCTGCACCGCGACCGCACGCGGCGCCACCGCCTGCAGGAATGCCTCGCCGCTGGAGCCGCGGCTGCCGTGGTGCCCGGCCACCAGCAGGTCCGCGCGCAGATCCGGCGGCGGCGGGCGGCGCAGCAGCGCCTCCTCCTGGGCCCGCTCCAGATCCCCCGCCAGCAGCACGGAACCGTAGGCGGAGGCGACCCGCAGCACGCAGGAGCCGGCATTGTCCTCGCGCAGCCGGTTGCCCGGATCGGGATGCAGCCACTCGAAACGCACGCCGTCCCAGGTCCACGCCTTGCCGGCCAGGCAGCGATCCGCGCTGGCGAAGCCCAGGTCGAGCAGGCGACCTGAGGCGACCGAGCCGATCGCCGCGGTGCCCGGATAGGCGCGGGCCAGCGCGCCCGCGCCGGCGATGTGGTCGGCGTCGGCATGGCTCAGCACCACCAGGTCCAGCCTGCGCTCGCCCAATTGACGCAACAGCGGCAGCAGTACCCGCGAGCCGGCCTCCCCGACGCGGCCCAGCGGCGGACCGGTGTCGAACACCAGGGTGTGGCGATGGGTGCGCAGCACGATGGCACTGCCCTGCCCCACGTCGGCCATCCAGGCTTCCAGGTGGCCAGGGCGCGGTCGCGCTGCCGGCGCCAGCAACAGCAGGCCCAGCACGGCCGCCCCGGCCAGGCGCAGGCGCCAGGGCCAGGGCAGCACCAACGCGAGCACGGCAGGCAGCGCGAGCACCAGCGCCGGCGCGGCGGGCGCTGCCGCCTGCCACTGCGCGAGCGGCCACGACGCCATCACGCGCAAGGGCACGAGCACCGCGTCCTGCAATCCCCCGGCGATGCGCCAGGCCAGCGCGTCGAGCGGCGCGGGCAGCACGAAGCCGCCGACGGCAAGCGGCAGCACGCCCAGCGTGACCACCGGAATGGCCAGCGCGTTGGCCACGGGCGCCACCAACGACACCTGCTGGAAGAACACCAGGGTCAGCGGCGCCAGCGCGAGGCTCACCGCCCACTGGGCGCCGGCGGCTGCGCGCAGGCGTTGCCAGATCCGTCGCCGTAGCGGACCGGGCGGATCGTGCCGCGCACTCCCGCCGCGTGGCTCGGCCAGCAGCAGCGCCGCGACCGCGCCGAAGGACAGCCAGGTTCCCGGCTGCGCGACGGCCCAGGGGTCCCACAGCAGCACCGCGCACAGCGCGGCCGCCAGCACCTGGGACCAGCCCAGGCGCCGCGCGCACAGGCGTAGTGCCAGCGCGACGGTCAACATGAGCAGGGCGCGCTGCGCGGGCACGCCCAGCCCGGCCAGCGCCGCATAGGCCAGCGCGGCCAGCGCGCGCGCCGCCCCCACCGGCCAGGGTGCGGCCAGGCGCAGCGGCAAGGGCACGCCGCGCCAGCGCAGGCGGCGCCACAGGCCGCCTGCCAGCATGCCCGCCAGCCAGGCCTGCATGGTCACGTGCAGGCCCGATATGGCCATCAGATGGGCCACGCCGGTGGCGCGGTACACCTGCCATTCCGCCTCGCCCACCGCGGCCTGGTCGCCCAGCGCGAGCGCGGCCAGCGTGCCGGCGCGGGCATGCCCGTCAAGCGCCGTGAACAGGCGCGTGCGCAGGGCTTCACGCCACGCCTGCAGGCGCTGCCAGGCCCCGGCGTGGTCGAGTTCGGGCCGGCGCTGCGCGGGCGCGACGGTGCGCCCCAGGCGCACGCTGGACAGGCCGCCCACGCCCTGGCGCAGCCAGCGCAATTCGGAGTCGGCGCCGCCGGGATTGGCCAGGCCCTGCGCGGGGCGCAGGCGCAGCGGCAAGTTCCATCCCTGCCCGGCCCGCAGACGCGGCGGCCCGCGGCTCCCCGCTGCGCTCCACGACACCTGCAGGCGCGACGGCAGTCCGTGTTGCCCGGGCGTGGGTTCGAACTCGAAGCGCGCGCCGGAGGCGTCGCGCGCGGGCAGTCCCCGCACCACGCCGTCCACCTGCCGGCTGACGCCCCACAGCTCGGGCGCCAGGCGGTCGCGCAAGCGGGGCACGGCGCGCCAGCCGGCGAGGCCGAACACCAGTTCGGCGGCCGCGCAGGCCGTGAGCAGCGCGCGCAGGCCTCGCCATCGCGTGCTTCCCGCCGGGAACTGCAGGCGCAGCCACGCCAGCCCCGCCAGCGCGACCGACGCCCCCAGGATCATCGCGACGTAGGCGGCCTGCGGCCACAGCCCGGCCTGGCGCAGGTGCAGCCAGCATCCGACAAGCATCGCACAGGCCAGCAGGGGCATCGGGGGCATCCACGGCGCGCAGGCATTGTGCCGCGCGCCGGGCGCCCCGCGCGGGCGCGGGGGAATCGGCCGCTGGGGAAGCCGGGCCGGGCCCGGCGGGAGCCGCTCAGGACACGGGCAAGCGTGCCGGCATGGACTCCGCGGCGGGCGACTCGGCTTCGTCGGGCGCCAGCAGCGCATGCGCTGCGAGCAGGGCCACGAATCCGCCCTTGTCGCGCTGCGCGAGGCTGGAGACGATGCGCGGCATGGCCGCGCCCGCCTGCAGGCTGGGCACCGGACGCAGTTGGCCGGGCTCGATGTCGATCACCTCGTTCACGGCGTCGGCGAGAAAGCCCACGCACTGCGTGCCGCCCTCGCCCGGCACCTCGACCACGACGATGCAGGTGCGCGCGCGCACCTGCGTGGTTCCGAGGCCGAGGCGTTCGCCCAGGTCGATCACCGGCACCGCGCTGCCGCGCAGGTTGATGGTTCCCCGCACGTCGTGCGCGGTGCCCGGCAAGGCGGTAGGCCGTACGTAGGAGATGATCTCCCGCACGCTGAGAATGGGCAGACCGAACTCTCCGCGATCGGCGAGCGCCTCGGGCTGCTGCGCCCCGGACGCTTCCGGCGCGCTCAGCCGGAAGGTCAGATACTGGCCATCGGCGATGCCCTTCGCGGCGTCGATGCGGGTTGCGAGTTGCTGGACCATGACCTTCTCCCGTGGGACGTGCGCTACTCAGAACTTGACGAACTGGTCGCCGGATTCGGCATGCGAGGCCTGCGACGCGAAGCCGCCGGTCTGGCGCGGCAGGCCCTGCGGCTTGCGCGAAGTGGCCTGAGGAGCGTGGGGCGTCCGGTGCGCGACGGCGCGCTGGTCGCGCTCGCCGGCCAGCTTGAAGCGGTCGACGCTTTCCAGCAATTGCTGCGCCTGGGCGTTCATCTCCTCGGCCGTGGCCGCGAGTTCCTCGGAGGCCGATGCGTTCTGCTGGGTCACGCCGTTGAGCTGGCTGACCGCCACGTTGATCTGCTGCATGCCGCTGGACTGCTCGTCCGAGGCCGCTGCGATCTCCTGCACCAGCGAGGAGGTGCGGGCGATGGAGGGGACCATCTCGCCCAGCACCTGCCCGGCGCGCTCGGCCTGTTGCAGCGAGCCGGAAGCCAGATCGCCGATCTCCTTGGCCGCCACCTGGCTGCGCTCGGCCAGCTTGCGCACCTCGGCGGCCACCACCGCGAAGCCCTTGCCATGCTCGGCCGCGCGTGCCGCCTCGATGGCCGCGTTGAGCGCCAGCATATTGGTCTGGTAGGCGATGTCATCCACCAGGGAAATGCGCTCGGCGATGTCGCGCATGGCCTGCACCGTGCGTTCGACCGCCTGCCCGCCCTCGCCGGCCTGCGCCGCGGCCTGTTGGGCGATGGAGTCGGTGACCTTGGCGTTCTCCGAGTTCTGCTTGATCGACGCGGTGGCCTGCTCCAGCGTGGCCGAGGTTTCCTCCACCGAGGCGGCCTGTTCCGTGGTGGCCTGGGACAGGCTTTGCGAGGTGGACGAAACCTGGGTGGACGCGGCGGACAGGTTGTCGGCGGCCGAACGCACCATGCTGAGCGTGGCGGTCAGGCGCTGCACCATGTCGGCCAGCGCGGCCAGCAGTTGCCCCGTTTCATCCCTCGAGTCGACCTGCACGCTGACCGTGAGGTCGCCTTCGGCCACGCGCTGGGCCACGCCCACCGCCTGCTGCAACGGGCGCGTGATGGAGCGGGTGATCCAGATCCCGAGCACCAGCGCCAGCACCAGCGCCACGGCCCCGGTGGCCGCCGCCGCGCCGCGCGCCGCGGCGTAGGAATCGTCGGCGTCCCGCGTGGCCTGCCCGAAGTGGCCGACGAAGTTCTGGTCCAGGTCCTTCAGATCGCCCTGTACCGAAACCTCGGCGGGGCGCACCTGCTTGCGGAAGATGCCCAGCGCATCGCCGCCGCCGCCGGTCTGCGCGTTGGCGCACACCGACAACGCGCGACCGAAGGTGCTCAGGCCCTCGTCGGTGCGCCCCAGCAGGTCCTTGCTCTTGCTGCTGCGCACCTCGGCGGCGAGCTTGCGCAAGACTTCGTGGCTGGCCTGCTCGCTGTCGCGCAACTGGCTCGCGATGCGCTGCTGCTCGGCCGGATCCTTGCTCAGCAGCAGGTCGCGGCAGTCGACGGCCATCTGCGTGATGTCGGTCTTGACCTCGCTGACCTTGTGGGCCTCCGGCCAGGCAATCTTGGTGGCCTCGTCGGTGGCCTTTTTCATGGACTGCATGCTCAGCAGCGAAACGCTCGCGAGCACGACCAGCAGCGCGACCAGCAGGCCGAAGCCCAGGCCCAGACGGACGCCGATACGCAGATTCTTGAACATGGTCACTTGCACCGTAAGAGGGAGAAGCGAGGCGCCGCCGACGCGGCACGGTGGCCGGAAGGCATGCACGGGGAGACAAGCTGGGCAAATCGAAGTCAGACGGCAATGATTTTGCGGTAACGGCGATTTACCAAACACCGAATTGGTAACGCGGTAATACACCCGAATGATTACCGGCCGGAACCCTCCGAGCGTCGATCCTTACACGCAGCGAGACGTCCGTCGCATGCATGTTCGTTGGCGCTGGCGCCCGCCCTGCTGCCCATTCGGCACGCCAAGTTGCGTGCCGGAAGGCCATGCGCGGCCCATCGCATGCAAAGTGTTACAAGTGTCGATCGAGGAATGTCGGCCTCGTGCATCACAAGGTTGCGCGCGGCGCAGCGGCACCTGCAACCAGCGATGACAGACCGAGCACGGCAAGGCGCGCTGGATTATCCTGGGACGCGCATGCAGCTTGCGTCGCAAGCGCCTTTGTTTCCTGAGCGAGGGCAGCCTCGAGCGGAGGTCACCATGTCGGGCAAGTCGCCGCAGGAGTCGCAGGCACGGCCGTATTCCGATTCATCCAGACGCGTCGCGGTGGTGGAGGACGGCGAGTCCCTGCTGGCGATGGTCGAGCGGGCAGTCGAATATCTGGATCGCGACGCCGATCCGCCCCTCCAGGGAAGCTCGCCGTATGCGCGTGCGTTTCCCGTGGGCGAGGCCATCGGCCGCCTGTTCTGGAAACGCTGCGTGGAAAGCGAGGGGCCTCATGGCCTGGCGCTGCTCATCGAGCACATGCTCGATCTGTCTCCCGCCACCGGCGGAGACCGGATTCGGCGCGCCTTGTACTCCGGATTCTGCTGGCAGCTCGAACAGCTGACCCACGAAAGCCAGCAGAAGACCGGTGGCGCGGCGAATTGTCCGATAGAGCAACGCCGCGCCGAAAAGCCGGCGAAACCGTCCTATTGAGCCGCCCCGCGGCCGTGGTCCGGAACCCTCGTCAGCCGGCGACGTGGATTCATCCCGGCTCGACCGGAGCCTGCGGTTTGCGTTGCAGGTGCTGATAGATCTCCTCGTTCCGCCTGCGCACGCGGTCGAGCAGATCCAGGAACTCGATCTGCTGGCTCGGCGTGAGGGCGTCGAAGCGTTCGAGCAGGGTCGCATGGCGCGGGCTGACGGGGCGGCCTTCGGCCCGCTCGCCGTCGAGCCAGTACCGGGGAAGATGCAGCGCTTGCTCGACGT